>URYK01000012.1 GCA_900552125.1 uncultured Solobacterium sp. | reverse complement strand
AGACCGATAGCTTTAGCAGCACCAGTTGAGTTAGGAACGATGTTGCAAGCAGCAGCACGAGAACGACGTAAGTCACCTTTTCTCTGAGGTCCGTCAAGAGTCATCTGATCTCCAGTGTAAGCATGTACTGTAGTCATGATTCCGCTCTGAATTGGAGCTAAATCATTTAATGCTTTAGCCATAGGAGCTAAGCAGTTTGTTGTACAAGATGCAGCAGAGATAACTGTATCTTCTGGTTTTAAAGTTTCGTGGTTTGTGTTGAACACGATTGTAGGAAGATCATTTCCTGCAGGTGCAGAGATAACTACCTTACGAGCACCAGCTTCGATATGTGCAGAAGCTTTTGCTTTAGAAGTGTAGAATCCTGTACATTCTAGAACTACGTCTACACCAAGTTCTCCCCAAGGAAGGTTTTTAGCATCAGCTTCAGCGTAGATAGTGATTTCTTTTCCATCAACAGTGATAGAGTTTTCACCAGCAACTACTGTATCAGCTTTCGCATATGTACCCTGTGTAGAGTCGTATTTTAATAAGTGAGCCAGCATTTTTGGAGAAGTTAAGTCGTTGATTGCAACTACTTCATAACCTTCAGCTCCAAACATCTGTCTGAATGCTAGACGTCCAATACGTCCAAATCCATTAATAGCAACTTTTACTGTCATCTTCAAAGTCCTCCTTTTAACACTCTTATTATACGTATTTCGTAAGAAAATGTCAATTGAGAAATATTTCACTTATCGTTTTTTTAACACGCTTTTTTCACATTTTCTCAAATTCATTTTTCCCCGCATTTTCTAAATTATACATTGCATCTTATCCTTCTTGTATTAAAAAGCATGTCTTGTTCATACTGTATATAGAGATGGGAGTGATTATATGTTTTTTGTGCCAACAATTATAGAAAGAAATGCTAATAGTGAACGAGTATATGACCTATATTCCTGCTTACTAAAAGAAAGAATTATTATCATGACCGGAGAAATTGATGATGCCATGTCAAGTTCTATCTGTTCACAATTATTATATTTATCCAGTATAAGTGAAGAACCTATACAAATGTACATTAATTCCCCTGGAGGAAGTGTATCTGCCGGCTTAGCCATTTATGATATCATGAACTATATTCCTTGCGATATCAGCACTATTTGTATGGGTTCCTGTGCTAGTATGGCAGCTATTATTTTAAGTGCTGGATCAAAAGAAAAACGTTGTGCATTATGTAATAGTGAAATTATGATTCATCAGCCAATGGGAGGTATGCAGGGACAGGCAAAAGATATGGAAATCGCTGCCCTTCATATCGCAAGCTTAAAAGACCGGCTTTATCATATCCTTAGCAAGCATACCAGCCAGTCTTTAACTACGATACAAACAGATTGCGATCGTGATTATTTTATGAATGCCAAACAAGCTCTTGCATATGGCATTATTGATAAAATAATTTAATAAACTCCTGCACTCTTTCTTATATATGTGTTAAAATTAAAGCAGGAAGTGATGTTATGGAACGCAAAGCAAAAAAAGTATGTGAATCAGAAGCTGAACATGTACAGCTTGTAATGGCAAATCATTTAAATGGAAATGGACGTTTGTTTGGCGGACAATTAACAGAATGGATTGATGTTCTGGCAGGGGTTGTTGCTAGACGCCATTGTAATTGTAATATTACTACCGCTTCTATTGATAGTCTAAATTTCAAGGAAGCCGTTCATTTAAATGAATTAATGGTCTTACACGGCAAAGTAACTTATGTAGGTAACACATCAATGGAAATTCGAGTAGATAGCTATGTAGAAGGTCAGGATGGAGAACGCCGTCTTGTGAATACAGCTTATCTTACTGAAGTTGCATTAGATGACAATGATCAGCCAGTAACTGTTCCAGGATTAATTTGTGAAACAGAAGAAGAAAAATTAGAATATCAAGCTGGTATAAAACGTAGAGAAATTCGACTTCAGCTTCAAAACATTGCGAAAGAAAAAGAAGAAAAATAAAAGCCTGCTTTATGGAAATAAGTCCATAATACAGGCTTTTCTATATTAGTATGTTAATTCTTCTTCCCCTAGTTCATCTGTCAAACGATCAACATTTTCTTTTGCTTTTGCATAGAAAAAAGATTTTTGATGAAAGCAACTTAAACTGTTGTACATATAAACTCTGGCATTTTCTTTATCTCCTAAGTATAGATACTGCATTCCCACCATATAAACTGCTACACCTAAACCAAAGCCAGAATATTTTTTGTTTTCAATTCCATAAATCATATCATCAAGCAATTCTGAATTCTTATTAATCATTACCCCATAAGCTTCTTCATTGTATCGAATAAAGTTAGGATCATTAGTTTCTCTAATAATATCTAGAAGTTTTGAAGACCACTCTTTATCTTCCAAAAAGATAAAATGATAATAATATATATCAAGAATATCCTTCCGTTGTGATAAAGAATAAGGTTTATCTAAACATTCTAACAGATAAGACTTAAATTCATCATCTGCCTTTTTATTCAACAATGCTCGAAGTATGTACAAATCACAAACATAAGAACCTAATAATTTCTGATCAATCTTGTTGTTTGCTAATCCAATGACTTCATCATATTGTTTATTCTGCATTGCTTTACTTATAACATTTAGTGTATGATTCTTTGCTAAACCATATACTACAAAGGCTGCAAGAAAAAATACACCTATTATTAATGATATATAATCCATGGAATTTACCTCGCTTTTCTTATTTGAAAAAGACCATAGAACCGAAGCGCTATGATCTTTTTCCCTTCGATACATATTCATGCATCTGTAAGTAGGATGAGAGAGTATATTTATAAATCGTTTAACTATTCAGGCATTGAAACGTTAGTACCAGCTTCGTTCAACTGATCTACAACACCCTGTAATGCATCCCAAGCTTCCTGACCAGTTTTTTCTGCTGGAGCAGGTTCTGGGTATTCATACCATTCAACAAGTGGAGTATAACCACCATTGATTCCATTACCGTTTTCATCGATTGCTTTAGAATCACCAGTCCAGATACCAAATGCTGTACCAACGATACCACAAACAAGGATCAATACGATACATTTGATTGGAGTCCATCCTTTTTTAATTAATGCATATAAACCACAAGTGATTAATAATGGAATTAATTTAGGAAGGATACCATCTAATAAGCTCTGAACGTTAATTGCAGGATCAGCAATAGCAATACGAACTGTTGTAGCGCCATAGTTAGCAATTAAAGCACCAACTGTGAAGATACCTAAGATACTAGCAGCACGTGTAAACTCTTTAGCATTCTGAGTTAACATAGTAACAGCTTTTGTACCTAAGTTATAAGACCAGTGCATTAAGAAATAACGAACAGCAAACTGAACAGCATTGAAGATAACTAGGAATAAAATCGCACCAACGATTGATTTTTGTTCCAAAGCCATGTTAGCAGTAATACCAGCAGTGATAGGTACTAATGTTAACCAGAACAATGCATCACCGATACCACCTAATGGACCAGCAGCAGAGATACGTACAGAACGAATTGTAGCTGTATCTGCTTTATTCTGTTCCAATGATAATACGATACCCATAACGAATGTTACTAAGAATGGGTGAGTATTTAAGAAGTCAAGATTGTGAGCCATAGAAGCTTTCAAGTCTTCTTTGTTTGTATGGATTTTCTGTAGACCTGGTAGGATACCCCATAACCAACCAGCAGCTTGCATTCTTTCATAGTTGAATGATGCCTGTAAGAAGCAAGACATCCAAACCATTTTATTTAATGTCTTTTTATCAAGCTGAGGAGCAGGAGTTAAATCTTGATATTTTTCAGGAATATTATATGCCATCACTCACACCTCCTCCAAATGATGAACCAGCATTAGCTTTAATTTTAGAATTCATCTGGTAATCATACAATGCAATAGCTAAACCAACCATTGCACACATTAATAATGTTGCTCCTGACATACCTGGAACTGCAGCACAGATATTTGCCATAACGAAACCAGCAAATAAGAATCCCCACATTTCTCCAGACATCATAACTTTCATTAAGATAGCAAATCCGACGAATTTCATTGCTCCACCGGCAGCATCTAATCCAGCCATTACCCAAGAATATGTGAATGAGAATTCACGTAATGTATCTCCAAGAGCCTGAGCTCCATAAACACCAGCAACAGCAAGAACACCAAATAAGCATCCTAATAATGCCATTTCAATATAGTTAACCATTGCGATACCTTTAGGATCAGCATTTTCAGCAGCTTTATCAGCTCTAGCCATTAAACCAGATGCAATTGTAAATGTTAAAGTAACTGCATACTGTCCAAATACTGCGAATGGGATTGCAAGTCCTACTGCAATACCTACACCTTCAGCAGTTGGTTCAAGTCCCATTGAAACCGCAAATGCAGCAGTCATGATTGTACCCATGATTGCGTTAGGTGGCTGGGCACCACCGATAGGCATACTACCAATCTGTACTAGCTGGTAAGCACCACCTACTACGATACCAAGTTCAAAGTTTCCTAAGATAGCACCTAAGATTGGCCCTAAAACGATAGGCTGATACAAAGATTCTAAGAAACTGAACTGGTCAATACCCATAATGAATGCTACAATAAAAATTAATATAGCTTGAATTACACTAATTTCCATTATGAAGTTTCTCCTTTCAATTTTCTTTGTTCAATTTTTGTTATTTAAATAATTTTTCAGTACTTTCTGCAGGAGTATCTGGAACACGTTTAATTTCTAGTTCTACACCCAAATCCTGCAATTTTTTGAAAGTAGCTACATCATCATCATCTACAGCTACAGAAGTTGCAACCTGACGTTTTCCTTCTGACATGTGCATGTTTCCGATGTTTACTTTCTTAATAGGTACTCCACCTTCTACTAATTTTAATACGTCTTGTGGAGACTCACAAATAATTGCGATGTGCTGTTGAGGACTAGCTTTCCCGATAATATCAATTGTTTTCTGAATTGAGAAGAATCGAGTCTGTGCATAAGCTGGTGCAGCCATATTCATTAATCCCTGACGGAATTCATCAGTAGATACTGCATCATTAGCAACCAACAATAAGTTAGCACCAACAACTCCACACCACTGTGTTGCAACCTGTCCATGAATCAGACGGTTGTCAATTCTAGTTAATACGATGTCTGGCATATAATCTCTCTCCCTTCTACCATTTGACATGAACTAATTAACCTAAATGAAAGTCTTCTAAGAAAACCCTTTCATTTTTAGTTCACTTTGATTTTATGCTAAACGTTCCCTATTTTCTTTACATTTTTTATTGGTCATTTTGCACTTTTTAGTAATTTTAGAAAAATTTGCATTTAATTTTTAATAATCCACAAAATTCTACATAAAATAATCAAAATTTTACATATTCTTAAGATTTTACGTAAATTATGTGATATATATTCAAATTTATATTAATTTTCCTTTTATTACCATAATATGAAAGCAGTTTCATAAAAACTAATGTTTTTGTAATTAATTTCGTCTTTTACTTTCCTATTAAAAATGAATTTGTTATACTAGTACTAGAATAGAAGGTGATTTTTTGTGTTAAACAAAACAACAAGCTTTATATTTAATAAATATGGTGAAATTGTTAATGAACTGACAAAATTACAAACTACGAAATCTACACGAAATGTTATTAAACTAAAAGAGAAAAGTTTTGATAAATTCATGTATTATGATTGTGACGTATATATAAAAGTAATTTCTGGTATTGTAATGCTAGTTGTTACAACCGATGATATAGCTGAACACTATGAACGTTTTGTTATTCATCGACATATCAAAATACGCCAGGGGGTTAAATTCAATTTTTTATGTATTTCCGCAAACGCAAAAATAGAAATGGAAACTGATTTTTTATCTAAGAAACGATATGTCTCTACTTATGACCATTCCCCAATTACATATGAACCTATTGTACCAACCTTTGAAATAAAAGAAATTCTAGCTTATTACTATCAGGTACGTAATGCTAATTATACCTTTCCTGGTGAAAAACATGATTATTGGGAACTCACATTCATTGATAATGGTGAATTAGAAACTACAGTAGATGGAGAAACTTATCGCTTAGAAGAAATGGATCTGATTTTATATGCACCTGGTCAATTCCATACTCAAAAGACCGGACAAAGCAAGTCCTGTTCTTATTTAACTATTATGTTTGATATGAAAATTCCAGATTCTTATTTATTAACCAATCGTGTATATAATGCCCATCGTGAAATCCACCATGCATTAAACAATTTTGTCAAAGTTTCTAATAATGATATGTTATATGATAGTGAACTTATGATCTGTTATTTAAAAGAAATGATCATAAAAATTCTACAATATGATTTCTTATCAAGTTCACCTGTTGCTTCTACACCGATGCAGCAACGCTTTGAGAACGAATTACTCAATGAAATTTTAGTTTTTATTAACGATAGTATTTATGAACATGTGACAATCGAAGAAATTTGTTTAAAATTCTCTATCTCACGTTCTAGTCTACAAACTTTATTTAAAAACAATTTAGGAGTTGCGCCAAAACAATATATTAGTGACCTTAAATTAAATAAGAGTAAACTGCTGATAAAAGAAAGTGTATATACCATTAGTGAAATAGCTAGTATGCTAGGTTTTACTTCTATACATTACTTTTCTAGAAAATTCAAACAGCAGTTTGGTATCACTCCTACTGATTATTCAAAAACAATTTATAACTAAGATCCGATGGGATCTTTTATTTTAATTAAAAAAGCTCCAAATCATCTTGGAGCCTTTCATATTCCCTTTCTTATATATAGGATAGTTATATTAAATACCGTCTGTTGGTTCTTCCTGTACTACAGGCTTAAATTCATAACGAACAACCTGATCTTTTCCTGTATTAACAGCCATTTCAGTTAATGTATTTAAGTCTTCAATGAACTGACGACCCATATTAACTTCAATCAACATTGGAAGGTTACTACCTGCGATAACTTCAACATTACCTTTTGGATAACCGGTCATGACTGCTGTCTTAAATGGAGAACCTCCACCTAAATCAGAAAGTACTAAGATACCTTCACAATCTTTTAATTCATCAAATGCTTTATTCAATTCTCTTTCTAAGTCTTCTACAGAATAAGACTCTAAGAAGTCAACAGCTACATAATTTTTTGGTTCACCGGCAATAAGTTTTAATGAACTTGTTAAACCTGACGCAAAATTGCCATGTCCTGTTACAATTAAACCAATCATTTCATTATCCTCCTATCTTATTTTTTTGTATATGGATGAAGAATTACACCTTTTACAACACGATTTACTTCTCCAGTTGGACAAGGATTATCTGGTGTAATATTATAAGATAAAGATTTAAATAATGCAAGTACCTGAGCAGCCATGATATAGTCAAATCCTAAGAATGCATTTTCATGTTCTTTTTCTAATTCAAATGCGAATGCATAGTCTACTAAACCAGCAACTTCTTCGTCCATTTTATTCATTACAGCAACTAGTTTATTTCCTTTACGCTGAGGGCTCATTTCTTTAATCAAATCAACTTCATACTGACGTGTATAAGGATTATCACTTAAATAGATTACTGTTAAAGTATCATCGTTAATAATAGATTTTGGACCATGACGGAATCCCATAGGAGAATCATACATAGTAGCTACTTTACCAGCTGTTAATTCTAGAATTTTTAATTGTGATTCCTGAGCAATTCCTTTTAAGCAGTTAGCTCCTAAATATACGATACGGTTGAAATTATAATCCTCAACAATATTTTTGAAGAATTCCCATTTGTTCACAAGCATTTTTTCACCAGTAGTGATGATATCTTCTAATTCAGCTTTAACTTCATCATAGTTATCTAAACTAAAGCATAATAAAGTCGCAAGCATCATATTTGAGAAACTGCTTGTCATCGCAAAGCTCTGATCGTGAGTTTCTGGAGTCAAGTTAATTGCATATGCATTATCTCTTGTCTGTGCTGCCTTTGATAAAGCTCCTTCATGGTTACATGTAATGAATAAATGATATACATTTTTTCCACATACTTCATCTGCAACTTCTACTGCACCTACAGATTCTGGTGAGTTACCACTTCTACCATATGAAATTAATAGAGTTGGTTTGTTTTGTGATAAATAGTTTTCTGGAGATGAAACAATATCAGTTGTCGCATAAGATTTAGTCTTGAAATTTGTTTTTTGACTTACATATGTAAAGATTGCATTTCCAACAAATTCACTAGTTCCAGCACCAGTTAAAATAATATCGAAGTCATCATGTTTCGTAACATTTTCAATAAATGCCTTGATTTCTTCTTTGTGATCTTCTACCTGTTTAATTGTTTTTCTCCAAGTTGCAGGCTGTTGATTGATTTCTGTCGCGGTGAAAATACCTTTTAGACTTTCCCATTCTTTTGTGTCTTTTCCAAAGATCATTTCGTTCACTCCTTTTTTGGATTTTGAAATCCTTTTCATTTTACGTTTACATTATATATTAGCATTTTCAAAAAAACAATGTGGCTATATGAATGTTGTTAATTTGTGCAAAATTATTACTAATTTATATTCTACTTTTGCTAGACGAATAAAACGTTTCCATATATAATTAACACTAGAGGTGATAACATGGCTAAAAAAGCTGTCAAAAATAATAAAAATAAAATGAATAGAGAGGAGCTATCTGGTTTTAATATATATAAAGATGACCACAATCGTTATGTTTATTACAATGTGTTCAACCATGTTGGTTATGTTCTAAGTGATATTCAAAAATATAAAAGCTACAGTTCTCGCTTTATCGTTGGACTGCTTGCAGCTCTTTTATCTTATTCATTTGATTTAGGCATTACTATTTCTATAATACTTGGTTTTGCGGCTTATATATTCATGGAAGTAAAATTCAGATTATTCTTAAGAACACAAACACAAATCCCAAACTTCAAACGTAAACAGCGTCCACCAAGACTAATTACTGCCGCAAGTGAAGAAACTAGTAAAATCTACATGAAGATAGTTGCTTATTTATTATTTGGAATCTTAATTATCTATCTTCCATTCACAGAAGATCACTATCAAATGATAGTTAAAGTCTTATGTATTATTGTTGGTATCGCGGCTATTGGTGTTTCTTTATTCCAGGTAAGAGCTTTATTCTATAAAAAAGCAAATCCATCTTTATCAGTGAAAAAATAAATATGTTTATTAAAAAATCAGACACAATCAAAAGGGGGTTGTGTCTTTTTTCTGCTTTTTGAAATTTATAATAAGTCTAGCGGTGCTTTATATTCAAGAAAAAATGTAACCTGAATAATCAGATTACACTATATTTATTCTATGATCATTTATATATCTTATAGAAATTGTGTTATTAGGAAGTAAACAATAGGGCCAAGCAATGCTGGCAGATAATTTGCTATTTTAAGTTTGATTATATCTAATAAATCAAGAGCCATTGCCATAATCAAAAGAGAACCAATAGCACTCATTTCATGAATGACATAAGGGCTAAGTATTGGCTGTAACATTCCTGCGAAAATAAATATGATAGTCTCATAAATAAAGACAAATGGACCGCTAAAAGCAACACTTGGACCATAAACCATACCATAAATCAAAGAACTCAGCATATCAAGTATGATCTTAAATGTCATAATTGATGCATCACCTTGTAAGCCAATATTTAATGGACCCACAATAGCCATAGACCCAACACATTGAATCATGAATACAGTCACAAAACCTTCTACTGAAAAGGAATCAGGCATCCAAGAAAAGGACTTAAAGAGAGACCCCATTTTTTGGAATCTCCCATCTAAGTCTAATTCTACACCAATAAGTGCACCTGCCATACAACTAATAATCAGCAACATGGTATTTTGCACGGTAATTGCTCCTTGTATACCTACAAGCAGGATACACAAGTTTACAATTGTTAATATATATCGTAATTGTTTCTGTGATATAAATCTTTTTATATATTGCCCCAGAATTCCTGCAACAACAATCCCTATCATATTATATAGGATATATATCATAGTTTATTTTAGGAAATTCAATACAGCTTGAACTTCTGTTTTAACGCCATTGATCATAGAATCTTCTTGAATTTTAAATTTTGGATGATGGTTCGCAAATTCGCATCCATCTTCCACAGAGCCTCCACCTAGCTGTACAAAGCAGATAGGAGCCACTTCACGATAATATGCGAAGTCTTCACTAGCGCTTGTAATAGGTGCCTCAAATACCATATCATCACCTAATACTTCTTTAGCACTATCCATTACTAAATTACTTAATGCTTTGTCATTGATTACTGCTGGATATGAATAAATATAATCTAAATCATAGGTAGCACCATAAGTTGAGCATACATTCTCTATGATATCGTGAATACGTTTTGCTACTTTATGACGAGTATCTTCCTGAATTGTTCTTACTGATGCACTCATATAAGCTTTATCAGGAATAATATTTGGAGCATCTCCTGATTTAAATTCTCCGACAGATATAACAACCAATTCACCAGGTGTTGTAAAACGTGATGGTATCGTTTGTAGCTGGTTCACAATTTGTGTCCCAACAACAATTGGATCAATTCCATTTTGAGGCATAGATCCATGGCTTCCTTTTCCTTGAATATTTAGGAAGAATCCATCCGCAGCAGTAGTTGCTGCTCCATCTAAATGAATATGAATACTTCCTTTTTTCAATCTAGGAATAATATGCACACCAACAGCTGCATCGACATCATTTAATAATCCTGTCGCAATGATTTCCTTAGCTCCGCCTGGATTTTTTTCTTCTGCGTGCTGAAAAATAAATTTTACTGTTCCATGCAATTGATCCTGCATTTCAGATAAAACTTTAGCTGTTGCGAGTAACATTGCAGTATGTGTATCATGTCCACATGTATGCGCAACATTTTTCACTACAGATGCAAAGTCTTCATCACTTTCCTCCTGCATAGGTAAAGCATCCATATCAGCACGAAGTAAAATTGTCTTTCCTCCATACTTACCTTTTAGAGTAGCTAATACACTTGTAGGAGTTGGTCTAACTATTTCAATTTTTCCAAAACTTTTTAATATTTCTTCTACATAATTTGAAGTTTTATATTCTTCATATGATAATTCAGGATTCTGATGAATATGACGACGCCATTCGATCATTTGTTTGACTGGAATATTCGCTAACCATTCTTTCATAAACATACCTCCTTCATGTGCAAATTTTACTTTAAGAAATTTAATACTGTTTGTACTTCTGTTTTAACACCTTCCACAAAGGCTTCTTCTTTTACTGTAAAGTTTGGGTGGTGATTTGCGAAACCACATCCTTCTTCTGCAGTTCCTCCACCTAACCACATAAAGCAGATAGGTGCAACCTGGCGATAGTAAGCAAAATCTTCACTTCCACTGCTGATTGCAGCTTCAAATACCATATCATCACCCAATACTTCTTTTGCGCTATCTATAACTAATGATGAAATATTTTTATCATTGATAACTGCTGGATAAGAGAAGATATAATCTAAATCATATGTAGCACCATATGTTTGACATGTATTATCAATAATTTCTTTTATACGTGCTGCGATTTTTTGTCTTGTTTCTTCATTTACTGTACGAATAGATGCGCTCATAAATGCTTTATCAGGAATAATATTAGGTGCATCTCCTGATTTAAACTCTCCTACCGACACAACAGCTAATTCACCGGGAGTAACATAGCGTGATACAACTGTCTGCATCTGATTAACGATCTGTGTGCCGACAATAATTGGATCAATACCATTTTGAGGCATAGAACCATGGCTTCCCTTACCTTGGATATGTAAATAGAATCCATCGGCAGAAGTTGTAGCTGGACCTTCTGGCATTACATGAATACTTCCTGTTTTTAAATTAGGCATAATGTGTAATCCGATTACCGCATCTACACCATTTAATAATCCTGTTTCTACAATTTCTTTTGCGCCACCTGGATTTAATTCTTCAGCGTGCTGGAAAATAAACTTAACTGTACCATTTAATGAATCCTTCATACCAGCTAATACTTGAGCTGTAGCTAAAAGGATAGCAGTATGTGTATCATGTCCACATGTATGAGCTACACCTTTTACTTCAGATGCGAATGGTAAAATACTTTCTTCCTGCATTGGTAAAGCGTCCATATCGGCACGAAGAAGGATTGTTTTACCTTCTTTATTTCCTTTTAAAGTACCTAATACACTTGTTTCAGTAGGTCTAATTGTTTCAATACCAAAACTTTGTAATTTTTCTTCTACAAATTTTGCTGTTTCATATTCCTTAAAAGATAATTCCGGATGCTGATGAAAATGATGTCTCCAGGCAATCATCTCTTCAACAGGAATATCTTTGATCCAACTTTTCATAATCATAATCTCCTAATTTTGTTTATATTTACTGATTATCTGCTGGTTTTTTAACTGCTAGAGCAAATAAACCAGAAATAACCATACATACTGCCATCGCAATGAAAGCACCTAAGTAGCTATCACCAGATACGAAAGCACTAACTAATTTTGGTGAAATGATCCCACCAACAAAAGCACCAATATTTAATACTGCATATGCAGAACCAATGATTTTTCTAGGAATCAGCTGATATGGAACAGCAAGTAAGCCTGAGAATGCAATCATCATCATAAAGATACCAACATATAAAGCCGCAACCGCAATTCCAAATGATGGAGCCATGATGAATACTACTAAACAGATAGCTGTTAAAATAGATGTCCAGAAAATAAATGCCAATTCTTTTCCTTTGAAGTATTTTGTGATAATAGAACCACTAGATGCCATAGAAATTGTCATAACGATATAGAATCCTACCATAACTGTACTTAAATTTTCTACGTGGAAATTGCTGTGGAAAACATTTGGCAGCCAGAACATTAACGCAACACCAACAAGGTTACTGAATAATACAGAGATTGCTAATAATAATGTATTTTTATTTTTCCAAGCATCGAAGAATCCTACTTTTTCTACCGGCTGTGCAGCTTCAGCAGTTTCAACAGGAGCTTTCTTGTTTTCTTTCAAGAAGATGATTGATAGAATCAATACTACTAAATATCCTGTACCTAACATCCAATAAGCACTATGCCAGTTAGAATTGATTAAACTTGAACCAACTGTACTTGCTAAGATTCCACCAATGCCAGCTGTCGCAATAACGATTGACTGAATTTTTGCACATTGATCAGCTTCAAAGTTTTCACTAATGATTTTTGGTGAACCATTTGTATAACCTGCTTGACCAAATCCAACCATAAAGCGTAAGAATAAAATCATGAATAAGCTACTTACAGTTCCAAATAAGAAAGAGAATACAGTAAGTATCGTAAGAGATGCAACAACGAATTTTTTATACCCAAAACGGTCAACAAACCATCCTCCAGGTAATGTAACTAAAATAAAGCTTACATAGAATACAGAAGTCAGATTTCCAATTTCTGCTTTTGTAAATTCTCCTGTACTGATTAATTTATCAGCTGTAAATCCGATCATGCTCTTGTCTAAGTTTGCGAAAATTCCGATTAGGAATACGACACCGAACACGATCCATTGTTTCTTTGTCAATTTCATATAAAAACCTCCATTATATTTTCATGGATAGATGAAACACAAAAATTCTCACTTTTATAACATTTAACTTAAATATTAAATTGTCACAAAAAAAAGAATCTTTTACCTTCTCAATCTGTCCGCATGATATGTTACACCTTCAATTTAGTTTAGGGTCAACATAAATGTTTTTATTTTTTTTGCTTCAATTTATCACATAAAGGTCACATATATTTATATTTTATTGAAGTTTTTTTATACTTTAGGCAATAACTATAAAAAAAAAAGCAGCAACCCCCTTTAGAGTTCTGCTTGTTTTTCTTCTATTTTTCGATAAGGTATCCATACTAAATGCGAAATCAGATAATCGTTTTGATCGATCCAACGAGCAAAAATAACACGAGAAACACTTTCACCACAGATTTCCAGATTGTTTTCCTTCGCAAAATTCAAAACCATCTGCTTGATTTTATCCATATTTTCTTTCTCACTAGCTTCATAATAGAAAACAATAGCCGGACAGCTTTCATAATAAGTAACAATATTGCTTTCATGAATGCCTAGAAATTCTGCTGTTTTTTTGTCTAAACAAAAACCAAAATCAAAATCTTTCTCTTCACTCATCACTACGTCAAGTGGTGTAGAAGCAGACATAAATGGTAAATCCGCATATTTCAGCCACTTAACCAATTCTTTTTGTACTTCCTGATCACGAATCAGTTCATGATTTCTTTGATAGCTTAATCGATACAAGGCAGGACGTGTTCCAAGAAAACATCCCTCCTTTGCATACTGTGCATCTACCATACAAGACATTGTCGTATGAACACTATTTATTTTCAAATTTAGATAAAATGCTTCATTCATTAAAACCTGTTCCTGTTCCATTAATGATTTATATACATCATGCATGGTATAGTCATTTAATATATCTTTAATATCCTGTAGATGATATCCATATTTCTGATACTTCTGAAGATTTAATAAATGATTGATCTGAATTATATCAAAATATCGATAATTCGAATCTTCCTCTTTATAAGGACGAATAATACCTTTTTTTTCATAGTTTCGAATCGTTTCCGTACTGATACCTAATAATTTCGCAATTTCACCTATTTTATATGTCTTCAACAAAGAGCCTCCTTTAAATTAAAATGCCTTCAAAATGATCCATTTCATGTTGAATAGTCTGTGCCGCAAAACCTTCAAATGTCTTAATTTTCTTTTTCCAGTGTTCATCCAGATATGTTACTTTGATTTTTGGATAACGATATGTCTCTCTTGAACCATCAAGAGATAAACAGCCCTCTGTTGCTTTATAGCGATTACCACTGGCTTTTATTATTTCAGGATTAATTAAAACATAATATTTCCCTTGATCTTCCATTACCATGATTCTTTTAGGTTTTCCAATCATATTTGCAGCCATACCTATGCAATAACCTTTATATAACTTTATAGTATCCAGCAGATCATCTACTATATACAAATCATCTTTTGTAGCTTCAGTAGCTTTCACAGATAATAAAAAGCGATCTTTTACAATATCCTTTACCATAGAAACCTCCTACATATTCAATGACTTTAAATATTCGATAACACCATTTTCATCACAGGTCTTATCAGTAATATAACGAGCCTTTTTCTTTATATATTTACTAGCATTTCTCATCGTAACCCCACGTCCTGCCGCTTCGAGCAGTAAGCTATCATTTCCATTATCTCCAAAAGCAATGACATCCTTCATAGTATACCCATATTTATTTAAAACATATTGTACTGCATGCATCTTGCTTACATCGCTCTTAGATATCTCAGTAATAAATTTATTCTCATAAAAGAAATGATATGTATCTTTATAGCGATTCTTTACTGCATTCTGTAAACTTACAATATTAGATGGTTTATAAGAAAGAAAACATAACTTTTGGAAATCACAATCAAACGTTAGCTCTTCTAAAAGCTCCATTTCTCTATAACGCGTAATTCCATGACTAATCTTTGGATGCAGATGAGATGCTAATGGAAATGTTTTTTCCCCTACCTTCATCAAGCGATAAAAAGTTTTAGTAGGAATGAAATAATAATGATCATCCTTATATAAATACGTACTGCATTCCTTTTCTTTTGCCAAAGCAATTAAAGCATTAGCCTCCTGCTGATTAATCTTAGAGAAAGAATGATAACTATTATCTTTATAATCATATACCTCAAACCCATTACAAGCGATAATAATACCTTTATGTTCTTCAATCTGTAATGCCTGTTTTACTGGTTCTATTTCTTTTATATATCTTCCACTTGCTAAGATTACTAAATAACCTTTCTCTTGAAGTTCTATCATGTAATCTATAGTTTCCTTGGATAATCTTTTCTTGCTGTCTACTAATGTATTGTCTAAATCACATACGATTATTTTATATTCCATACTGCCTCCTGATATTTTTAACTATTATACCACAAAAATAGCTACATTAGTTTATAGCGACTGAATAAAAAAACCAGGAAATTTCTCTCCCAGTTTCATTATTAGTATGTTTCATGAATCCACAATGGACGCTGTACAGAATCAAAAGCTTCTGTTGTTGTTTTTACATTTGTATTAAATAATTTGTTAAACAGATCTATGTTATTTACTCGTGCCATGATAAACGGCTGCTTCTTTGGAATTACTAATGGAAATATTTTTTCCAGTTTCTCACTTTGTGATACTTCTACATAAATCTCATCTTCATCTTGAATAGCTGATTTCAGCATTCTTAACAAAACAACAGATTCTAAATATATAGCTTCTTCCACATAGATTTCATGTTTTCTCTTACTATAGATTAAGTATCCACATACTTCCTGTTTATTATTTCGATAGACAATTAACTGCTTCTGACTCATCATTAGTTCATTTAATAAAGTTTTATAATACTCGTTATTACGTACATAATATCCATCAAAATGACTTGTATATTGCTGGTATACCTGCAACAATTCCATCGGATCCGCATCATATGTTATATGGCTTTGAGATACTTTATTTAAATACTCTCTAGGTATCGCATAGACTTTTCTCTCATAAACTGTCTCAAAACCAAATTGTTTATATAATTTAGGATAAAAACCATATATAAACGTAATCAGATGATTATGACTTACTTCATCTAAAGCAGATTCCATCAGTTTTCGCATATAGCCATTTCTACGATAATCCGGATGTGTCGCAACTCCATAAATATAACTGATTTTTAATTGCTTATCCTTAAGACTAAGCACATGTTCATTGATTTGAAGGCTGGATATAATACGCTGGTTTTCTTCTATTACGATACAACGTCCGTGATCATATACATATTTAAAGTAAAAATTCAAATCATTACGACTCTGATTTGCATAAGACTGTTTCCATAATTCATATACATCTGCCTTATTCTCTTTACCTGCATCTCTCAACATAGACTAATCGTCTTCACGCTCTGTAAATTCTACATCAATAATATCATCAGAAGAGCTATTTGATTCCTGACGATAATATGTATCATCTTCCCATGCTTTTTGCGCTTCATCTACTTGTTTTTGAATTTTATGTTTCATGTACCATCCAAAAATAGTTAACGCAATTAAAAGGATAGCCACAATAGGAAGAATGATTGGCAATAAAGTTAATACAATATATATAATAAGGCAGACAATAAGTAAATATATGATTACATCCATATACGTTTTCCTCGCTTTCTGCTTTCATTATAATATAAAACATCGCTTGTGTGAATGAAAATACACAAAATCTTAAGTATTCTCATGTTTCTTGCTTTTTCTTTTCCATACAAATCGAAAAACCATTAGTATCCATAATATAGCTATACCTAAAACATATAAAGGGGCAACCATAGCAGAAGAATGTTCAGTCTGCTCTACTGCTGCACTCGCAATAGTTTTAGTAGAATCATATGCTTCCTCCAGCTGCTTCTCATAGGTATATTCCGGATTTCGTATCATCGGATATGCATATTCTAATTTCATCAATTCTTCCTGAACCAAAGTATCATTTACAAATAAATATACAGGAATCGGTTCTTCAATTTTACTGGAAGGATCAATCTCAAAACGAATAGAAGTCGCATCTTCTAATAAAGAACAGGCTTTCTTCCAGCCATCATCATCTATTATTTTCGTATTAAATAACGATACTTCTATTTCATCTGAATTGTTGGAAAGTAGTATCTGATTCTGTGAACATTTTATTAACTCTGCTGGATAGCTTGTTGTATGTAAAAAAGGAAAAAGCGCAAACACATATAGTATTTGATATCTCATGACATCACCCTCTATAGTCTGCGCATAATTTCTATTTTTATTCTTTTCGATATTGTTCAGCTAATTCTCGAATCTTCGCTAGTCGATGTTTCATACCTGATTTTGAGATTGTTTCGTCATATACTTCTGCACAATAATCGCATAATTCATTCAAGCTTGCCTCTGGCAGTTCTTTACGAGCAAAGGCTGCATGCTGAAGCTTTTCAGGCAGAGTATCTAAACTGCGATATGTTTCAATCCATTGAATATCTTCCAGTTGCTTCTTTCCAGCTGTGATACTTTTCATTTCATTTGCTAATTCACAATTATCCAATCTTGTAAGTGAGTTCATAAAATCTCTTTGTATGCGACTATCTTCAAAAGTAAAGACCGCATCACTTGCACCTACACAACGTAAAAAATCACTAATCTTATCACTAGCTTTTAAATACACAACCTCTTGATTTCTTCTTTTGATTTGTTTAGCAGGCAAATGAAATCGCAGCATCAATTTACAAATAAATTTTGCCAGATCCTGATTTTGTGTGCTGATTTCTAAGTGATAATTTGATTTGTTAGGTGAATTTACAGACCCTCCTGCTAGAAAAGCTCCTGCTAAATAAGCTCTTGCACAGCATTCTTTCCGAACCATCTTGCTGGAAGGATGATTCTGTAATCCCTTATCCGTCATAATTTCTAAATCCTTGAGGATTTCCATAGCCTTATTTTTTACACGAATAACATAAATATTATTCTTTTTAAGCTTCATTTTTTTTATTACAGATAATTGCGTCTCAACCTGATACAATTCTTTTAAATAGCGAAACACACGTTTCGCAGTATTCGCATTCTCTGTTTTTACTGTTAGATGCATTCCTTCTGAGGTAAAATTCAGAGTAGAACACATTTGCAATACAGCAGTAAGTTCTGCTTTCATACAGCAGGGATGCAGCTCATTAGCCGCAATCTGCGCTTTTACTTCTGTTGTAAATGACATTCAACTTCATCCTTACTATTTATAATTTCTTCTAATACATCACGAATTTTATTAGAATCATGACGTATCAAATCATCATCAAAAGACAATACATCACGTTCTAAAATCGTATACGAATGTTTTTCTTCCATAACACGAACAGGTACACTGCCCATTGCTTTATATTTATCTAATAATCTTTGTTCAGCTCGATTATTATGAGTAATCACAATATCAATTGCTTTCTCATAAGAATGATTCTGTAATGCTCTCACATGATCTTCTAAAGAGAAATTATCAGTCTCTCCAGGCTGGGTCATCGCATTACAGAAATATATTTTCTTAACTGGATTTTTCTTCAATTCATCCACAATTCCATCCACAATTAAATTTGGAATTATACTGGTATAAAGACTTCCTATTCCATATACAATTACATCTGCTTCATGGATTGCCTGTAAAGCCTCTCTTGTCGGCTCTACTTTTTCCTCATAAAAGACTCTTTCAATCTGATTATCAAAGTTAGGGATATTACTTTCTCCACGAACAATAGTTCCATCTTCCATAACAGCATACAATGTAATTACCTGTAAAGAACTTGGAATAATTTCTCCTTTTACGTTTAAGAATTTAGAGAATGTCTGAATTGCTTCCATAAAACTGCCAGTTGTTTTTGTTAGGGCTGTTAATATTAGATTACCTAAGTTATGTCCTCCAACATCGCCTTCTTCTCCTTCAAAGCGATAGTTCATCAAAGACGTAAATATACTTTCTTCTTCTGCCATTGCACACATAACATTACGAATATCTCCCATAGCGGGAATATGAAACTGGCGTCGGATCCTCCCTGTACTTCCCCCATCATCCGCAACAGTAACAATAGCAGTAAGATTAATATTTTTTATTTGTTTTAAGCCTCGCATCATGACAGAAAGTCCTGTCCCACCACCAATTACGACCACGTTCTTCATGATATTAACCTACCTTAATGTCTCTATGTGACTTATAACAATGATACTGATCTTTATAATGAGAATATAACCAGTTAGTTACAGAAACACTGCGATGATGTCCTCCTGTACAGCCAATTCCTACTGTTAAATGGTTCTTTTTCTCATTTTTATATTGAATAAATACATAATCTAAAAAACTCTTTAAATGACGAATAAATTCTTTCGTCTGATCAAAACTCATCACATACTCATAAACTTGCGCATCATTACCAGTCTGATTTTTCAATTCTTCGATATAATACGGATTTGGTAAAAAACGTACATCAAATACTAAATCAACATCCATTGGTACACCATGTTTAAATCCAAAGGACACAAAGGAAATGGAAAAATTTTGTTTGTTGTTTAATGATAATTTTTCCATCAAAGCATTTTTTAAACCATGCTGATCTAACTTTGTTGTATCGATATGAAGAAAAGCTCTTTCCATTAAAGCATTAAACATATCACGTTCAACTTCAATTGCTTCTTCTAATGTATTTGCCATAGAAGACAATAACATTGGGTGATGACGACGGGTAAATTTATAACGCAACAATAATTCTTCATTTGATGCGTCTAAAAACATTACTCTTACATTCACATCTATATTTTCAAAATACTGTAAGAATTTTGGATAATCTATTGCAGTTGTTGCCAGAGCTAAATTACTGTAACGCTGATCAGGATTTTCATTAATAATGGTTCCTAAAGATTCCAATAACTGAACAGGAAAGTTATCTATACAATGATATCCCATATCTTCTAGAATACCCATTGCGGTTGTTTTTCCTGCCCCTGACATTCCGGTAATTAATACTACATTCTGTTTGTTCATAGTTATCACCTCGTACTATAAGTTTACCACAGCACGCAAGTCTGCGCTAGTCATTCATCAAAACTATACAATAATATACTTCAATATCTATTTATAGCTTATGTAAATAAGTAAAAACATTTTATGAAATTAAATAAGTCTATCATAATGTTTACTAATAAAATATCCTGCAGCATTAGCCACAGGATAGATTAATCTTCTAAGTCCTTCAATTCTCCTAAATCTGGAAGCCAGATTGAAGAAGCATCAATTCGATTAGGGTTCTCACTTTGTTCCTTAATAGTAGAAGGAAGTGTTCCTTCTAATTGTCCACGTATACTTTGCGCTCTTAGATCACAAAACTCATATAGTGTTTCTACAGCTACTTGAAACTCTTCATAAGTACAAAATGCTGTTGGATCTTTTTCAACATAGGATTCTATCATTTCATATGTTTCTGTTATAAATTCTTTAAAATAGCCACTTTCAAAATATTCACTAATCAGTTTATCAAAATATTCATGGTACTGATTAAAATATGTATCATTTTTCATCACATTATGATATAGAGGACGCTTCATCATGATTTCTCCTGATGCTGGTGTATCTATAGGATAATTTACATACAATTCCGCATCATTAATAGGATTAGGCATGCCTAAAGAGTAAGTAGTAAAAGCCAGATTATAATCCCAAGGCAACATCTGCAATTTACCATCCTCTTCATATAAGAAATAATTATGCCCAGTTTTTCCTAAGTAACTATCTAGATTCACCACAAATACTTGTACTGTGAAATACCTTAACACCTCATCTACATCAATCGCTTCTTCTAAATTTTCTCCTTCAGACAGTATCTTTAAGGAGTTAATTAATCTTTTTTTATCTTCATCATTTATATCAAATTGTGCATTACGAAATATATTATCATATTTATAAAATTCATCACCAGTATAACGTAAAGCTACATCCGCATTTTCATCATCCAATGACATATAGTCAGGTTTATATAATTTACCATGATCTTTTCCATAATTACGAAGCGCAAAGGATTCTTCTATCTCTTCCATCGCAAGAAATAATCCCCAATCTTCTCCATTTACAGTAACCCATGTATAGCTGCATAAAGGAGTAGGTACCTGCATATAGCGCATCATATCAAAGGTAAGCCATGTTTTCATATAACTATTGTCTTGAAATGAACCATCTAGAGATAATTGATCCAAACCATGATAATATTGATCCTGATAATGATCAAATTCTAGCTTTAAGTTATATCGCTGTAATCCATAATCATGTACTAATCTTTTAGAACTATTTCCTTTTATGCGTAAGCCTACATTATGAAATGCTTCCCCATCAATGACTACATCACATTTCCAATATTCTTCATCATATGAATTTTCAAGGAATTCATCCCAATCATCAATTCTGATATCTATTTGGTGTACTTTGTCTTGATTAAATAGTTTACTTTCATATTGCGGTTTTGCGGATAATCTCTTAATCCGTAAGAATTCCCCATTCATAAATATAAAGACAATGCATACCGCAACCATCATTACTCCGCATACTATGCGCTTTATATATTTATGTGTGAGCATATGCTAACCCATAAAATCACCGTTATAAGATACCAAAACTACATTAGCAACTCCCTGCATGGAAGATAAAGTATGGATAAAATCCGTTTGTTCATCTTTTAAACGTAACTCATAATTTAATTCAATACAAGATGCGGTAACTTGTTTACTTTTTAATGATAGCTTTTTTACCTGTTTTGAAATATATTCATGTGCTTCTTTTTCTATATCTGGATTATCACAGTGAAGTACAAGAATATAAGGCTTATATGCTTTTTTAGGATTTGAAAACAAGAGTAATACAATCCCAATGCATAGACTACCAATAACCGCAAGTGGTAAAAATCCTGCCGCAAGAACTATACCTGAAGCAATCGCCCAGAATAAAAATGCAATATCCATTGGATCTTTAATGGCAGCACGAAATCGAACAATAGACAATGCCCCAACCATACCTAATGACAATACAATATTACTAGTAACTGCCATAATTAACATAGAAGTAATCATGGTTAGAGAAACAAGAGTCACTCCAAAAGTTGTTGGATACATAACGCCTGTATAGCACTGAGAATAAACAAAGAAAATCAATAATCCTATCGCAAATGATAGTATCAAAACAACCACCATATCGAATAATGATATACTAGCAGATGTTTCTAAAAATCCTGATTGTAGAAAATCCTGCAACATCAATAATCACCTCTTTGTTTACTCATAGCGTCTACATATCGCATATTTAGAAATTGCAGACCAATGACAGCCTGGCAAATGAATCGCATGTTGAATGAATTCAGGAAGAAATTCATCATATTTAACTTCTAATATTGTCTTTTCATCAGATGTATCCATTGATATATCTGATAAAGATAAGAAATTATTTAAATTAGAATGAAAGCGCAACTTTCTATCTAACGTAATTCTGACATTTCCTGCTTCATATAAAAATGCTTCTCGATCATATATAACAATAGTTTTAGGCATTAACTGTTTTCCCTTTAACTTACTATAAAATTCTACACATAAAGCATTATTTTTATTTAATAAAAAATCATAGTTTTTATCTAAAATACTTTGGACTTCATCCTTCGTTAAACGTACACTGTATTTCTTACATAATCCTTTTATCTTCACTTTTTTTTCTAACTGTATAAAAGAAGTATCTGAATTGTAATAACGTATTCTAAACTTTTCTCTAGGATCAACTCCACGAATCTTCTCGTGATAGGCTTCATCATAGGGCGTATCGAAATAAATGCTGTTCACGCGATATACACCACGTGAATCAGCATTTTTATCATGTTTCAATATTTTACTCAATCGCTTTGCTAAAATTAAGTCATCAAAAAGTGATATACTAAATTTTATCTCATGACGCATAAGGTACCTGCTTAATCATCATCGTCATCATCATAGTCTGACTGACCGCTATCATCGATTCCTGAATCACCAGATCCAGTTCCACTATCGCCTTGCCCTACATCTGTAACACCATCATTATTTGGTCCATAATCTGTATCGTTGTAGTCTGTCACACCGTCATTATTTGGACCATAATCTGTATCGTTATAGTCTGTTACACCGTCATTGTTTGGTCCATAATCTGTGTCGTTATAATCTGTCACACCATCGTTATTTGGCCCATAGTCTGTATCGTTGTAATCTGTTACACCATCATTGTTTGGTCCGTAATCTGTATCATCATAATTTGAATCACCTGATGTGGATGGAGATGTAGTCTGCTTATTTCCACCACTTGTGGTCGTATTACTTTTATTTATGGAATTTCCACTATTTGTTGTCGTATTTTCTTTATTTGATGTATTCGATTTATCGCTTGATGATTCTGTTTTCTTACTATCATCTTTATCATCTGCATAATTAGTATCGCCATCATTACCTGTACCATAATCTGTGTCTTGGTAATTCGTCATTCCATAACTGCTTTCGCCATTTACGTCAACTGGAACTTCCCATTTGTTTTCACTTATTACAGATCTTGCGCTTTCTATAACATTTGTCAAGAATTTATCGTTAGGGACTTTTGAACCTTCTTCTATTTCTATAACAACCTGATTGTTTTTATCTTTCGCAAAATAACCGGCATCGCCAATTTTCTTTACTAAATCTGTAACAATTTCTTCGCATGTTTTCCCAACATAGCTTTCGTCATCTGTCATAATTTTCTTTGCGTCATCATTTACCGCTGTTACTGTTACTACATTCCCTTTTTCATCAAAATTAATATCAAACTCAGGATTAACCTTTAAAGTTAATACTCCTCCAGTAGAAACATTTGTTGAACTAGAAGGGGCTTTTTGTCCACAACTAACTAAGCATACAAAGCATAGCACCAATGCAAGCGACATCGCAAAAATAGATTTTGTTTTGAGGTTTAACATTTTAATCGCTCCTTTTCTATGCATAAATTATGTAATTATTTATATGTATATAAAACTATATAAATGTTGTGAATTTTACATTAAAACGCGAGAAATGTAATATTTTCTAATCGTTTTCTAAGAGCTCTTCTTAATTTGATTATACAGGAAGAAACCGCTTTAACATAGATAGTTTTGTTAAGTTTCAGTTAATTTTTGTAAGCTTTTTGTATTATTTATTGACATAAAAAAAGTAGTACCTAATTTGTACAAAAAAGATACTACTTTTTTTATTAAATTCCTTTTATTTCATGGAATGCATGTTGAGCCGCAATAGCACCATCATTGGTAGCTGTTACTACCTGACGAAGCTTTTTCGCGATTACATCTCCTGCGCCATAGATGCCTTTAACTTTTGTTTCACAGTTTTCATCTACTACCATGTATCCACGTTCATCTAAGATATCTAATCCTTCTAAGAAAGAAGTAGCTGGATCTGATCCGATATAAGGGAATACACCATGTGTCTGGATTTCTGTTTCTACCTTAGTATCCACATTTTGTACTACTAATCCAGTAACTCGCATTCCATTATCATTTACTCTTACAGGAATGTGTTTTGTAATAACATTAATTTTTGGATTATCTTTGATAGCATTCTGCACAATACTATCTGCCCGGAATACATCTCTACGTATGATGATATTTACTTTGCTGGCAAACTGAGTTAAATAGTTTGCTTCTTCTAATGCAGAGTTCCCTCCGCCAATTACACATACTTCCTGATTTTTGAAGAATGCGCCATCGCAAACTGCACAATAAGAAACACCACGTCCTACGTTTTCCTGTTCACCAGGAATATTCATCATTCTTTCCTGTGTTCCTGTTGCGACAATAACAGCACTAGCTTCATATTCATTGCCATCATCGCAGATAACTTTCTTATATTCACCATCTTCTACTTTTACTACATTACCATATAAGTATTCAGCACCAAAAGAAGTGGAATGTTCAAACATATCACTCGCAAGCTTTGCCCCATTGGTTTCAATAATACCTGGCCAATTGCTGATTTCTGCCGTTTTTATTAATTTACCGCCAGGAGCCCCCATTTCTATCATCGCTGTTTTTAATCCAGCTCTGCTTCCATAGATTGCGGCACTCATCCCTGCTGGACCAGCACCTATGATAATTAAATCGTAACGTCGCTCCATTCGCGTTCCTCCTCTACTATATCTATTAATTCTTTCATGTCACTAATCATAGCACAAGGTTCTTTTTTCTTCATTTCTAATGCTCTAGATTCTTCATACACAAAAGCAACAGAATATGCCCCCATATTCTTACATGCCTCAACATCGGTAGGTGCATCTCCTACATAAATGACATCATCATGAGGCACATGCAGCATTTCACATGCTGTTAATATTCCAATCGGACTTGGTTTTGCTTCTTTCACATCTTCTCCGCCTAATACAACATCAAAGTATTGTTCCAGATCAAAGCGTCTTAATCCCATGCGAACGATTTCCTGTAATTTATTTGACATAACCGCAATCGGATAATCATGTTCTTTTAAATATGCAAGTGTTTCTTTTACATGTGGTATTTCTTTTACATATTCATCATGATGCGCATGGTTAAATTCTCGATAATATGCAATGATCTCATCTACTTGATCAGCTTCAAAATAACGAGAGAATGACTGTTTTAGAGTTGGTCCCAAGAAAGAAGCTTTTTCTTCTTCACTAAGTACATATCCAGGTTTATATTTCGCAAAGGCATGTTCAAAAGATTTATAGATCAATTCTTTTGTATCTACTAAAGTACCATCTAAATCAAAGATAACTGCCGGTTTTCTTTTCTTAAATGGATAAATATTCTTTAATACTTTATCCCATACACCCAAGATACCTAAAACACCAAATAACACGAGTAGTAAAGAAACTAATTGAGCTATACGAAAACTTCCTAACATTAAAGAATCTGTGCGCATTCCTTCAATGATAAAACGAATAGTGCCATACCATGCAAAATATGCAAATGCTAAATCTCCACGTTTCTTTCTGCCATATTTTTTATAAACAAAAGTGATTAGCACAAAACCAATAATATTTCCTATACTCTCAAATAGGAATGTAGGCTGACGATAAGCACCATCAATATACATATGATCTCTGATAAATGATGGGAAATGATCATAGAAGCTCGCATCTACAATACCGCCGTAAGCTTCCTGATTCATAAAGTTTCCCCATCTTCCAATAGCTTGGGCTAACATCATATTAGGAAAAATAACGTCCATGATACGAAGTCCATTATATTGATAATGACGGAAATAGAGCCATCCAAAAATTACACCTGCAATAATACCTCCATGAATCGCTAATCCGCCTTCCCATATATAAAATACACGAATAGGTTCAGAAGCATATTGCTGCCATTCAAAAATAACGTAATATATACGAGCTCCAATGATTGCGATTGGAAGAAGCATCAGAAAGAAGTTTTCAAATACTTCTTCTTTATATCCCCATTTCTTAAATTGACGAAGGGATAAATAATAAGCCAATATAGCCCCAGTTAAAATAAATACGGCATACCAAGTAATTCGAAGGGGTCCGATACTTACTAAAGTTTGAAAATCAGGAAAAAATGTCATAAAAACCTCCTATTGTTCGTGTTTATTTTTCTCAATATAATCTAAAACACGCTGTTCAAATTCTTTTGCGCTATTTAACCCCATCTCTGTCAGCATAAAGTTTGTGACAGCAGATTCAATAATAACTGCCATAGAACGACCTTCACGCACAGGAACTACAATTTTTGGTATCTCTACACCAAGAATATTCTCATGTTTCTTTTCCTCAATACCTACACGATCATAATCCTGATCAGCCTTCCACGGTTCCAGATTTACTTCAAAATTAATTTCAGCCTTAGGAAGTACTGAACTAACTCCAAACATACGTGCAACATTAATAACACCAATACCACGTATCTCTAACATTTCACGCAATAGCTCTGGAGCTTTCCCAATAATTTTATTATGGATGCGATAACAATCTACACGATCATCCGCAACTAACAAATGCCCTCTTTTAATTAGTTCCAGCGCAATTTCACTTTTCCCCATTCCGCTTTCTCCACTTATCAATACGCCTTTACCATAGATCGACAACAGTTCTCCATGTACACACATACTAGTTGCTAGCTGTTCATCTAAGAAAGATACGACATCTACGATCAATCGTGTAGTTGGAGAATCTGATAAGAAAATAGGAAAATTTTTACGCTTTGCATATCGTCTTAATACATCTGGACATTTATGTCCTTTCGTAATAATGATTGCCGGAGTTAAATCATTGGTAAGAAAATCAAATGATTTTCTCTGTTTAGAAACACTCATCGTCGCAATATATGCAATTTCTTTATCTCCTAATATTACCAGACGCTTTAATTGCGAATTTTCAAAGAATCCTGCAAGTTCTAATCCTGGACGATTCGTATCCGCAATTACGATAGGACGTTCTAATGATTTTTCATCACCAGTAATCTGAATAAAGTCAAAGTTTTCGACTAATGTTCTAACCTTTACATAATTTTGTTCTTCCATATGCCTTATCCTTTCTTCAATACTTTTTTCAGGTATTGTCCGGTATAGCTGTTTTCTACCTCAACGATCTGTTCAGGTGTACCAGTTGCCATGATCGTACCGCCTTCATCTCCGCCTTCTGGACCAATATCCACAATATAATCAGCACATTTAATAACATCTAGATTATGTTCAATAACAATAACAGTATCACCATTATCCACAATGCGCTGTAATACTTCCATAAGCTTTTTCACATCATGGGTATGTAAACCGGTAGTAGGTTCATCTAAAATAAACAGTGTTTTTCCCGTAGCTTTTCGCTGCAATTCACTCGCAAGTTTCACACGCTGTGCTTCCCCTCCTGATAGAGAAGTTGCACTTTGTCCTAGTTTAATGTAGCCTAATCCTACATCTTTTAATGTCTGCAGCTTATGTTTTATTTTATGAACATTTGAGAAAAAGTCAATGGCTTCTTCTACACTCATTTCTAATACATCATAAATATTCTTTCCTTTATATGTAACTTGCAAAGTTTCTTCATTGTAACGTTTTCCACCACATTCTTCACAAGGCACATAGACATCAGGTAAAAAATGCATTGAAATACGTAAGATTCCATCCCCCTGACATGCTTCGCAACGTCCTCCCTTAACATTGAAAGAGAAACGTCCTTTTTCATAGCCTCTAAGCTTAGCTTCAGGAGTCTGCGTAAATAATTCACGAATATCATCAAATACTCCTGTATAAGTTACAGGATTACTACGCGGTGTTCTTCCAATTGGATCTTGTGAAATATCAATAAGTTTATCAATATTCTCAATTCCCTTGATACGTTTATGTTTTCCAGGTTTAACACGTGTTTTTCCTAACGCATGCATAACACCTTTACTCAGAACTTCATTTACTAAAGAAGATTTACCACTTCCGCTTACTCCTGTCACAACCGTTAATGTTCCTAGAGGAATCTTTACATTGACATTTTTTAAGTTATTTTCGCTTGCGCCAACGATTTCGATTTTCTTTCCATTACCTTTTCTTCGCTTTTCCGGAACTTCAATTTTAAGTTTTCCACTTAAATATTGTCCTGTTAAAGAATTTTCATTACGCATGACTTCTTCAGGAGTTCCCGCAGCCACAACATTACCACCATGAATACCGGCGCCTGGTCCAATATCGATAATATAATCACTAGCCAACATCGTATCTTCATCATGTTCTACAACAATCAAAGAGTTTCCTAAATCCCGCATATTTTTTAATGTATCGATCAGACGATCATTATCTCTTTGATGTAAACCAATGCTTGGCTCATCTAATACATATAATACACCGCTTAGACGTGAACCAATCTGTGTTGCCAGACGAATTCGCTGTGCTTCTCCACCTGATAAAGTTCCAGCCAAACGATCTAAAGTCAAATAACCTAAACCTACATTATTTAAGAATCCCAAACGATCACTGATTTCTTTTAATATCAGTTTTGCGATTTCCTGCTGCTGGTGTGTTAACTGTAAGTTTTCCATAAACTGGATAGCCTGTTTTACAGACATAGTTGTCCATTCATAAATATTAATACCACCAACTCGAACGCTTAATGCCTGTTCATTTAATCTACGTCCTCCACATACAGGACATGGTGCTTCCATTAGAAAAGATCCATACCATTCTCTAGACATGGAAGAGCTGGTTTCCATATAACGACGTTCAATTAACGTACAGACACCTTCTATAAATTCTGTCTTCTTTGTGACATTACCGCTTCTACTTGCTAAACGATATGAAATCAGATCTTTAGAACCATATAATAATATATTTAGTTCATCTTTCTTTAGATCCTTGATCGGTATATCCATATCAATATGATAATAATCTATCAATGCTTTAAATCTCTGCCATTCCAGATTTTCTGTATTGACAATATTTTTATAGAAGGCAATACCACCTTCACGAATTGTCTTGTTTTTATCTGGAATTAGACAATCAATATCGACTTTTTGTGTAATACCAAGTCCCTTACAATGATCGCAGGCTCCAAATGGGGCATTAAAGGAGAACAGTCTAGGTTCTAACTTAGGAATATTAAATCCACAGTATTTACATGAATAATTACTGGAAAATAAAATTTCTTCATCACTATAAGATACTACAGCTAAGCCATCACTTAACTTTAACGCAGTTTCTAATGAGTCATGTAAACGAGAACGATCATTGCTTTTCACAATACGATCTACAACAACATCAATATTATGTTTCTTATTTTTCTCTAATGCTTCTACATCTTCTAATAATTTTAATTCACCATCTACACGAACACGAATATATCCTTCTTTACGCAAACGCTCAAATAGATCCTTATGTGTTCCTTTTTTACCATGAACTACAGGAGATAAAATAGTTAATCTTGTTTTATCTTCCAATTCCATAATACGATCAACCATCTGTTTAATCGTTTGTGATGTAATTGGTTCATTGTGAGTTGGACAATAAGGAACTCCAATACGAGCATATAATAAACGTAGGTAGTCATAAATTTCTGTAACAGTTCCTACTGTAGAACGCGGATTATTGCTGGTGGTTTTCTGATCAATAGAAATAGACGGAGATAACCCTTCAATGGAATCTACATCTGGTTTTTCACTATTGCCTAAAAATTGTCGAGCATATGCACTTAAGGACTCCACGTAACGTCGCTGTCCTTCTGCATATATTGTATCAAAAGCTAAAGAAGTCTTTCCTGATCCTGATACTCCTGTCATAATGACAAATTTATCTCTAGGAATTTTTATATCTATATTCTTTAGATTATTCTCTCTAGCTCCTTTTATATCTATAAAGTCATGATTCATAACCATTACCTCCAAACTTACCACATTATTATACATTAGTATTCCCAAAAAAGCTTAGCATTCGCATTATTTTCAATATATTTTTTCTATTATGATAAGAAAAACGGTATGCCTTTAAAGTATACCGTAAGATTAGCTATTATCCCTTAATTTGTTTAAAATATTGAACTGCCTGACAGCCTCTACCTGTATGAACACCTACAACACTTACTAACTTTATAATCTGATGTGTTGCATTTGGAAATGCTTTTTTGATTTTATCCATATAAACTAATGCTTCTTCCTCATCATCCGCATGAGCCACAGTGATTAGATAAGAATCATCTACATGGTCTTCTTTCATCAGATCAATAACACGGTCCATAGCTTTATGCATCGTCCGCACTTTATCTTGTACATCAATTTTACCTGATGTCTCTTCATTAATTTTTAAAATCGGTTTAATTTTTAATAATCCGCCTAGTGTTGCGGCCAATGGAGTTAAACGTCCTCCGCGTTTTAAATGCTGCAGATCACTTGGTAATAAAATCGTATTCGTAGAATGAACGACTTCCTGTAAAACCTCTTTAATGTGATCAACGCTACTTCCAGCCTCATGCATAGATTTAGCAAGTTTTATCATATATTCCTGAACAACTGCTGTCACATGACAATCTACATAATCAAATGCAATTCCAATCTGCTGTGCTATCATTTCCATTGCGTTTAAAGTACCACTTAAACCTCTACAAATCGGTACAGCAAAAATCATGTCATACCCCTGATTTTTTAGATTGGTGAAAAGTTCTTCTATTTTTCCTAAAGATGGCAAAGAAGTAGACAACATTTTTCCTTCTTTCATCATTTCATATATTTCATCGATTCCTAATTCTTCTAAATCCTGATAGTTCTGATTATCACAACTTACCTGTAAAGGTACACTATATATACCATCTTGTAAAAGTTCATTTACAGATTTTCCTGTTCCACTATCTGTTACAAATGCTATTTTCATAAAGATCATGCCTCCTATATTACTATTATACCTTATTTTATAAATGAAAAAAACCTTTTGCTCAATGAAAAATTAATATCTCTACTCAGTAGAATTAAAATAAATATATGATATCTTTAGTTTTAGATATTTCATAATGTTATTATAAATGTAATTTAGTATTTATAACTAAAAGTATGATAATGTTTCCTGCTTACTAAAGCTCACATTCAAACTATCATCTTTTATAGTTTTGTAAAAAGGCAGCCTTATTACTAACTCAATTATAGTATATTAATATCTGGTATCTTTTTCATTATCCTTAACATAAAAACTCCTAAATTTTCTTAGAGTAGTTATTAACAAAAAAAATAAGAACACTTTTAAAGTGTCCTTAATTACATTTCAACTTTCTTAATATATTGCATACCAAGACATCCTAATCCGGTATGCACACTGATGACTGCACAAATTAATCCATAGTATAAATCAAGTCCTGGGAATTGTTCTTCCATCAATGTTTTTAACTTCATTCCTTCTTCTGGAGCACCACTGTGAATCATGGTTAGGTAATAGCTTTCATCTAAGTTTTGCTCAGCAAATGTTGCAATGGCTTTAGCCTGCGCTTTGCTCATCGTACGTACTTTATCAAATACATCGATTTTGCCTTCTGAAACACGATCTAAACGAAGAATTGGTTTAATTTTCAATAATCCTCCTAATGCTGCAGCTAATGGTGTCAAACGTCCACCACGTTTTAGATGCTGCAAATCATCTGGAATGATCAAAGTACCACTATGTTCGATGCTATAATTCAAACGTCTGATTATTTCATCAAGCTCAATACCTTTATCTACTAATTTCTTTGCAGATTCCGCCAAATAACGCTGAATATTACATGTTGTATAGCATTCAATCACATGAAGATTAATTCCAATATCTTTTGCGACTGCCTGCATAACGCTAGAAGTAGAAGATAACCCTCCACTTAATGGCACAGCAATCACGGCATCATAATCTTTTTCTTTTAACTCAGTAAAGCATTCCTCTATTAATCCCATAGGTGGCATAGAAGTTGTTGGCATTCCGCCATTTCTTAAGCATTCATAAATTTCTTCTACCGTTATATTTTCACCATCAAGATACATTTTATCCTGAATAATGATTTGCAAAGGCAGATAAAAAATTCCTAAATCGTCCGCCTCTTTTTTTGTAAGGCCGCTTCCGCTATCTGTAACTATTGCGATTTTCATATACTCCGCCCCTTTTTCTCAAATTTAAATTCTCTATAGAGAATAAAATATCCGTTCTCTATTATATCAAGATTGTTTTGAATGTCAAACAAGAATCGTATTAACCTTCTACAACAAATCATTTCTACTAAAAATAATTGTACTATATGGGCTAATATTTACCTTCTTAATCAAAATATCTTCTGATTTCCCATTATAGTAAATCAAAGGATACGCTTCTTGAAATTCATATGTGAAAACTTCTCCTGTAGGATTAAAGATTACCACCATATCATCATGTTCATCTTTAATTTTATACAACAATACCTTTTGTTCTATATCTTCAAAAGATACATGTTGTTCCACTTCTTCTCTTGTGGAATAGCGGAGTATTTTATGTTTCTTTCGAATTTGAATCAAATCCTTTGTAATATCCACAATTTCCTTGTATTGATTCTTTCGCTGATAATCTATTTTATTAATATCATCACTTTCTTCATATGTGTTTGGAAGTCCATGTTTACTGCGTGCAAATTCCTGCCCTGAATGAATGAATGGAATACCCTGTGCCAATAGTACTGCCGCCATTAGCATTTTGGCACGTTCGATACGTACCTCTTTATTATCTTCCTTACAGCACTCTTTCAATTTATCCCATGAAGTCATATTATCATGGCATTCCACATAGTTAACTACATTTCTAGGATGTTGGAATAAAGGATCCATACCTACATGGACACAGCTAGCAACTAAACAGTTTTTCATGATATCAATTAGATATGTTGAGCCTGTACAATATCCCTTAACACTTACTTCATTCGTGCTCGTTCTACCTTTCACAACATCTCTAAAGCGATCAGAGAAATGTGCAACATCAGGCATTTTCGCATTGTTCATAATACTAGCACGTCTTCTGTAATCCAAGAAACTAGGCATATCCCATCCTTCTCCATAGACCATAAAATCAGGATGAATAGCTGTACATGCTTCATAGACTTCATTAATCGTATCAACATCTAATATTCCCATTAAATCAAAACGAAAACCATCAATATGATACGTACGCACTAAGAATGTACAGGCATCCACAATATACTTGTGGCACATTTTTCTTGTCGAATCAAGATCATTTCCACAATAACTTCCATTAGAGAAATCACCATTCTGATTCATCTGGAAATAGTAATTTGGTACTGTGTTTTCAAAAGCATGTGTATTTTTATCATATACATGGTTAAACACAACATCAAGATTTACACGAATACCATTCGCATGACAATCTTCAACTAACTTAATAAATCCAAATATACGTGCATAAGGATTGGAAGGTTCAGAGCTATAACTTCCTTCTAATACCCGATATTGTACCGGATCATAGCCCCAGTTGTAATGTAAACGAGGATAATTTTCATCTACAGAACCAAAATCCATTACTGGCATTAACTGAACATGAGTAATACCCAGTGTTTTTAAATAAGAAAAACCAGTCTCTTTTTCTTTTGTAGTTTCATTTTCTTCCACAAATCCATTAAACTTTCCTGGAAATGTTACTCCTATACCATTTTGAATTGTAAAGTCACGTACACTTGCCTCATAGATAATCGCATCACAAGCACTTTCCATATCAGGAAGCGGTGTATCTTTTACCCTAATTTTAGATAAATCAACTACTGCACTTCTTCTGGAATTTTCAATGGAAGCTACACCATATGGATCAAGTGTTTGTCTCCATTCTCCATTGACCCTTACAAGATATATATAGGTTGCATTTTCTAAATTATCTAAGATTGTATAGCGGAATACACCTTTATCTGTTCTCTGCATTTCATATGTCTGAATATGATTATTCTTGCTTATTTCCAATTTTACCCTAGATGCTGTTGGCGCCCATAAAGCAAAAGCTGTCTGATCATCCTGATACGTGTATCCTAAATCATCTCCGTCATAATAAAACTGTTCATCAAAACGTTCTGTTTTTACGATACCGCTATACTCTAAAACTGTGCTACGTGCATGCTGGTGAACAACATAATATTCCACACCAATCTGAATTGTATCATATAGTGCTAATGTGTATTTATTATAATTGTTTTGTGTGGTTTCTATTGATTGAATATGCAGATCAAATAGATGCCCCTGTTCATCTTTTAGATAGAATTTATTGCTGGCACCTTCGTAACTGTTTCTAGACATGAAAACTATGATTTTATCATAATCATCTAAATAAGCTTCGTAATATTTTTCCTGTCTCATACTATGTTAAGCTGATTGCTCAACTTACACCACCTTTCCTATACTATACAGATTATTCCTTTATTAAGCATAGTTTTATTTTGTCCCCTAACATTATTATTATAACAAATATTCCTTATAAGTAGTTATTTTTCTTTGCGTTGTGAGAATTCTTTTTTAGCTTTCTCTAATAAGTCTTTTTCAACAATTAATCTTCGTCCAATATTAGCTAAAGCATAAGCTCCATCAATTAATGCCTGCCTTCCTTTTTCAGAAATAGTGGCATCTGCCATTTCTATGGAATGTCCATTTACATATTCATCCGCAATTTTAATATATCCTTGTAAGGTAGGACAACAATAGCTTACACTTCCTACATCTGTACTTCCTGAAGGTATTTCGTCTACCTTTTCCCATGAATAAGATAGTTCTTCATACTCTTCGCTTAATAAATCTGCCAATGTATAGTTGATCAAACAGTCATCATAAGGTGTCTCATAGGTAGATATATCACATGTACAGCCTGTCATGGCACATGCACCTTCTACACATTGTTTTGCTTTTTCACATAGTTCTTTTACATAGTCCATGGTTTCTCCACGAAAATAATAATCCATGCAAGCATATGCCGGTATGACATTAGCTGCTTCCCCACCATGAGTAATTACCCCATGAATAAATGTATTAGGTCTAGCAAATTGTCGCAATAAATTAATAGACATATAACTCATAACAGCGGCATCTAGTGCACTTTTACCATTTTCAGGATGACATGCATGCGCATTTTTACCATGGAATTCAAAACGCAATGGATAAATAGCCAAGCTTCGTGCCCCCAATGTATTAGCAGTATCCGGATGAAGCATTAAGGCCGCATCTACATCATCAAAGGCATGCTTTTCTGCCATGATAACTTTTCCACCAAAGTTTTCCTCAGCTGGGGTTCCTATTACTCTTACTTCCCCACCAATCTCAGATAAAATGCTTTTTAAAGCGCAGCCGGCACCTACTGATATACCTGCAATTAGATTATGGCCACATCCATGGCCAATTTCTGGCAATGCATCATATTCACAAAGATAAGCAATAACTGGACCTGGTTTCTCACTTTTATAAATGGCAAGAAAGCCTGTTGGTACAATATACTCTCGTATTACATCAAAGCCTTCTTTTTCTAACTGATCGCATAACACATGCATCGAACGTGTTTCCTGATTTCCTATTTCTGGATGTTCATATAAATCTTTTACAATATAATAATATTCTTCTTGATGTTTTTGTAAGTGTTGTAATAAGTGTTGTTTCATAAAATCCCTTTCTATTTATCAAAAGGTCGGAATTCAATGTCCCGACCTAATCATGTATTTTTATTCAATATCTACGCTATGGATATCCCAGATTTCATCTGCGTACTGTTTAATGGTACGATCACTTGAGAAATATCCAGACTGTGCAATGTTAATTAGACAAGTTTTTGCCCATTCTTCTCTATTACGATAACGCTGTTCAATATTTTTCTGTGCATGAACATAAGCTTCAAAATCAGCTAGTAATAAATATTCATCGTTTTTAAACATTAATTCGTTATAAATCTGTTTAAAATCATTTGGATTTGGAGAGAATGTAGAATCCACAAAACTATTTACGATTTTCTGAAGTCTAGGACTAGCATTATACTTATTCCATACATTGTATGAATTTTCTAATTTCACTAGAGCTACATCATCAGCACGTAATCCGAAGATTTCCGCATGATCATAACCTACACGTTCTACAATTTCCACATTTGCACCATCCATAGTACCTAATGTGATTGCCCCATTCATCATGAATTTCATGTTTCCAGTACCACTTGCTTCTTTACCAGCAGTAGAGATTTGTTCAGAAACATCTGCCGCATTCATTAAGATTTCCGCAATACTTACTCCATAGTTAGGAATAAATACAACTTTCATATATGGAGATACATCAGAATCATTATTTACTTTATCCGCAACATAATGGATTAATTTAATTACTTCCTTCGCGAATGTATAGCTAGGTGCAGCTTTAGCCGCAAAGATAAAGGTTCTTGGATAAATTCTAAAGGATGGATCTTCTTTCATTTTAAAGTATAGATCAATGATATTCATGACATTTAATAACTGACGTTTATATGCATGAAGACGTTTAGCCTGAACATCAAAGATAGAATTTACATCAATATCGATATTTAATGTATCTTTGATATACTTCGCAAGAATTTTCTTACGTTCCATCTTAACATCCATGAATTCTTTCTGTAAATCTTTATCATCTACATATTTCATTAAATCCTGTAAACGTTCCGGATTTGTTTTAAAATCACTGCCAATAGTTTTTTCTAGTAACTTTGTCAATTGAGGGTTAGAATATAATAACCATCTTCTATGTGTAATACCGTTTGTTTTATTATTGAATTTATTAGGGTAGATGTCATTAAAGTTTTTCATAACATCTTCTTTTAAGATTCTTGTATGAAGAGCCGCAACTCCATTTACACTATGAGAACCAATGATTGCCAAGTTAGCCATGTGTACCTGTCCATCTTTCAGAACACAACATTCATTCATCAAGTCTGGACGCCCCATTGTATGACTTACTTCATAACGGAAACGACGATCGATTTCTTCAATGATCATATAAATACGTGGCAATAATTCTCTAACATACTGAATAGGCCATTTTTCTAGAGCTTCACTTAATACTGTGTGGTTTGTATAAGCCATAGATTTTGTGGTGATATCCCATGCCTGATCCCATTCATATTTATAATCATCCATTAAGATACGCATCAATTCTGGAATACATAAAACAGGATGTGTATCATTTAACTGAATTGCGACTTTTTCCGCAAAATTATCTAAAGTATGATAAGTTGATAGATGAGATTCCACAATATTGTTTAATCCTGCAGCCACAAAGAAATATTGTTGTTTTAAGCGTAGGATCTTTCCATGTTCAGTAGAATCATCTGGATATACGTTTCTACAGATTTCACGTACATCATTTACATACTCATTCAAGCTGCTTGCATCACATGCATCATCTGCAACTTCTGCACTCCATAAACGAAGAGTATTTGTAAGTTTTGTGTTATATCCTACAATTGGCATATCATATGGTACAGCACGTACAATCAAGGCTGGAACATGATTAACTACAGCCTTTCCATCTTCTCCCATCCACATATCTACATGCCCGCCAAATTTAACATTGACAGCATGTTTTGGTTTACGTACTTCCCATACATTACCTAAAGATAACCACTGATCAGGTACTTCTACCTGTTCATTATTTTCAATTTTCTGTTTGAACAGACCATATTCATAACGAATACAGTTTCCATGTCCTGCTAGATTTAAGCTAGCCAGTGAATCTAAGAAACATGCGGCTAGTCTTCCTAGACCTCCATTTCCTAAACCTGCATCGCTTTCTAACTCTTCTAATTCATTGATATCCAAACCTAGCTCTGCTAGTCCCTCTTTTGCAATATCATAAATTCCAAGATTCATAAGATTATTTGTAAGCAATCTCCCCATAAGGAATTCCATTGAAAAATAGTACATCTGCTTTTCTTGATTTTTCGCAACTGTATTTTTGCTATCATTCCAGTTAACACTAGCATAATCACGTACCATTTCTCCAAGAATCATGTATTTTTCGGTGATGTGAGCACGTTCAAAAGAACGGCCGTAGCGTTCAACAATTCTTCGTTTAAATTCTTCTTTAAACTCGTTTTTATCTTTAAACTCGTTTGTCATAGCTTTCTTGCTCCTTCCGACTTGCCCTATTATTTTACAATATTTACCGTATAATTACAAATTTATTTCCATATATGCATGAAATGAAAATAACTTGTATTCTTCCATATTTTATGAAATTAAATTACTTTTGTGATGAAAGAAAATTTTTACTTTTTTTAAGATAAGAAACAGTTTTCCTATACTATTATGCACCATGAAAAGTCCCCTTATTCGTGAATATGAATAAGTTTTTCACATTACCTTACTCTATAGTTCATATTGTATTCATTTAATATTCACTTTTCATTAGTAATATTTAAATGGTGATGTTATGAAAAGGAAAAAGTTATTATTAATAGGATTAAGTGCTGTGATTTGCTTATCACTAGTTGCATGTAATTCCAGCATAAAGTCTGAGAGTGAAAGTTCTAATTCCGACAACATAGAAGTATCTTCTATATACAATGTTAGTAATCAGGAAGAAATACGAAAGGATATTGACAAACAGATTGAGAATGGATCATACGATGAAGAAAATGCTCTTATGTTGTATAATCCATTTCACACTAATACATTATCTATGTATTTCTACTTCACAACAGATCAGCCCGCAAAGATTAGTTATACAATTCATGTAGATGACTCATCAATCGAAGATTTTACACAAACTCTAAATAGTGATTACGCTACTACACATGAATATCAATTAATTGGATTGATTCCAGATATGGAAAATACAATTACACTACATCTAGAATATGAAGATGGAAGTTCAAAAGATGTTGATTACACATATACTTGTGGTTCATTACGTGGTGTAGAGGAAGTACAGTTAGAAAAAGAAACTGGAGAAAGCACTCAGGAAGTTAGTGACGGTTTGTATGTTGTTTTAGGAAACGATAGTGAAAATGATGACTTTATGTACTATTATGATAATAATGGCACAATACGTGGAGAAATTCCTATTATTGGATATCGAAGCCATCGATTACTCTTTAACAATGATAAAATGTACTTCAGTGTCAGCCAATCTAAAATGGTAGAAATGGATGCTTTAGGTCAAATAACAAATATTTTTGATTTAGGTGATTATGATTTGCATCATGATTATGTATTTGATGACAATGGTGATATATTGATTTTAGCTACAGATACAACTAAAACAACTGTAGAAGACATGATCATCCGTTTAAATGTTTCTACTGGATCAGTTGACTTGGTATGTGATTTAGGTGACTTATTCCCTACTTATAAATCTGATATCGTAGAAATCAACAGTGATGATAATGAGTTAGATTGGATGCACCTAAATACCATTCAATATATGGGTGATGATCAGATTCTAGTAAGTAGCCGTGAAACAAGCACGATCATTAAAATCAAAAACATTTCTACTGAACCAGAAATTGACTATATGTTAGGTGAAGAAACATACTGGGAAGGCAGTGATTATGAACAGTATCTATTTGATAAAGAAAACAATTTTGTTTCTCAAACAGGTCAGCATTCTATTACCTATGTAGAAGACGATTCTTTAGAAGATGGACAGTATTACCTGTACATGTTTAATAATAACTTTGGTAAGTCATCTACAAATCCTTCTTATGACTGGAAATCTATCGGTGTCCCTACAGAAACAGATGATGAAACCGCTACTAGTTACTACTACAAATATTTAGTAGATGAAAAGAATAACACTTATGAACTTGTAGAATCATTTGAAGTACCTTATTCACCATATGTATCAAGTGCCCAACAAATAGATGATACTATTATTGTGGATAGTGGTATGGCATTTAATTTCCAGGAATATGATTCTAATAACGAATTAATCCAGTCATTTACTATGGAGGGTGAAAACTATCTATATCGTGTCTATAAATATACATTTGATGATTTTTATTTCAACAAATAATAAATAAAGAGGTTGTATTGAAACAGCCTCTTTATTTGCTTTTAATTCGTATTATTTTATTTTTTGCGATAAAAATCGGGCGATGTTTACTTTCTAAATATGTTCTAGATAAATATTCACCTATTATCCCTAGACATAATAATTGAACACCACCAATTAATAGAATCAGACATATGATTGTTGCATATCCAGGAATAGGAATTCCCATACTAAATTTTTCTACCAGTACAATAACCAGATAGAGGAAAGAAAGAAAGGAGAATACAATTCCTAAAACTGTTGCGATTCTTAATGGCATTGTTGTGAAAGATACAAATCCTTCAATCGCATATTTAAACAACTTCCAAAATGACCAGCTAGAGCAGCCATTTTCCCGTTCATGTACTTCATATGGCATATAATATGTATGAAAACCTACCCATGAAAAGATACCTTTAGAGAAACGATTATTTTCTGGTAAAGATATGATTGCATCTACCATTGAACGACTAAGTAATCGAAAGTCACTAGCACCATCTACAAACTCTACCTGTGAAACTTTATTAATTAGATGATAAAATGTACGTTTAAACCCTCTTAATACACTTCCTTCTTTTCTTTTTTCCTGATATGCGGCAACACTATCATATTCTTTATTCGTTTCTAGAATATGCATCATCTGTAAGACATATTTAGGATCCTGTTGAAGATCTGCATCAATAATAGCAGTATATAAACCTGTTGATTCTTTCAACCCTGCAAACATAGCACTTTCTTTACCAAAGTTTCGTGAGAAATTTATAACATGAATATTTGAATTACAGCTTTCTACCAATTTCTTTAATTCATTGTATGTATTATCTTTACTTCCGTCATTAACAAAGATATATTCATAATCAAAGTCTTCATGCATAAAAATTTCTTCAACTGTACGATAAAACAATGGAATATTAGCCTCTTCATTATAACAAGGAATTACAAGTGATAATTTCATACGGTACTCCTCCTAATCTTTACTTGAATATTAAAAACTTACAAAATACATAATTACCAATAACAGTAACAACACTAACAACAATTTTTGCTATGTTTTCATTCATCAATACTAATTGAACAAAAATAAACAATAAGATACTTTCTACTATTAAGGTAACGGCTCGTAAAGAAACGAATTGAATAAATTCCGTCTTCTGTGAATTTGCCTCACTTTTAAATACATATTTACGATTTACAAAATAAGCGAATAAAACTGCCACTACCCATGAAATGACATTAGCAACCAAATAATGCAGATTAGCTGATGTACATGCAAAATACACTATAAAATTTACTAATGTGGTAAGCCCACCTACAATAATATAAGTAATTAATTCAATTATATTTTTTCTACTTTCCATTTGTACACTTCCCATTTTTCATTTTCCTTTTTACTTTATCTTTCCCAATTACTAACACAATAAACAAGAAACTTAAAACACTAACATTTTTCCCTAACTCTTTTCCTGGCAAAGTATAATATATATCGATATTATGTTTTCCTTTTGTTATTTTTGCACCTAAAAATGCAGTATTAACTTTTTCGCTTTCAACTTCTTTTCCATCAATCTTGATTGATAATCCTTTCTGATAGGGAATAGATGTCACAAAGTAACCATCTTCTTTTGCCTCTACTGTACCAGAAATAACACTATCCTCATTTTCAGTAATAGACATAGCTGAAACATTTTCTTTTCTTTCTTTTAACATATTCGCATCAGCCACATAGAATTTAAAATCCTTTAAAGAATATTCTCCATCTGTAAATTTTATTGAAAGATTTTTAAATCCATCATTTTTACCAATAACGTATTCAAAATCTGCTTTTTCTCCTGCATAAATAAATGAAGAAGCTGCTTTTGTATTGTGAACTCCATTAATGGTAACATCTACATCTTTCTTATCACCATTCTTCACATCATCTAACATGCACTGGATGATTAGAATTTGATCACTTTCAAATTTTTGGTTAAATCGTAGCCTTGCTTTACTCTTTCCATCGCTTTTGATTTTCATTCCATCATTTGTTTTTTCTAGAGTTAAATTGTCCGTCTTCTCTACAAGACTCAATTCAGGATATATCTCATAAATCGAGCTACTAAAGTCTTTATGTTCAATTTTATCATCAACAATCGTATTCATATAGATTGTCTCCATACTATATGGATATGATATATTCTCAAATTGTTTTTGACTCATAATATCATAAGAAACATAGGCAATTGGTAAGACATCTTCATTTTCTAGAATCACATGACTACCATTCTTGGATATTATTTCATAAGTATACTGTGAACTATTTTCGCTATAATCATATAGGAAACGTACTCCCATAAATCCTGTAAAATATGGATTTGACACACTTGGTATGATTACATGATTGCGATTAAGCATAGGCTGTTTCATAACTTGATAGAAAAAATTATTATAGTACATATTACTATTAGACGAATATTGAGTTGTCTTTAATTGTCTTAAATCCACAATTTCATTCGCAGCTGCGGATGTATTTCTATCATCAAATCGATATAATCCCGGATTATCATTTAATGTTTGTTTTATTAATGCTGTTTTAGTCGGATTATCTACTTTATTCAAATATTCTTGTGTAGCATATGATTCGTTAAAATTGGTTTTTATACATAATGCCAGCGGTAATAAGATATATAAGAATATACCCACTTGTCCTTTTCTTTTAAATAATAAAAGAAGAAAAGTAAGCATAATAATATCAATGACATACAAATACTCTTGTTTCTCTTTAGTTATAAAGAATACTTGTATTAGTGCAATAATCAGTATAAACCAAGGGAATTTTTTCTTCTTTTGTTGCCAATCATCTAACATAATTCCAATTAATAAGGTAAACACCGGTAAAAAAGGAATTAATGCTTTTGCTCTTATATACTGCATTCCTCCTAATATATACTGAAATATAGGGATACACACTATAATACACAGAAAAATCGATAAACAACGAACAGCCTTATTTTTCTTAATCAATCCATAAAATAATGCTACAACGGATATTGCAGTTAATCCTATTGAATAATTACCATATAACATTGAAGAAAAACCTTTATCAGGTATTATTAACTCTGATAAAACTGGACTCTGTAAAGCAGGCCTAGTTTGTAGAATTATTGACATCGCTGTTGGTATTAAATAAAAACCTGACAATAATATTCCAACTATCATCCATCCACAAAAAGGCAATAAAAACGAAAAAAAAGATTTCCAATTATCTTTTGGATATTTCTTCATCCATGCAAATATTCCATATAATCCAATTACAGCTAAACCACTAACACTAAAATAATAAGATGATATGATCATTAAAAATATTCCCAAAATCAAGCAAAGTATTTTTTTATTTTCCACATAACGGTCTACACCAATTAAACTAAGAATCAAGAATGGAAAATAACACATAAACATGATATGACGATGACTATGGAAAATAAGTGGTGACGCTAAGGCAAATAAACAACTAATAAACAAAGCTATCCATGACTTAGAAAATTTATTTTTTACCCATTGATAAAATAGTTGAATTGAAAATAATACATAAAGAATTCCACTAATCTGAAGAAAATCCGTCATTTCTATATTTGAAAATAAAAAAGATAACAATATATCTGGTCGAAGAAATCCATAATAAGTTAATTGAGCAAAGTTTTGCCCTCCTCCTAACTGCAATGCAAATTCAGGATATAGTTTGCCCTCTGTTAAAAATATAGTTCTAAAATAATCAGGCAAAGCTACGTGTTGTGATACCCAATCAATAGATGAACCATATATAGAGTATTTATTAAGTAAGATGAGTATAATACATAAAGGTATGATGCATAATAGAACCCTATGAATTGTCTCTACTTTATATTTTTTCATTTATTCACATCCCTTTCTTTGGTATTATATCATGTTTAATTCAAATAAATTTTTACAAAATATTAAGAAATCTTAAATATTACATACATTAATATTATGCTTAATACTCTCGATAAATATGATTAACAAAAAATATAATTTTATACAATATATCATCAAAATTTTTACATTTTATGAATAGATTTAATCTAATTTGGGTTTATAATAGTTGTGTTATAGTTTTAAAGGAGTATAAAAATGGAAAAGAAAAATTATGATCAACAACTAACTCGATTAAGAATATTTGCTTGTATTCTAGTTATTCTAGTTCATATCACAAACTCTTATCTATATGCTAAAAACTCACTTTTTGCAGAAAGTTTTATTCCATCTTTGTTATTAAATGTTATCGCAAGAATAGGAGTTCCTTTATTTTTCATGATTACAGGAATTTTGTCATTAAGTAGACCTTATTCTAAATCAAAGAACAGAAAGAAAGTTCTTCACTTTTTATTTATAGTATTATTTTGGAATATATCTTACTTTATCTGGAATACTTTTGTTTTAGATGAAGAACCATTACATTTGGTTTCTTATATCTTTGAACCAGTTAAAAATCATCTCTGGTATATGTATGATTTAATTGGATTTTATATTGCATTCCCCTTTATACATACTATGGTAAAAAATATGAATAGATCTATGGAAAATTATTTTTTAACTCTTTGGTTACTTTTAGCTGGTGGAGCTAGACTTTTAACTAGAGTACTTGGTATGTATGAAATTGATGCAAATTTACAATATTATGTACCGATTGTACAAGCCACTTACCATTTAGGATATTTTATTTGTGGTTATATTCTATATAAAAGAAAAGATGAGCTAAAAAATATACCTTTTATTTTACTAATTATTAGTTCCATTGTATTAACAGTTTTAACAGGTTATCTCACATTTAGAGATTCGAATTTGCAGAATGAATTCCATGATGCATTTTTAACTTATGGCAGCTTACCAACAATGTTAAATGCAATCTCAATTTTTCTATTAAACCTAAAATATAAGGCAAACTATCACAAAGCTATAAATTATTTCAGCAGTTTAACTTTTGGTATATATTTATTTCATCCAGTTATCATAGATATATTTAAAAGATTATTTTCATTCCCGAATACATCCATCCTTTGGGTTCCAATAATGCTAATTGGAGCTTTAATTATCAGTACTTTCTTTACAATCATAGTAAAACAAATACCTTATTTAAAAAAGTGTGTTTCATAAAGTATACAAAAAACCGAGTTCTGCAATAATGAACCCGGTTTTTTTAGGTTTAATTTATCTATAACTACTATTAAAGAAACGTATAAATAAATCATTAAATGATTGTAACTTTCTAATGTTAGCATTATAGCCTTTATAACCACACTCTTTTTGTACACTTTTATTTACAAAAATAATATGATCAAATCTCTCATAGATATAGTTATCCACATTTGGATTCCAGTCTTCTGCTTTTTCAATATAAATAAATTTATTTTTCTCAGCATAAGATGCAAATATAATATCTCTAGCACTATTATGTCCAAATAATACAACTGATTGGAAGGAAACATCAGGATAAGCTCGTTTCCATTCTCTTAACATAACTTTTTTGATTCTACCTTTAAATAGTTTTTGCCAAACTTTATGGTTTAAAGACAATGTTACAAATATACAATCTAATAGAGGATTTGTACTAAACGCATTCAATGTACCCATAAAATCATATTTTCTAGACAAATGCTTTAAAAACTGTGTATTACTTATATTCTTAGTTTCGTATGTAAAATACAATTTCTTTTTCATCTGTTTACTTGCATTACACAATTCATCAAGGCGTTCTACAGTTCCTTGGTCTTTAAAGTTATTGGCAAATAGTAAAATAGTATTATCTTGTTCATCTTTCATTTGAATTGTTTTCAAATTACTATCTTTATTCAGAATAACTGTATTACAGATTTTCTTAGATATTTCTGCATCCTCATAGAAACAATATGTATCTAAGAATTTAGAAATACCTTCATCAAGAATATAATCCTTATCTAATTCACTCAATAACTCATCAATTGTACGAACTTTAGGAAATGGTAATTGCGAAAAAGGCATGTATACCCCTCTATCTTTGAAATACTTTTCTTCGTCATATGCAAATAAGACAATTTTCTTTTTTGAAACTGCAAAATCAAAGAACACACTAGAATAATCAGTAATTAATACATCGCAACAATTTAAGAAATCATATGTTTCTAATTCTGCAGGGAATTCATATATATGTTTATAGTAATCATATTTGATAGACTTAGCCATATATGGATGAAGATTCACATATAATATTTGATCATCACGAAGTTTTTGATCTAGTTCATCCAAATAAAGTGAAATTTCATTACTTTGCCCTGTCCTTACATCCCTTACATTTCCTCGCCAAGTTGGCATATATGCAATAACTTGTTTATTTTCCAAATTAAATCTTTCTCTTAGAGCATTTTCCCTATTTTTATCAAAGAATATTTCATTTCTTGGATAGCCACACATTAACAATTTGTTCTTGGCTAATGGAGATAACATATAGTCTTTTAACATATAATCCTTCATATATTCACTAGGATACAATAAATAATCAGCCATAAGGAAGTTCTTCTGTAAATTCGCAATATCAAAATAATCATTAGCTGTACTTCTCCCTAGCGTTTTTAAAGGTGTCCCATGCCATGTATTTAAATATACCTGTTCCTTACGTTTAATAAAATAAACAGGAAAACTAGTATCATTGAATAAATAGCCAGCTGTTGCTAAAAAATGAGCATATTCTTTACTGTTATTCTTTAAATAAATAATTTTGTTATGAGAAAAATTATATTCTTCCATCATACTGATAAATTGCTTTTTATTTTTCTCATTACCATAAGTAACTCCAATATCATAATCAGAATACGCAGGATTAGTACATACTTCCTTTAAAATATAGAACATATTCCCACTCAAATTTGCTCCATGTTGAGAATTAATAAGAATTCTCTTATTTTCGACTTTCTGATGTTGATATGCAATATAAAAATCACGACCACGTCTATTAAACCAAGATAATTTTCTGCGAAATCCTGAAATATTTTTCTTAAATACGCGCACAGGTCTAGGAATTAACGAGTAAAATCTCCAATACATTTTTTTAGAATACAAAAATTTATTCTTCTTATATTTTCGATAATACATTGTATAACCTTTCCAGAATGGAAATTGTTTATCTAAATATGCAAAAGCTTCATTGATGAATCGGTATTTTAAGCCCATCTTACGATACTGAACTTCATTGCCACAGACAACATAAATATGATTCATTAATTCAAACAATAGTTCTTCTTCAAAATGATATAAATAACCTTTTTGACGATAATATCCTATCAATGAGTCAAATGCAGGAAAAATATCAAATCTCTTTTCAGAGAATGTATATGTTAAAGAATTTGTTCTTGAGAAAATATAATTATATAATGGTTCACATACTCTTGAAATTCGATTTGCATTTAAAAATAACTTATATGTAAATACTAAATCTTCAAAAATACGAAGGTTTTCTTCAAAATGAATTCCTGTTTCTGTGATTAAAGAATGTTTAAATATTTTATTCCAAATATAAGGAACATTATTACTAATTAGTTCAGGTGCTTGAAAAACATTCTTACCAAAACATGCTCTACTCTTTATATCTCTTTGCTGAATATCATTATAATCAATACGATTATAACCACAAGTTACAATTTCAGCATCATCACTTTTTGCTAGATTATACATCTTTTCAAACATTGTGGCATCTACAAAATCATCGCTATCAACAAAGCCTATATACTCACCTTCTGCTATAGAAAGACCTAAATTTCTTGCTTTTGCAGCTCCACCATTTTCTACCGAAATATATTTTATTCGATCAGAATTAGATTCAGCATAATGCTTAACGATTTCTAAAGATTTATCAGTACTACCATCATCGATTAAGATAATTTCTATATCTTTAAGTGTCTGATTCAAAAGAGAACCAATACTTCGATCTAAATATTCTTCAACATTATAGATCGGCATAATAATAGAAACCTTTTTCATCTTATGCTGCCTCCTTCATACATATGTCTAACACTCTCTTACCAGCATTTGCATCATCAAGATATGTGTATTTTGCATTAAATGCCTCATATTTCTCTTTATATTCTGCCTTTATCTTATCGATTTTACCGATTGCATCTAATAAATCTTCTTCTTTCTTTACAATTGGTCCAGGTAATTCATTTAAATCAATGTAGAAGTCACGAACACTAGACTGATATTCATCCAAATCATACATGTAAAACAGAATTGGTCTTCTTAAATTTGCATAATCAAAGAAAACACTAGAATAATCCGTAATCAAGATATCACTAATTACATATAAACGATTTATATCATCTAAAGAAGAGTAATCAAACACTTTACCTTTAAACTTACTCACATCTAATTTATTAGCAACTAGATAGTGTAAACGCATAATCACTACATAATCATCACTTATTGAGTTTAAAAAACTTTCTATATATTTTGTCATATCGAAAGTATATCCAACACCCAATTCATGTTGATTATCTCTCCAAGTTGGTGCATATAAAATAACTTTTTTATCTTTTGGTATATGAAGTTCAGTTTTTATATTTTGAACATCTTCTTCTGTGTAACGGAATAAGAAATCATTACGAGGATATCCAGTTTCAATCAAACAATCTTCTTTATGAAGTATATTCAAGCCAAAAGCACTAGCAAAAACTTTAGTACAAAATGCTGATGGTGAAATGAAATAATCATATCTTTCTCCATCGTGAAGGTACATAGCATGTCCCTTTTTTTGAGAAGTCGTTGCATTTCCCTCAATCTGTAAATCCATACCAATTTTCTTTAGAGGTGTTCCATGCCAAGTTTGAATAAAAACTTGATTGTCTTTTTTTATTATTGCTTCTGAAAGTCTCCAATTGTTTACCCAATATTTTGCTCTCGCATAAAAACGGTAGTATCTTCTTGTGTTATATTTAACTATAACCGTTCTCTTATTGTTTAATTCCATGCGACGCACTGATGGATTACGAAAAACCCATACAAAAGTAAAATCATTAAATCTCTCATCTCGTAGCATGGCTTCATAAATTGCTTTAGGACTACAAGCATATTGTTTTCCAAGAAAAGCTTCAAAAATTACTAACTTATCATCAACTTCAAGCTTTTGATACATACTTTTATAATAATGTTTCCTACGAAACATTTGTATATTATCAAATAGTTTCTTTAATGCATAATTTTTGTTAAACAACTTTTTAAGATATCGTTTTATTTTTTTCATAAGCTCACCTATCCATTATTTCTTCTATCAGATACAATACTCTATCTAATGATTTTCCATCAGAATATGCATGGTATTTTTTATTGAATTTAGATATTGATTTCATGTCAAACTTATTATTTTTGATATGTTTGACTATTTCTTCCTCGTACGTACAAATCGGACCAGGAATTTCATTTTCATAATCTAAGAAGAGACCTGTTTCCTTTTTATAAGTGTCTAAGTCTGGAGTAAAAAATAGCATTGGTTTTTCCAAAACGGAAAAATCAAATATAAGAGCAGAATAATCTGAAATCAAATAATCAGTCACCGCAAACAACGGATATAATTGCTCTTCATTACAACAGACGATATTAGGGTTTTTGCTAATTTCGTATTTTCTGAGTAAAGGATGCATCTTATACATAATTACATAATCATCACCTAAAAGCTCTTGTACTTTATCCACATCCATATATGCATCTTTAAATCCAGTAATCAATCTACCACGAAATGTAGGTGCATATAGTACTACTTTTTTTCCTTTTATAATTGGAAACTTTTCTAACATTGATGTGCGATTGCACTCATGATAATCTTGCTTATAAAGACAATCTGTTTCAGGTATACCTGTAATAAACACTTGTTCTTCTCTTACGCCAAATGCTTGGGCATAACTCTGGCGAAAAACTTCAGCATTTGCAATGACATAATCATAATTACGTATTAAATAATCTCTTTTTATTGCATTTCCAAATTTCTTTATAGCACCACTAGCATGCCACAACTGTAATACTTTAACTCCTTCACGTTTAAATTTAGATACTACATAGTTGTTGTAATCTAAAATAACTAATGAACTAGTATTAATGTCAAATAAAAGATGAATACAAGTGAAAAAGTATTTAATACTTCCCAAAATATTCATTTCAAATTTTGTTAATGAACAATGCAGCTCATATCCTTTTCCTGACAGTTCATCATATAGCATTTTAAATTCATGTTCAAGTACATCACTTTCTAAAGAAACAAACAATATCTTATTTTTCTTAACTTTAGTGAAGGGAAGAAATATTTTGAAAAAGCATAAAACGACATATAGAATCTTTTCTTTAAGACGCATATAATTTCTCCTCTCTCTACCCTTTTATTCAAAAACCTTTTCAATTACTTTTTGAGAACTATAGCCATCCTGAAAACTATTAAATTCCTTGTTAAACTCTTTTAATTTATCAAAATCATAACGTTCTGATTTAATCAAATGCAATAATTGATCCTCCGTAGTTACAATCTCTCCAGGAAGATCTTGATCTACATCTAGATAAAATCCTCTGAGTTGCTTATCATATTCCTCACGATCATACATATAAAAATAAATTGGTCTTTCTAAAATTGCATAATCAAAAAATACACTAGAATAATCTGTAATTAGTAAATCTGATACAATATAAAGATTACTAATATCATAGTTAGGATCAATACATAATAAAAAATTATCTAATCCTTCTTTTTGATCATTTCTTAATGAATTTATAATAGAATAATGAGGTTTGAATAATAAAATATATTCTTTTCCTAATTGTTCTCTCCACTTATGAAAATCAGCTTTCAGTTCAAAAGTGTAGCCTTCCGCAACATAAGAATTATCTCTCCAGGTTGGCGCATACAGTATTACCTTTTTACCTTCCGGAATATTTAATTCTTCCTTAACTTTTCTTTTCGTTTCTGCTGTTGCTCTGCAAAGGACATCATTTCTAGGATATCCTGTTTCAATAAGTTTTTCTTTATCAATATGAAATGCATGCGGGAAAATACGTGTACAGAAACGATTAGGAGATATCATATAATTATATTTCCTAACATCGTCATCATATGTACATCGCATCTGTTCTAGTGTTAAGCCGCTGCGATAAAATTTCATGTCTCCATCAGCCTCTATATCATGCCCAAGATGCTTTAATGGTGTTCCATGCCATGTCTGTAAATATACCTGATTTTTCTTTTTAAAGATATATTTTGGAAGTTTACAATTGATAATCCAATATTTACTGGAAGCCATCGCTACAAAATAAGACCATCGCATATAATGAACGCCAATTGAACCTTTAGGTGTTTCTTGAAGATTTCGTAAAACCCAAACAAATGTATAATCTTTAAATTTTTCATCTTTCTTCATCTCTTCATAGATGGCTTTTGGATTGTCTCCATATCCTCTTCCATGAAAAGACATGAAAACTATTTTTTTATCAGATACAGGAATAAACATGCATAAAACACGATATCCAATCTGTAATAAGTACATCACAGCCTTTTTTATTAAACGCAATAATTTTAATTTCATGAATTTTTATCCTTTTAATTCTTCTTTAAGCTGTGTCGTACTGATTCCTTCTGTTCTAGGAAGATAAACAACTTCACAATAATCTTTCAAGAAATCAAATTTTCCTTTCCAATCATCCCCCATTACAAAAACATCTACATCATATTTTTTTACATCTTCAATCTTTTGTTCCCAGCTAGTTTCTGGAATAACTTTATCTACATATTTAATTGCTTCTACGATTGCCATACGATCTGTATCTTTAATCTTGCACACTTTTCCTTTACCTAGATTAAATTCATCACTAGATACCGCAACAATCAAATAATCTCCTAATTCTTTTGCTCTTCTTAAAAGATTTAAATGTCCTACATGAAATAAATCAAATGTACCATATGTAATAACTTTCTTCATAACTCTTTTCTCCTTATCCTAAAATTCTTTCCCAAAATGTTTTTTTCATTGGTTTATCAAGAATTCGTTTTGCGAATTTTTCATCACGAAGTTTCTTCTTCTCTTTTTCACTTAAGGAATTATATTGATCCACATAAGCTGAATAATGGTCACATACCTCATCGATATCCCCAAATTCTACAAGCTTACCTCCTTCAATCCACATACCTTTTTTACAAAAGCTTCTAACTTGTGAAAGTGAATGTGAAATGAAAAAGATTGTCTTACCTTCTTCATCACGTAATTTCATCATTCTTTTCATACATTTTTGTGCAAACCCTTTATCTCCAACTGACAAGGCTTCATCGACAATAAAAATATCTGGGTTTAACGCAAGTGAAATAGAGAACCCTAGTCTAGACTTCATACCACTTGAATATTTTTTTACTGGCTGATATAGGAAATCTCCAAGCTCTGCAAAATCGATTACGCTCTCTTTAATTTCTTGAATTCTCTTCTTAGAAAGTCCCATCAATGCACCTTTTACATTAATGTTTTCCTCTCCGGTTAATTGATTGTTTAATCCGGTATTAATGGAAATCAGCGCTTGTTCACCATTAACAATTAATTCTCCTCCATCTTTTTCTGAAATTCCTGATAGAATCAGAGAAAGAGTTGATTTTCCTGATCCATTGGTACCTAATATACCAATAACATCACCTTTTTCAACTTGAAAAGAAATATCCTTCAATGCATAAAACTGTGTTTTTTGTTTAGTCTTATCTTTTGTCTTTAACGTATAAATTTTAGAAACATTTTTCATTTCCACTGCATATTCATCATTTTTTTTCATCACTTTGCACCTCTTAAATCATATCGACCATTTTGCGTTTAAAATGATACATTAAACTTGAGCCAATGATAAATAATATAAGCACGACTACCCAAAAATAAATTGTCATAACAGGGTGAGCAAAAATACTTTTCCCAAACAGTATACAGTCTCTATAACCTGTGACTATATAATAAACAGGATTTAGTTTCATTACAAACGCTATAATCGGATAACCACTAAATGTCGCTGGCCATAAAACAGGAGATAAGTATAATAACATTCTCATTAATGATGTAACTAATTTTTTAACATCTCTCCACATCATAGTTAATACGGATGTAACCAAAGATAATGCTTCTAGGAAAATAAAAGCACAAAATGCATAATAAAGTATTCCAAACCAATGGATATTAGGGTAATATCCAAATAAAGTAACTACCACAAATGTAATCAGCATCATACACATATGATTAAAAAATTCTTTTGCACAGACAGTTGCCGGCAGAATACTAATTGGAAATTTCATTTTTGTGATAACATTTTTTTTCGAAAAAACTGCACTGCAGCCTTGTGTAATACATGGCGATACATACCACCATGCCGCAAATCCTACAACCACCCATGGTAAATAAGGAACACCGTCATAACCTTTTTTATCCAAGCCAATTCCAAACACTAGCCAATATGTAATTACCTGTATAGCAGGAGAGGCAAAATTCCAAAACAACCCAAATTTTGAATCTCTCATATCCGCAAGCAATTCATATTTCGCAATACAGAAAATTCTGTAAAGATTTGTCATATTTTCTTTCACAACATAAGCGATACTTTTAAACATAAGTACCTCCTTCTACTTTTCCACATGATATATCTATTGTATTATACAACAAAAACCTAATAAAACGATATTTTTTTTCATTTTTAATTGTTTTTTAAGAATAAAATAAATCATATTCTAAAATGAAAGCAAATTTCAACATAAAAAACAATGAATCACTATAGTTTTTCTATTAGATTCATTGTCTTAATACTTATTCTTAAATTCCAAAATACCAGTCACTATACGAAATATAATTTTCATATGGAATCATATGTGCAAACATCTCATATGCATGGCACTGAGATTTATAGACATCTCTCATAATTTTATGTTTAAAAAGAGATTGTTCACCATTAAGTGAGGCAACTAGATTAGTTTGAACTATTTCATTTTTCTTATAATATTTACCAAAATACATTAACTTACTTGTTAAATTAGCTGAAACACATGATTCTGTTACCATTTTATTAGTGAATTTATGATGAATATGTCCATATTCACCTTCAGGATTATGAGTTACTATCTGATCCCAATCTTTATAATTAACTATGTATTCAATATCTTTTTTTATATCATCTTTCTCTACTTCCCATTTACTTTTAATGTGATTAGGATTATCTGGATAATCTAACATTATTCCATAATCCCCAGTTTTTTCTAGAGTTTTAAAGAATTCTTTTCTTCTTATTTTATTATCTCCATTAGTCAAGCACAAAACTAGATAATCATCTTCTCTTAAATGATTTCCTCCCCATAATGTTTCATCATCAGGATGAGCCACAATCATAACATTTTTTATATTCTCCACTCTTTTAGAATCTATCGCAAATCTTTCTATATGAATTGTATCTTTCTGTTTTGCTTCTATGGAAATTGACGCATTTTGTTTAGTCTTTAATTCTTCTTTCTTTATATAATACTTAGTATAACTGTAAGTAATAATATTAGAAGCCACTAATAATACCACCATAAAAACAGCTATAAACGTTTTTTTAATTAATACTTTGCGCATATTTACCTCCCTGATTTATTACTCAAATATTCTACCATGTAATAAATCAAGGAAATCTTAATATATCTTAAATGTATATATTGCAGCTGTCATTTTCAGAGTTATAAGACTGAAACTTTTCTGAAATCTATGAATAATAAAAAGTCTAGTTCCCTATATAGGTAAACCTAGACTTCATAAGTTAAAATCTGATTTCTGCTTTCAAATCTCTTAACATTAGATCCTTGGCAGAATCTTCTGGATTCTTATCTTCAAACATTACTCTATAAATTTCATTTACAATCGGCATATCAATACCTAAGCGCTTAGCATTTTCATACACTGCTTTCGCTGTTCTAACTCCCTCGACTGTTTTTGTATTGTTCTCCCAAAAGTACTTAGCACTATTGTGTTTTCCAATTTCATAGCCAGCCTGGAAGTTTCTTGAATGTTTACTTGTACAAGTTACGATCAAATCACCAATTCCAGTAAGTCCCATAAATGTTTCTTGTCTTCCACCTAAGGCAACACCATAACGAGTCATTTCCATCAAGCCACGTGTAATTAAAGCAGCTCGTGTATTATCTCCATACCCTAGACCATAAAGAACACCACTAGCCAAGGCGATTGCATTTTTTACCGCAACTCCTACTTCACTTCCGATTTCATCTGTTCCTGTATAAATTCTTAAATAATCATTAGAGAATAACTTCTGAATTTTCTGGGCATCTTCTTCATTTAATGAAACTGCACAAATTGTTGTCAGCATTCGGATAACTACTTCCTCCGCATGACTTGGTCCGATCAATGAAACAACGCTGCTTAAGTGATCTGGACTTATATTCTTTCGTATAACTTCAGACATTCTTTCAAATGTTTCTGGATGGAATCCTTTTGAAGTATTCACGACAATTACTTTATGATCTAATAATGCATCAACTTCTTTACATACACTTTCGATTGCGATTGTTGGTACACTCAATACGATTACGTCTGCATCCTTCACTACATTGATATCTGTAGTTGCGCATAAATTAAGATTTAATTCCACATCCTCAAAATATTTACTATTTTTATGGTTATTCTGAATATCTAGGATTTCACTTTCACAATTCCCATAAATTATGACGTCTTCTTTATTATCACATAAAACCTGAGCCAATCCAGTGCCCCAGCTTCCACTTCCGATTACTACTATTTTCACAAAATTACCTACCTTTCGCAAGTGTTTCTTACTAAGTACTCATTATACACACTTCTAAAGTTTATGACAATAGTTTTAAAGTAATCTCACGAGAAAACACAATTCAAACACAATATACAATAACATTTAATACATAAACAGTTAGTCAAAATACCAATCATTATATGCAATTAATTTCTCATATCCTATCATATGTTTAAATGCCTGATAAGAATAATCTTGTGAAGAATACATCTGCATAAGTCTACTCTTTTCTGCTATCTCTTTTTCTGTTAATAATACTATTTCCTCTTTCACTTTTTCTCTAGTCATATATTTTTCAAAATAGTATAAATTATCTAATTTCTTAGCTTCTACACATATGTTTGTTACTATCATACTAGTGAATTTATGCTGAAGATGACCATACTCTCCCTCTGGATTATGTGTAATAACCTTGTCCCAAGACTTAAGATTCACTAAATAATGTAAATCATTATAAATTGAATCTTTTACCTCACTCCAATTGTCTTTTATCTGATTAGGATTATCTGGATATTCTAATATAATTCCATAATTGTTTGTTTCCCTCATAATATCTAAAAACTCTTTCTTTCGTACAGCATTTCCTCCATTAGTTAAACATAATACAAGACTTTTTTCTTTTGATATAAAATCACCTGCCCAAAAAGTCTCATCATCAGGATGTGCCACAATCATTAAGTTTTTTATATTCTTTACTTTTTCTAAATCTACTAAAAATGAAATATTCGCTTCTTTTTTAACATCATTGCTTTCCTCTATATTTAAAATTAATAACTCTTCATTAATATATATTGTTTCTGCTTTATAGTCATCTTCTGTAAATATAAACAGCATAGTCAATGTAAAAATAAGTAAACATGAAGCTACACCTATTTTCATCAGCTTCCTCTTATTTATTTTTTTTCTCATTATAGCTCACCGCTATTATTTTGGCTAAATTAAAAGCTTCCATTCTTAATAATGAAAGCCTTTGATAACTATACTTTATTTTTTCGCTGTTTTCTTACGTTTCTTCAATTCTAGCATTATACCGCCAAATGCTGGGACATCTACTTCAATGCGATATGGCATATGATTACATTCATCTTTCTTAGCTTTTACTTTCGTTAAGCTTGTAATCGTTCCACCCCAGACATCTTGTTCCGTATTTAATATTTCATGATACGTTCCATTTTCCAATACACCAAATGGATGTTTTGCATAAGTATTTGGTGAGAAATTCAGAATAACTACATAATAGGTATTATCTAATTTTCTAATGTAGCTAAATAAATTCTCATTCGCATTATCCGCATCAATCCATTGGAATGTATTCCAATCATATTCCCTTTCATGTAAAGCAGGAATTTTACCATATAATTCTCCTAATTTTACGAAATATTTATGAAATGCATCATGCATAGGATATTTTAATAAATCCCAATCACATTGTTTTGTTTCATCCCATTCTCTGAAATGTGCTAATTCATTTCCCATAAAGTTTAACTTCTTGCCAGGATGTGTAAACATATATAAATATAATGTTCGTAATTGTGAGAATTTCTGTTCATATGTTCCCCAAATTTTGTCCACAATCGTTTTCTTTCCATGGACTACTTCATCATGAGAGAATTCCACCATAAATCTTTCTGAATAAAAGTATGCCATAGAGAATGTAATATTATTATGATGCCATTTACGATAAACAGGATCTTTTTCCAGATACTTCAAAGTATCATTCATCCATCCTAAATCCCATTTATAATCAAATCCTAATCCACCATCTGTTGTAGGTTTTGTGACATTCGCAAAGTCACTAGAATCTTCCGCAATCAACATGACACCAGGGTATTTCTGAGAAAGATGATAATTCATTCTTTTAATGAAATATAATGCCCCTTCATTTTCCCCAAGATCTTTATTCCCATGCCAATGAATGATATTACTGATGGCATCCATTCGTAAACCATCTACATGATATTTATCAATCCAGAAAGCTGCCGCAGACATTAAGAAGCTACGCACTTCTTCACGCCATAGGTTAAAGTTCGCTGTTCCCCATTGAGAATCCGCATCACATGCTTTTTCATATTCATAAAGCGGTGTTCCATCAAAATAAGATAATGAGAAATCATCACGTACAAAGTGTACAGGCACAAAATCCATGATAACCCCAATATTAGCACGGTGACATGCATTTATAAAATACATCAAGTCATGTACACTTCCATAGCGGCTTGTCGCACTGAAATAGCCACTGCACTGATAACCCCATGAACCATCAAATGGATATTCATTTAAAGGCATTAATTCAATATGAGTAAAATGATTTTCTTTCACATAGGCAATTAATTCTTTTGCGATTTCTTTATAATTTACCCATTCCTGTCCTTCTTTTTTCTTCCATGAACCAATATGTACTTCATAGATATTTACTGGTTCATCAAAATTTTTCGTACGTTTGCTCATCCATTTCTGATCGCTCCATTTAGAATAACTCAAATCTGCAACAATACTTGCGGTATTTGGTCTTAGCTCAGAATAAAAAGCATATGGATCCATTTTATCCACTACTCTTCCTGTTGCCTGTGTTATACGATATTTGTACATATCCCCTTCTTGAACGCCCGCAATAAATAAAGACCAGACACCTTTATCATCTTTACGACGCATCATATGACCTTTACAGCTCCAATCATTAAAGGAACCTATAACTTGAATACTTTGGGCATGAGGGGCATATACCGTAAAACGAACTCCTTTTTTTCCACGCTCTTCACATAAATGAGCTCCGAAATATTCATAAGCATTTAAGGCATATCCTTGATAATATTGATCAATTATTTTATTTTTCATATGTAAGCCTCCCTACAAATAACTACCTATATTTTACTCTATTTCTAACATAAAGCATATAGTTTTTAATATATTTCTAAATTATTTGTAATAGGTTACATTTCTTTGCATATCAAACTACTTGACATCTACTGATATATTTCTTATAGTATAAATATAAAAGTTAGCTTAATATAACAAAAGGAGGGATAACCATGGCAGTATTTTTCTATTTTATAATTATCGCAGCACTTCTTCAACTGCGTAATCGGTTATTAAGAGCGTATCGATAATACGACAAAAGACTTATTCTAGGAATCAGATCCTAAAATAAGTCTTTCTTTTATTTATTGAATCATTTCAGCCATTGCTTTTTGATAAGCTAATGTTTTTTCATGAGCATCTTCTAAAGATGTTCCTTTTACACAATAGTAGAATTTACATTTTGGTTCAGTTCCACTTGGACGAATTGCGATCCAACTTCCGTCTTCCAGATAATATTTCAATACATCTGATTTAGTAAATCCTGTTAATTCTTCTACTTTACCATTTTCCACAATCTTACATTCTTTATAATCCTCAAAACGGATTACAGGAACATTGTTGATGGTTTCTACTGTTGCTTTACGTAATGTAGCTAAGATTTCCTGGATACGCTGAGCTCCAGCCTGTCCTTCTAATTTTAAAGAAGTCTGGCTTTCTTCATAGTATCCTAATTCAGCATACAAATCATATAGTACATCTACTAATGTTTTGCCCTGTGCCTTGTAGTAGCAGGCAGCTTCCGCAAGCATTAGACAAGCCTGAGGAGCATCTTTATCACGAACAAATGGTTTGATCAAAGAACCATAGCTTTCTTCATAGCCGAATACATACTGTTTTTCATTTGTGATTTCATACTTCGCAACTTTTTCACCGATAAATTTGAATCCAGTTAATGTTTTTTCAGTTTCTACGCCATATTTTGTCGCAATCTTTTCGCCTAAATCACTAGTTACTACCGTATTAAACATAACTGGGTGCTCTGGCATTTTACCTTGTGCTTTTAGCTGTGAGAAAATATATTCAATTAAAACAGCTCCACTCTGGTTTCCAGTTAATAATTTATATTCCCCTTCATGTTTTACTCCAACACCCATACGGTCAGCATCTGGGTCACAAACTAGAATGATATCTGCATCTTCACGTTTTGCATATTCTATTGCTAGTTCATAACTTCCTGCTTCTTCTGGATTTGGTGTAGGTGTATTTGAGAAATCAGGATCAGGTGTACATTGTTCCTCTACCGCAACAAAATGATATCCTGCACGTGTATATACTTCTTTTACTGGAATATTGGCAGTTCCATGTTCTGGAGTAAAGATAATCTTCACATCATCTTTATTAATATCTGGATTTAACTGAATGCTTAATACATTTTTATAGTATTCTTCATCCACATCTTTTCCAATAATAGTAATTAATGCTTCCTGTTCTTTTGTTGGCTCTGCCTTGATAGCTAGTTCATCTTCTACTGCATTTACACGATCAATTACCTGTTGTGCTAATGCCGGTACTAACTGACAGCCTTTTTCATCATATAGTTTATAACCATTGTATTCTTTTGGGTTATGAGATGCAGTGACCATAATACCACCAAAGCAGTTGAAATGACGAACCGCAAAGCTTAATTCCGGAGTTGGACGTAAGCTTTCAAATACATAAGATTTGATGTTGAAAGTTGCCAATACTTTCGCAGAATCCATTGCGAATTCTTTAGACATATGACGGTTATCATATCCAATCGCAACGCCTCGATTCATTGCATCTTCTCCATGAGCACAAATATACTGTGCAAATCCTACATTAGCTTTTCGAATTGTATGTAGATTGATACGATTGGTTCCTGGGCCTAACAATCCCCTCATTCCTGCTGTACCAAACTCAATCGTTGTATAGAATGCATCATTCTTTTCTTCATCACTCATCTTTTCTAAAACACTTTTATAAGATGGATCCAGATTAGGGTGATGGAGCCATTTTTCGTAAAGTTCATTAACCATAAATCTATCTTCCTTTCTAATTATTTCTGAATTCATTATACCATATTTCCATTATTTTTTACGTAAAAATGAAAGCCTTTTCTTATATTTTTATACTAGAAAAAAAGATGGCAAAAATCCATCTTTCTTTGTATCATTTTTTACCCAATAATTTTCTGTGCACGCAATACTTCTTCGATAGCAGCGATTGCAGCATCTTCATCATCACCATTACATGTAATAGTAATTTCAGACTGAGTAGGGATTCCTAAAGACATAACACCCATGATTGATTTCATGTTTACTTCACGTCCTTTGAAAGATACATTTACTTCACATTTGAATTTACTAGCAGCGTTTACAGCAACTGTTGCTGGACGTGCGTGTAATCCAACTGGGTCAATTACAGATACAGTGATTTGTTTCATTTTATATTCCTCCTAATAAAAACTTTTTTACACTACCTATTTTAAACCATTTTGATACCACTTACAATCTTAAATTCGCTTTTTTTAAAGAAATTTGCAATTTTTTTTAATTTTCTTTACTTTCTAAGCATTTTGTTCCTGCATATCTAGTTCTTTGCTAAACTCTTCACAGGTTTTTACCTCAATTCCAGCCTCTAGAAGCATCTTCACAAACACTCCATTGCCTGGAACTAATCGTTTTGTAAAGGTTCCATCATAGACAAAACCTTTTCCACAGCTTGGACTACGCGGCTGAAGAATCGCAAGATCAGGCTGAAATTCTAAAGTCTTCTGTAATGCTTTTAAGGCCCCCGCATAAAACTGTTTACTCACATCTTCACCATTCGTATTGATGACTTTATCACCGCGAATTTCACTTGATGCTCTTGGTATTGGCAAACCGCCTAAGACTTCCGGACAGACACATAAAACTTCCTGATTTTTTAAAAAGTTGATTAACTTTTCATTACGATTATTTTCACCGCTATACTTACAATTATGCCCTAATAAGCAGCTGCTAACCACATATCTTCTTTTTACCATATAGAGCCTTCTTCTTGTTTCATATCCGTATCATGTAAAACCATTGCCTTGATCGCACAAACTAGCCCTTGTACGATTACATCAAGTGACATGCTTGGAGTATTTGATTTATTGATAGTCTGACATGGCAGATAAGGTACATGGATAAAACCACTTTTCTTTCCTGGATATTTATGTTCAATTAAATAACGTACTCCATAAAGAACATGATTACATACATAAGTTCCTGCACTATTGGAAATTATAGCTGGAATATTGGCATTTCGAATAGCAGATATCATTGTTTTAATCGGCAGATTAGAGAAATAAGCATTCTCTCCATCTTTAAAAATTGGCTCATCAATATATTGATTCCCTGCATTATCCTTAATACGAAAATCGTTTACATTAATGCCAATGCGCTCAATACGTAATTCACTCGTTCCTCCTGCTAATCCCACAGATAAAATCATTTCAGGATCATATTGCTGAATAGCCTTTTCGATTTTATCTAAAGAATCATAAGCTGCTGTTGGAATTTCCAGTTTAATAATATCAGCACCAGCTATCTGTTCAGGAAGTGCCTGAACTGCCTCAAGTGCTGGATTCATAGAATCTTCTCCAAACGGATCAAAACCTGTAACTAATATTTTCATAACTCATCGCTCTTTCTTTTTCACAAAAATCAATTCTTCATCAGTTGATAAATCCTGATGTAGATGATATCCATCTTCTTGAAACATCTTTAATTCCTGTATTGATGAAACTTTATTTTTCGCCATCCATTGTACAAATCTTCCTCTTGCCATTTTTACTTGAGTAGACTCTGTTTTCAGCTTTCCATCTTTATCTACATAAAAAGTAATTGTTGTGACTTTTCCTTTATCTAGGTAAGGTAATACGGCTTTCGCATATTCTTTACTCGCAAGATTAATAATCCATTTTTCTTCATCTTCTTCTAATAGGCGTTTTGCTAAACGATCCTTCCAAAATCCATAAACATCTTTCGCATCTTGAATCGCCAAACGACTTTGCATTTCTAAGCGATATGGCTGTATGCTATCCATAGGACGCACAATTCCATAAAAAGCAGATAGAATACGAAGATGTTCTTTCACATACTCCATATCTTCTAATGATAGTTCATCAATCTGCATATGTTTAAACTGTAATCCCTGATAGGTATATATAGCCGCACTTGCATGAATTGAAAAATCAATATCCTGATAACGCTGCTGATTTTCTAACGCAATAGATTCTTTAATATGCATAAGCTTACATAATTCTTCTACTGATAATGCTTGTAAAGCAGCTAGAATCTCTTTACTGACATCTGCATAGTAAGGTAACTGTTCTCCTTTATGTTCACTTACCTTCATTTGTTTTGTTGGTGATACTATGATTTTCATACTTCCTCCAAATCAGAAATTATACTTTCTTCTTTTTTCTTATTCTTTATTTCAACTCTTCGATTCATTTCCTCACGAAGTAAAGAATATAAGACTGAGAATGCCGGAAGTCCCAGTAACATTCCCACAAAGCCAAATAAGCCTCCTCCAACAGTGATCGCAAACAATACCCATAGACCAGATAAACCAACACTGTTACCCACAACACGAGGATATATTAAATTAGATTCAAACTGCTGAAGACAGATTCCAAATATCACAAAGAATACTCCCTGTAAAGGATTGACAAAAGCCACCAACAATGCACATATAACTGTTCCAAAAATAGCTCCGAATATTGGTATGATATTCGTACAGCCAATGATAACACCTAGAATTGGCGCATATGGGAAATTAAAGATTAGACAGCCTATGTAACATAACACACCAATGATTACAGCTTCTAACAATTGTCCAGTAATGAAAGCTGAAAATGTTGCGTTTGTAAGATGTGCTACTTTAACTAAAGTTTGATGTACTCTAGGAGATGTAAAAGCATAGAGAAAACGATGACATTGTCTCAATAATTTATCTTTTGAAACTGTAAAATAAACCGCAATAACAAGTGCCATAAACACATTCGCAATACTATTCGCAAATCCGCTTGCCATAGTAATAAGATGAGGCAGCCCATTTTTCAAGACATTCAATACGGTTTCCTGCAACTGAGCTGAATAAGCATCAATCTGCTGCAGCAGTTCTGCTGGAATCTCCTTATTTTCTATCATACGATTAATTAATGTCTGTAAATCTGCAAAATATCCAGGTAATGAATTAGCTAATGTCGCAATATTATCTATGATCTGAGGCAATACGATTGCCACAACAAATGTGATAATTCCAATGATTAATAATAGCGAACAAATAGATGCGACTGCTTTCTTCCACTTCCCAAGTGAATCCGGCAATTTACGTGAAAAGAATTTCATAGGAATATTAAATACAAATGCCATAACCAATCCATAAATAAATGGCTTCAGCATGTTTATAATCATAGAAACCAAGTCTAATACCTGATTTAGATGCAACATAACCCAAATAATCGCAATCGTATATGTAATAATAAATAATACATGTTTTAAAGTTAAACGATTAATCTTTTTATTTTTCTCCAGTAACATAAGCTTCCTCCTATTCTTAGGAATTTCTAAGTTCTAATAAAATATCGCGTAATTCTGCAGCACGTTCGAAATCTAAAACCTTTGCGGCTTCTTTCATTTCTTTTTCCAGATTTGCCAACAGTTTCTCTTTATCTTTCTTAGTAACTTTAGCTTTTTTATCAATGTATTTCGCGGTCATTTCCTGTGTTTCTTTACTGCGAACTACTTCATGAATCGGTTTAATAATTGTTTTTGGCGTAATACCATGTTCCTTATTATAAGCAATCTGTATCTCTCTACGACGAGCAGTTTCTTTTAATGCTTTATCCATAGAATCCGTTATCTTATCCGCATACATGATAACCTGTCCATGCGCATTACGGGCAGCACGTCCTATAATCTGTATCAAGGAACGCTCACTTCTTAAGAAACCTTCTTTATCCGCATCTAAAATGGCGATTAAAGAGACTTCTGGTATATCCAATCCTTCACGAAGTAAGTTAATTCCAATTAACACGTCATATTTACCTCTACGTAAATCTCTTATAATTTCTGTTCTTTCAATTGTTTTAACTTCATGATGCAGCCAAGCTACCTTGAAATCCATTCCTTTTAGATAACTTGTTAAATCTTCTGCCATACGTACTGTCAAAGTAGTAATTAAAGTACGCTCATTTTTCGCAATTCTTGATCGAATTTCGCCAACTAAATCATCAATTTGCCCTTGTGTAGGTCTGACAAATACTTCCGGATCTAATAATCCTGTAGGTCGAATAATCTGTTCAATGATTTCACCATTGGTTTGTTTTAGCTCATAATTACCTGGTGTTGCGGATACATAGATAGCCTGATTTACCATTTTTTCAAACTCTTCAAATCGCATAGGACGATTATCTAAAGCAGATGGAAGACGGAATCCATAATTCACCAAGGTTTCTTTACGTGCTCTATCTCCATTATACATACCACGGATCTGTGGTAAGGAAACATGGGATTCATCTACTACTAATAAGAAGTCATCAGGAAAATAATCAAACAATGTATAAGGCCGTTCTCCTGGTTTACGCCCATCAATATGACGGGAATAGTTTTCGATACCAGGGCATACACCAAATTCACGTAATGCCTCTACATCATACAATGTACGCTGTTCTAAACGCTGTTTCTCTAATAGTTTACCTTCTTGTTCTAATACCTGTACTCGATCTTTCAATTCTTCTTCTATCGTATCTGCTGCACGATTAATAATTTCCTGCTTTGTCGCATATCCACTTGCTGGATATACAACATATACGGTATATGCATTTAGTGTTTTTCCGGTAATCGGGTCAACCTCACAGATACGTTCAATTTCATCATCAAACATTTCAATTCTTAAAATATAAGCATCTGTGTGCCCTAAGGCAACCTCTATAACGTCTCCTCTTACACGGAATGTCCCACGTACAAGATCCATATCATTTCTTGTATACTGTCTTGCGACTAGTTTTCCCATCAATTCTTTACGATCAATGATATCACCAACACGAATAGAAAAGAACATGTCACGATATTGTTCGGGGTTGCTGGCACCATAAATACACGCAACTGACGCAATGATGATCGTATCTCTTCTTTCTAAAATTGAATTAACTGCGGCCATACGTAGCATGTCTAATTCAATATTTGTTGTCGCATTCTTATCTATATAAGTATCACTGCTTGGGATATAAGCTTCTGGCTGATAATAATCGAAGTTTGACACAAAATACTCAACTCGGTTATTAGGAAAAAACTCTTTAAACTCAGAATACAGCTGCCCTGCCAATGTCTTATTGTGCGCAAATACAAGCGTAGGTTTATTCACTTGTGCAATTACATTTGATATCGTAAAGGTCTTACCTGTACCTGTTGCCCCTAATAAGACCTGTTGTTTCTTTCCCTCTTTAATGCCATTTACCAACTCTTCAATGGCTTTTGGCTGATCCCCTTGCGGTTTGTATTTCGATACTAACTCGAATAGCTTATCTTCCATTCGTTACATCACCTCCATGTTTATATTTGATATTTATTGTGCTAATTCCATAGCTTTATTCATCTGTAAATCTAATTTTTCCTCATCAGTATGCCATTTCACAGCACAGCTGGAAAGTAAAGAAGACATTGTTTTTGCGTCAATATTTCCAGTTGCTTCTAATCCTTTATCTTCCTGATATTGTTTTAAAGCATCGCTTGATGCGACTGAGAAATATTCATCACAGCGATCTACTGGATAACCTAAAAACTTCAAATATGTCTGTACGCTTAATGCTGCTTTATTTACAGTATCTGGTTTATACACTTCGTCTTCTTCCATGATTGGTGCACTCGTATAGAAAGCATCATCTAATTTAACTTCTACATCTGGAGTAATACCTTTTTTATTGATTTTCTTTCCACTTGGTGTAAGCCATTCAGCAGTTGTATACTTAAACATCGTACCATCCTTAAATGTTAAAGGTACCTGTACTGTTCCTTTTCCATAAGTTGTGACACCCACTACTGTCGCATCTAAATGCTCCTGTAAAGCTGCGGTAAGCACCTCTGCAGCACTAGCTGTATTATTGTTTACTAAAACAACAACTTTATCAAAAGTATATTGTTTATACCCTTCTAGTGTTTTAAAGTCTTCTTGAGTTCCATCCTTGGCTTCTTCTTTAAAGATTACGGTATCCTGTGGTAACAGATAACTTGCAATCTGTTGTACGGATTTCAAATAGCCTCCACTATTATCACGTAAATCAACGATTAAACTTGAACATTTCGCATCTTGAAAACTATCTAGATGTGACTTAATATCTTCACCGCTAGTTTCCGCAAAGCTATCTAGTTCTAAAATCGCAATATCACCTTTGATTTCGCTAAAGACTGAATCCTGTACAGTACGTTTTTCTACTTTTACTGTCTGATGTTTTCCTTCTCTTATAATTTCAATAGAAATCGTATCACTCTTTGAATTAACGATTAGATTCTGCACATCATTCGTTGACATATTTTCACAAACTGTGCCATCAATCGCATAAAGCTGATCTCCTGCCAGAATCCCAGCTTCTTCTGCAGGTGAATTGTTCACTACACTATCTACTAAAAATGTTGAATCATCTACACTATAATAGCGTACTCCAATACCAACAAAACTTCCTTCAATGGAACTTGTAAAACTTTGTGTCTGTTCGTTGTCCAAATACATCGTATGGACATCTCCCCCAGCTTCTACCATTCCATTGATTGCGCCATTTAATAAAGTCTCACTAAAATTATCTTCATCTTTTCCAAAGTAAAAATTATTCTTCATGATCTTGTAAATTTCCTCAAATTTTTGGAATTCTAAAGAAGACGCATCAGAAGTCTGGTGAATTGTTACATTTAATAAAAAACCGCCCATAAAGCATAAGATACAAGCTAACACAATTCCAATGCGCTTTCTTCTTCTTTTCTTTTCTGCTTCTATCTCATCTGGCCATTTATGTCTCACTAATTTATATCTTACAACTTTTTTATCTGCCATTAAACACACCTCTTGTCTATTTAAGATTATACGCCTATTATCATATCATACTTTACTCTTCAAGGAAATGTTTCCATAAAAAGGTATTCCTTATTAACCTTAATTTTCAAGTAAAATTCACATTCATTGCACAAGGTAAAAGAAAAGCAGAAAAACCTTTATAGTTTTCCCACTTCTTTATATGTATATATATTTTATCGTTTCCAATGTAGATAACGAGTAGTAGAGAAGAAGCTTCCTATCAAACCTACAAGCATGCCGCTCCCAATTAAGATTGCGCCAATCTGTAATGTGAATGGCATAACAGGCTGTAAGTTAAATACAGCAGATACTAAATGACCATTTAATAAACCGTATAAGTATTCATAGCCAAAGTATGTAAATATACAAGGGATTATTGCGCCAAAGAAACCAATCATCATTCCCTCTATCATAAATGGAACTTTGATATACCAGTTAGCTGCCCCAACATTTCGCATAATGGAAATCTCAGTATTTCTAGCATAAATCGTAAGCTTGATAGAATTAGAAATTAAGAATAATGCTAATGCCATCAATAAAACCACAAACACTAAACCGCCGGAACGAATCGCATTCAAAATAGAAATCAGCTGTGATACACTGCTTCCGCCATAAACGGATTGTCTAACCCCTGCTATATCTTCTACTTTCGCATTAATGGATTCAATCTGATCAGCATCTTTTACAGAAACAAAGAACGCATGTGTTAATGGGTTATCTTCTCCACGATACATTTCAAATTCTTCGCCTTTTTCCTTAATATAAAGCTCTAATTCAGCATCTTTATCTGAAAACTCTACCTTGGATACCCCACTGATTTTCTTCAATTCACTTTCTACCTTATCAATTTCTTTTTTCGTATCAATATTTTTATCTAAAACAACATGAATTCGTAAATCATCTTCAATGGTATTAGTAAACAATGATACATTTCCCGCAATCATCAGAAATGATGAAAATAGAATCAATGTAATCGTAACTGCACTCATTGCGGATATTGACATTGCAATATGACGAAAGATATTTAGAAAGGCCGTTTTCACAAACTTAGGGAACGCTTTGAAAAACTTAATCATGTTTCAAATAGCCTCCCTTCATAATATCCGCAACAATATAGCCTTCTTCTAAACAGATCGTACGTTTTTTATATTGATCCACAAGATTAGAATCATGTGTAACCATTAAAACTGTTGTATTTTCTACTTTATTGATTTTCTCCAGCAGTTCCATGATTTCCGCTGATTTTTCAGGATCTAGATTTCCTGTTGGTTCATCCGCAATCAGTACTTTTGGATGATTAGCAATGGCACGACCAATGGCAGCACGTTGCTGCTGACCTCCAGATAGCTCATTAGGAAATGCTTTAGCTTTATCTTCCAAAGAGACTAACTCTAAAACTTCTCGAACTCGACGTCGAATATCTACTTTCTTCATTCCAATTACTTCTAACGCAAAGGCAATATTTTCGAAGACAGTTAATCTTGGCAATAAACGGAAATCCTGGAATACAACACCGATATTTCTACGATAAACAGGAACTTTTGAATGACGAAGCTTTCCTACGTTGATATCTTCTACCATTACGGTTCCGCTATTTGGTATTTCTTCGCCATCTAATAGCTTAATTAATGTTGATTTACCTGAACCTGTTGGTCCTATGATATATACAAATTCTCCATTTTCAATAGATAAATTGATATCTCTTAATGCATGTACCCCATTTTTATATTCTTTTGATACATTTTCCAATCTTATCATATATTCACTCCTCGTCTAGCTTTACTCTACTTGGTAATTATCCAAATATAGTCTCAGGTCTTTCTCGGCATGGTGGACCGCTTGCGCTACATGTCTTACTTAAGGCAGAAGAACCCCAGCCTGTACCATAAGCAAAATCCGCTGTTGAACGGAATTGAGAAATAGCACTAGCCACACTCATTTTACCTAAATTAATAACTTCGATATGACAATGTGGTCCGGAACTGTTTCCGCTATTTCCTGTCAATGCTAGAACCTGTCCTTTTTTAACCTGATTTCCTGCGGAAACCGCAAATCCTTCTTGGGATAGATGAGCGAAGCTTATCGCATAAGTTATGCCATCTACCTGAGTCAGTAATAGAATACTATTTCCTGCACCAGCTGGATACCCTGTCCAGTTTCCTAAATAACCGCCATTTGTTGGTGCTGGGTTATTCGCATATAAAATGATTCCATCTGCTGGTGCTACTAATTGTGTACCTATAGGCGCTGCCATATCCATACCTAAGTGAACTCCTCCACCAGGATAATACCATGTTCCTGCAGACATACTCCCACCAGGTACCGGATTCATAAGAAATCCATTACCGCTGAAATCTATATTGTTAGCTGCAGAAGTATTTATATTAATGATATTATTTTGAATTGTCGCAATATCAACTTCTACGGAACGCATTTGTTCAATCAGATCTGCTTCTTTTTTACGATATTCTTTTAATAATTTATTTTGTTGTGCTTTCGCATCTTCTGCTTCTTTTTTATTTTTCTCATTCTCTACCTTCTTTTCTTCGGCATCTTCTTTTAAACGAGTCTGTTCACTTTTCTGAAGATTTAATTCCTTCTTATCTTCCATTAACTTTTCAATTTCCGTCTGGTCACTTTCCGTTATACGACGAAAGCCTTCCATTTTACGTATCATATCAACCAAATCTTTTGAACCCATAAGTACATCGACTTCCATATTTGTACCATTGTTCGCCTGTTCATCTAACATACGACCAACAATCAGTTCATTTCTTTCATCGATGTCTTTCTGTTTCTGTTCAATTTTCTTATTTAATGAAGTGATTTCTTTTTGAATGGTGCGTATATTTGCTTCATTTAAATCAATATTTTTCTCTAGCTTATCAATAAGACTATCCAAATCTTTCATAGCTACAGTGATATCATCAATATCACCTTGAATCTTCGCAATTCTTTTATCCAATGAAGAAGCCTGTTCCTCTAAAGAATCACTTAATCCAGCATAATATTCCTTAAACTCTCTACATTGTTGTGCCTGTGCCTCTGTTTCCTGTCCATAGCTGCAGCGAGTCAGCCACGCATCTTCATTTCCTTCAAAATTTGTCGCATGTAAAAAAGATGAATCCAACTGCATGAAACCAACAGAACATAGGGCTATTAAACATAAACTGATTTTCTTTATTCTTTTCATCGACGCCACCTCAAATACTTCGTTGTCGCAAATAAACTGCCTAAAACACCTACAACCATACCACTTACAATTAAAATTGCGGTGATTTGCATCGTAAATGGATATGGTCCTTTTAATACAAACATGTTGCTGACAAGCTGACCATTCAATGCATTATATAATAATTGATAGCCAACAATTGTCAGTAAGGAAGGAATAATTGCCCCGATAAAGCCAATTACCATTCCTTCAAACATAAATGGAGCTTTTATATACCAATTACCTGCTCCTACATTACGCATAATTGAGATTTCTGTTTTACGTGTATAAATCGTCATTTTAATTGTATTTGTAATTAAAAAAACCGCTAACACTGCTAATGCAAGGATAAAGACTGCACCGCCATAACGAATTGTTTCAAAGATAGAAATCATATCCCTGATGCCGCTTCCTCCATATTGTGCATTTTCAATACCTTCTATTTCATTTAACTTTTTAGTTACATTAGGTATCTCATTCGCATTTTCCACCTCTACCACAAAAGTATCAGGCATAGGATTGTTATCCCTGTAGCGTTCAAAAACTGAACCGCTCTCTTCAATCAAAATGTTTAATTCTTCTTCCTTACTGGAAAATTCTACTGATTTTACACCTTGCATCTTTTCAATTTCTTCCTGCATATCTTCAATCTGTTTGTCATCTGCTAATGAGTCTATTGATACATGTATTTTTAAACTAGATTCTACATGATTCGCAAAACTATCAACATTAGTCGCTAATATAAGAAATAATGTCATTAAAAACAATGTGACTGATACAGCTGAAATACTGGATATCGTCATAGCTAAATGACGTGCAAGATTTTTTATCGCATTCGTGAAATGCTTAGGAATGCTTTCAAAAAAATTACTCATGATGTATGTATCCGCCTTTCGCAATATCCGCTATGATAAATCCATCTTCTAAAGCGATGGTACGTTTTTTATAAGTATTTACTAAAGTGGAATCATGGGTAACCATCAGAATTGTGGTTCCTTCCACTTTGTTGATTTTTTCTAATAATTCAATAATTTCTTTTGATTTTTCTGGATCTAAATTCCCCGTAGGTTCATCCGCAATCAAAACTTTCGGATGGTTTGCTATTGCACGCGCAATAGTTGCTCGCTGTTGCTGACCTCCTGATAACTGATTAGGAAAAGCTTTTGCCTTATCCTGAAGATCAACGAGTTCTAATATCTCACGAACTCTTCTCCTAATTGTCACTTTATCAAGAGCCAGTATTTCCAAAGCAAACGCAATATTTTCAAATACAGTCATTTTAGGAAGTAATCTAAAATCCTGAAAAACAACACCGATATTTCGACGATAGAAAGGAACTTTAGAATGACGAAGTTTACCTACATTGGTATTCGCCACGATTACTTCTCCCTGATCCGGAATTTCTTCTCCATCAAGAAGTTTTATTAATGTTGATTTCCCACAGCCAGTTGGCCCAATAATATATACAAATTCACCTTCATTTATTTCAAGGTTAATATCCCTTAATGCATGTACTCCGTTTCGATAAGATTTTGATACATTTTTCAAAAGGATCATCACACCACTCCTTTCTTCTTTTCTAACATTATAACATACTTCACCTAGGATAACATCCAATGGATAATGTAAATTTCTTACAATTTAATGTGATAAAAAAATCCTGTACATTGTACAAGATCATATCTGTTCTTTATACGTAAACCCTTCTCCCTGCACTTCATTCACATCACTGATGATCACAAATGCTCCTGGATCTACTTCTTGAATAACTTTATTTAAAACGGGAAATTGTTTCTGTGGCACAACGGTCATAATTACTGGTTTTTCTTCTTTTGTATAACCGCCTTGAGCATATAATAGAGTTGCGCCTCGATTTACTTTCTGATAAATCGTTTGCATCATCTTTTCATAATCATCTGTTATAATCATAACATTCTTAGCTTCATGAATACCCATAGTCATGACTTTATTGATGACTTGTCCACATACCCATACAGAAACTAAACCAATCATAGCAGCTTCAATACCATAGGTACTAGCACCTAGTAAAACAGTAGCACCATCTATACACATAACTAAAACCGGTAGGGGTATATTTGTAAATTTATTGATGATAAGTGGTGGAATATCCATTCCTCCTGTACTTCCTCCTACTCGATAAACTAGTCCTATACCTGTTCCTGTACAGATTCCGGCATAAATAGAAGCTAATAAAGGATTACTTGTCACAAATGCATCTGGGAATAAAATTCCTAAGCCTGAGATAAAAATAGGATAAACTACTGCAGATACAATAGTCTTTAACGCAAAGCGTTTTCCTAACAATAATGCACCTAAAAAATATAAACCGATTGTTAAACCATTAATCACAAGGCGTGGCGGAAGATGGAAAATCGGTTGAATTGCGACAGAAATCCCAGCTACTCCTCCTGATAATATATTTGATGGCAAGATGAAGAACGTAACACCTAATGCGATCACTAAGTTTCCTACGATGATTGTTAAAACTTCTATAAGATAGTTGTGTTTATTATTACCTGGCATATACAATCCCCTTTTCTTTTTTCCATTCGAGATTATATCATAACAAAGCATTTGAAACAATGTATGAAAAACAAACAGCATCAAAATATCCGATAAAAAGGCAGCCTAGTTGGCCACCTTATATATACTTATTATTGTATTGCTTCCACCACTTGTTCTCGAAGGTTTTCTTCTACTCCCAAGATATCCATAGCCTCTTCTATGCTCATTTCAGGCATCTTTTTCATCATGTTTTTAACATACTGAATTGTACTTTTTAATTCACCTTCTGCTAATCCTTTCGCCAGTCCCTCCTGCATAGCTTCCATTCGTAGACCTAAACTTAAATTGCACATCTCGTTGA
>URYK01000011.1 GCA_900552125.1 uncultured Solobacterium sp. | reverse complement strand
TAGACTAGGCTTTATACAAAAAAGCCCACACTCGGCTAGAGTGTGTTAGTTCAATTAGACTTATCAAAACTATAAGAGGTACAAATATTGAGTTATATATCCCTAAATAATCTAAACCAAATACGATGAGACTTATTATACAGGCAGTAAAAAATAATATTGAAAGAAAAGAAAATAAAATTACTGAAAAATTGGAAAGCTTATTTTCGAAATATCTGCTCATATATCCCCCTTTCATCTTTTTAAACATATTATTTTGTGCGAGCTTGTGAAAACTTGTAATGCTTTCCTTTCGCAGAACCTCAAAATATTTTTTTATGATCGCATATAAAACTAGCTTATGATTTTCCATTTCTTTAAAGTCATTAAACTCCTTTTCTTTATAAATCCTATAATAGCATTCGTATTCTAACCTTATCTCTTGCAACTCTTCAATATTTATTTCTTTATACGGTTTTTTCTTCTTTGTATATGTATAGTTGATATGTAGTTTATTTTTGATTAAATCTCCTATTAATTTTTCGTTATCACCTTCTTTAGCAAGCAAAGCAATCACTACATGAAATAAATAAAACCAACTTGTTAATTTTTCTAATTTATCCTCTTCTCCTATGTATTTTTTATATATTCTTTTTTCTTCACTCATACATTTAACCTCTCTACATAAATTCATAAATATCTTATATATTTACTTTTGTTCAATTTGTCCTTTGAAAGTTTCTGTTATCAAGAACCGAATATCATATTATTTATTGTAATTTAATATCTATATCCATTTAAATTCATATTTTCATTCATCATATAGAGTATGAATTTGCATTTTATTGTCATAGGCTTATTTTCTACAAAGTAAAGTGCATGCTCAATACAATTTGAATAAATTAAGCATTCAGATTTTAGAACAGCATCAAGTCCGACCTCATCATCATTTTTTATGAAAAGAATAGTATCTTACTTATTCATAATTGTATAAAAACTTTTCCAATCATATTCTAAAACAATTTTTATATCAGCAAATCAATTATCATTTGTACTACATTTAGCATTAACAGATAAATTTTCAGTCGTATAGTCATTAATTAACCCTTTATAAAGAATCTAAAATGTTTCTTCATCAAAAACATCTCTGTTCTCTATTAAGTGTTGATTATATATTAAATTTTATAAAGACAAAGGTTATAATCATTACAATCAATAAAGTTAAATCAAAAATATTTACAAAATTTAAAATCAATGTCTTATAAATATATAGCCTACTCATCAAAATTTCTCCTTTTGATTCTTTTATTTTCTTATTTGAAAAAAATGGCAGAAATCTTTTAAATTCCCGCCATTTATCATATTTCACATTAAATCTTTTTGATTGATTATTCCTTTAATAAGCCTTCATATTCACTTCCTATGCATTCAAACTTGGTCAATGAATCTACTGTTAGGCATTCATTCTTCTCATTTAATCCATAAAAGCCTTTCTCATCACTGTACTCTACTTTATATATAGTTCCATCCTGACCCTTCATGAAATCATGCTCATATATCGGAATATCATGTTTATCTGTGTTTTTGCTTCTTCTCATGACAATATAACGTGAAGTCTTGGCAGGAACCATATTTACAACATAATCATCTTCATTGATATTTGTATATGAAAGCAATTGATAAAGCTCCCCATCCGTTCCGATCATAAAATCATCATAATACATTTTTTTATCCATTAAGTCCCACACACGTAATCCTTTCACGATATATTCCTCCTTCAAAACAAAAACTTGCTAGATAATATTTAATGAGAATCAAGATCTCTCATATCTTATTTATGTTTCTGTATAATACTCTTAACCTATCAAAGAAACCTATGATTTACAGATGATTACAAATTAAGTCATACATTTATAATCACGATATCAACCGCGATGCTCTGAACTATAAAAGGGCATCTTTTTCTATAGTATTTCTATTCACTATCTTGAACGTCTACGTTTAGCAAAGACAATTCCTGAAATTCCTAAAGCTGAAAGCAGCAAGCCCCATCCATATAACATCATATTGGATTCTTTACCTGTTTCTGGAGCTTTTGATTCTTCAGTAGAAGTATTAGCTTTTACAGGAGTTTTTGAATCATCTGTCTTTTCTGTAGTATTTGTATCTGCTGGTTTATCAGAAATATCTGGATCAGATGGTTTTTCCGGTGTAGTAGGAACATCCGGTTTTTCTGTTCCTTTATCTTCTACTGTTACTGTAATCGTAATTTCAGTAGATGCTCCCTGACTATCTGTTACTTTATATGTAACGTGATATGTTCCTGCTTTGCTTGTATCTACATCATTTGAGACGATGTTTTCTTTTGTTAGGGCGATTTCTCCATCCTCTGCATCTTTTGCTGTTACGTTTGCCAATGGATCAAATTCATCTCCAACAGTTAGAGTCACATCATTTGCAATAATCTCAGGCATAGTATTAATAGTTTCCATTTTTGGATTTACTACAATCTGTACAGGTATATTTTTTACAACTTCATAATTTGTAGTATCTTCTGGTGTAAAAGTCACAAAAAATGAATTTATACCATAAGATCCTACCGGTGTTGTAGTTACATCCTGCCATGTAAATCCATTAGGAAGAACTACATCAGCTAGTGTCTGTCCTTCAACTGCAGACAGGTTAGATGGTATTTCATAAGAAGGAACTGCCTTTGTTACAGTTACAGGAATCTCCAATTCTACAGTTTTATAGTTATTTGTATCTTTTGGTGTAAATGTAGCTTTAAATGACTTTGACCCAACATTACCTACTTCTTCGTTCGGATTATTCCATGTAAATGTTCCATTATCTGCTGCAGGTATCGTAATATCAGACAATTTTTCTCCATAAGTAGCTGTTAAATCACTTGGTATCTCATATGCCGGTTCAGCTTTCTCAACAGCCAAGCTAACCTCTACAATATGATTTGCTCCATCTTTAGTTGTTACTACTATTTGTTCATTGTATGTACCAACAGTTAGATCTTTATTAGGAGTAATAATAATGTTATTTTTATTACTATCATCAATTTTAACAGTAAATATTTCTTCATCACTGCTAATTACTGAGGAAACAATATCGGTCTCGTTCTCAAATTTTACATTAATATTCTTTGAACTTAAGTTTCCATAATCTAATGATCCAAAATCAACTTTATCAACTACAGTATAATTACTCTTCTCCCATTTTGCATAGTAGTTCTTTCCTGCCTGAGGACTTGTTACAGGAAATCCATTAAATTTGTCATTATCGTACCACCCTTTAAAAATATATCTATCTCTCTTAGGTGTTGCTAATATATTTTTCTTAAAATCTGTTTTATCTGGAAATATTCCGTTTTCTCCAAACACTATTTTTGATAACTTAACATCTTCTTTTTCAGAAACGATCGTATCAAATTGATTCACCATATCAGCTGTTTGTCCAAGAACATAAAAAGCTCCACTATTCATAACTAAAGAATCAGCATTTGACTTATATAATGAATCTTCTTGTGTTTTAACTGTCCCATTAATCAAAAGAAGTGTTATATTATTAGACATACTAAATATTTTGCTACCTAATTCTAAAGCATTAGGAATATACACACTGGAAAGTTTAGGGTTATTACCAAGAGCATTATTATCTAAAGAAATTTGTCGTATTCCTGCATCAAATGTTGACAGATTAGTACATCCAAAAAATGCGTTTTCTCCAACATTGATTGGCACACCATTCTCAAATATTATTGTTTCAACATTAGTATCATTCTGAAATACAAAATCAGCGATTTGTGTAATAGGATACCCTTCCGCTTCCCCAGGAATTGTAATGATATCTTTATTTTTCCCTTTATCTGTAATACCAACAATGGAAACAGTATTATTGCCACTCCATTCATATACAAATATTTCACTAGTTGGTAATTTTTTATCACCCAAATTGGCCTTAAATCCTGATGAAACAAATGCTAAATACGCTTTTATATCATTTTCTGCAAATTGAGCTTTAAATTGATCTTTTGTAAAAGCACTCTTCTCAACAGTATTTAACTGACTTCCTTCTTCAAATATAACTGACACATATGAACTTGGATTTGAAAATGCATTACCTGAGATTTTTACTACAGAAGCTGGAATAATAAGATTTGTTACATTTGTTTGATTAAATACACTCTCACCAATTTCTATAATATTGGCATTCACAAAGTTTTCTATAGTCATTAACCGAGTACATCCAGCAAATGTTCCATTAAATCCGCTGCCTATATTTAAACCTTCTGTTCCAAACGTAATCATATCAGGAAGTACAACTTTTTCAAGCATATCATTTCCCGCAAAAGCATAACTGTTAATTGAACAAGGAGTTTCGATAATAACTTCTTTAAATATAGCCATTTGCATAGAATTGGCACCTATTGATGTAACAAATTGAGGTACAGTATACTTATTTGTATATTTAGCAATTGGAAAATAGCTTAGTTCCCATCCTTCCTTATCATTTTTTGTAATATAGGATGTAAATATAGTATCGTCTTCAACTTTAAAATTTCGACCTTTTATATCTGAAGCTGTAATAGAAACTAAATTCTTATTTTGAATAAATGCGTAATCCCCAATTGTCCTTACACTATCTGGAATTTTGATATTAGATATTTTTGTTCCACGAAAAGAATGACTTCCAATATGCGTTATTCCATTATCTATTTCTAATTTTGTTATAGAATTTTGAAAATTGTACCAAGGTTGTGTTCCATTAGTGAAATCCTTCATATCACCTGCTCCAGAAATAGTTAAAGTATATGTTGGATTACTAGAGTCACTATTGTTTTGTTCCAGTTCCCATGTTACATTTGTTTCATTATTCTCTGCTCCACAATTTCCAGACAATCTATTGTTTGCCTGTAAATTTTTCTGGTCTGCAATTTCTGATGCAATGTCACTACCTAGTGTATATGGAACATCCGATTTGACCTTTTCTTTCTCTAATGAAGCTTCTGCTTTCTCTTCAACTGTTTTTGTTTCTTCTTCAACAATCGAGTTGTTTTCTTCTATATCAGCAATTGGCTCAGTTTTATCAATAATATCAATTGAAGCAATAGTATTTTCCTGTGCATATAGAAATGAACCATTGCTAAAAACTGTCATAGCTGTTATAGATGCTATTAACACTGCTCCTATAATTTTCGTCTTCTTCATATTTTACTCCTTTTAGTTAAAATGATATAATTCAAAGTAAATCATGCATTTGCCAAATAAAGCATAAATGGGGCATAACTGCCCCACCTATTTATTAAATTTTTATTTCGAGACATTTATCTACAAGATTATTTTACCTATCTTCTTGTTGAATATATTTTCAATTCTAACTTATTCAATTCCTTCAATTAGTTCTGATGTCTGCGTTTAAATAGAATTGTTCCTACCATTCCAATTGCTGAAACGATAAATGTAAATCCTAACAATAATACATTAGAATATGTTCCTGTATCTGGAGTTTTATCTTCTTCATCTGTTGATTTTTCTGAACTAGCTGGTGTTTTGGTTTCATCATCAGCCGCAGGTGTTTCTGGCGTAATTGGAGTTATTGGTTTTACAGGATCCGTTGGTGTTGTTGGTTCTTCAGGACTTTGTGGTTTTTCGATTGGTTTAGATGGTTCTAGTGGTGTTAATGGTACTGCTGGTTCTGAAGGTTCTAGATCTGTCCATGGAATGGAAGTTGTAATTTCACCATCTGTACCCAAAGTAACTTCTGTTCCATTCATTGTTACTTTTACTGTTTCAGGAACTTTAATGTCTGGTGTAACGTTAGAATCTTTATCCGTGTAATATAGACTCACTTCATTTTGTCCATCAGCTTTGACATTGATTACTGCATTTTCTCCAATATTAACTGAAGGATTATTTCCTCCTGTAATTCTATTATCAAGGTTGATACCACCCCAAGAATTTTCACCTAAATTGAATGTTGTTGTTCCGTTTAAATCTATAGAACCACTATTTACGATAACTGCAGCACCTCCATCGGTTACCGTATTATCCACTGTCAAATTATTAGCTATAACTTTACCACCATATACATGCAAACCACTCTTAGCAGAGCTATCTGTTTGAATTGCCACATTATTGAATTCGACAGAAATTCCATTCATTACTGTTACTGCATTATCTGGTTTTACAAACTTATTGGTGTAGATTTTAGCACCATTGTTTGCTGTAATTGTCATCTCTTCATTAATCACAAATGAGTCATTAATTTCTACATCTTCATTAATGATTACTTCAGTAACATCTTTTTCTTGTTTTGCTTCTACAAATTGTGCTAAATCACTGCTCTGTACATAAGCTGTTTGACCATCTGCTGTTTTCACTACAGAAATATCCAAACCATTAACAGCAGCTTCACGTTCAACACAAACAGCTGATTGAGTAGCGGATAGTGTATCAACGCTTAAAGTTGCACCAGTAAAATCTGCTGTAGAGCCATTATCCAAATTTATCCCATACCAAGATTCTTCATTTAATTTTAAAATCACATTCCCTGTAAACGTAAGTTTACTTTCAGCTCCATTTCCAATAATTGGGGCACCTACTCCATTATGATTAATGGTCACATTGTTAAATGTACCTGAACATTTATACATATGAATCGCTGATTTATCATTAGCACCAGAGTTAACGGTCACATTATTGAATGTTGCACCTTTAAAGAATGTCAAAAAATTAGCATTACTTTCACTAGTGCTTGACGTAATAGTTTTATCATTAATTGTAAGTGAATCGTGTATATCAATTGGGTTTTTTACAAGTATTTCTTTAACGTTTGCGTCGGCTACAGCAGTTTTAAATTCTTCAGCTGTAGTAACAGTTGCAGTAGTGTTAGTCTGATTTTCTACAAGATTTGACCCTAATTCTTCAGCGTGGATTCCTTGCGCAGGAATCATCATTGTTCCCCCTAAGATCACTGCTGAAGATAGAGCTAAAGTACATAATTTTTTGTTACTTTTCATCATAATTCTCTCCTTTTGTATCTTCTTTGTTCTTCTTTAACTACTTATATTCAGATTTAATTTTTTTATATTCCCTTAAGTTCCTAGGTTAAAATTGAAGTATCATAGAATAGCTTAGTTTTCGTCTATGAAAACAGACTGTTGTTTCCATATGATCCTTTAATTATTCAAATATCGCAACCGTGGTTACGGCAGTGATGTAATGTCAAAAATAGAAGGTTGAGACTTTATTTGTTTCAAATAAAAGTAATAATACTGACCATAAGAAACCAAAATGAGACTACATTCATAATGTAACTAATAGAATTAGATGAGCAATCTGTTTTATTTTCAAAGACAATTTTTGATTTTATTGCCAAATTCATCTACTTTTATTTTAATGTGCAGGGCGATAGTTTATTAGTTCTTATAGGAATACAAGAAAGGGAAATTGATAATTATCGCCCTGATATAATATGACCCAATACTTGATTCAGAACATAGATAGACCTATTTCATTCAATCACTTCATTTATATACTAAAAGGTAGTATTAAATGAGTGTAAGAATCTCAAATAGATGAATTTTTTACTCTCTCATCATTTCAATTGACTTTCGCATTCTATCTGCACAATAACCTGTTTTGGAACGTAACACTATAATTAGCATCATCTCCCTTCTGATGAAAGAGATAAAGCATTTTGGCTATAGCACCGATTACTGGATATACAACATAATAAATATTATGTTGCACAAAAAAACACGAATAATCTAATTTTCAAAGATAAAAATAGAAAATTCGTATCTTTATTCTGTTATATTTTTTTTGTAAATAAATAAAATATTATATTTTATCTCATAAATATTACATTTTTGTTTACAAATCATGGAAAATATTGTATAAAAAATATATAAGGAAGTTTTAAAGTCGTTTATGGCAAAAAATATACAACATAATATTTATTATGTTGTATTTTATTTTAGTCTTATATGACCAGATCCATTATTTCTATATCCTGAAGGTGCTTGCTGCTGTCATCCATGATATAAATTCTTGTTGTGTCAATACTGCTGTGTCCCAATAAATCTGCTAGTTTCGATAAATCATTTTTTATGCAGTAATATGTTTTTGCATAAAGATGTCTTAAATTATGAGGAAAAACCTTACCGGCATATACATCTGCTTTCTTGCAGATTTTTTTCATCTTTCTCCAGATTGCAACTCTATCAATGCTCTTTCCACTTTTTGTAGTGAAAATCATTCCCTTCTTAATCTGTTTTCTAAGAACAAAGATTCTCATTTTCTGTATCAGTTTCTTAGGTAAGAATATCGTTCTTTGTTTTCCTTTATTGTATACATTTATTATGCCTTTTTCATAATTCTCTGCAGTAATATATTTCAATTCACTTACTCTCATGCCTGTTGAACATAAAGTCTCAATTATTAACTGCATCCGCATATCATTTTTAGTTGCATTCACTAATCTTTTATACTCCTCTTTTGTTAGGTTCTTTGTTTCTTCTAAAAAGATTTTCTTTTGTATTTTTATCATCTTTATTTTTAACTCCAGTCTACCAATGAACGAAAAAAAAGAATTCAATGCTGTTAACATGGAATTGACTGATCTCGGAGCATAATGTTCTATTAAATATTCTTTATATTCTCTTACTGCTTTTTTATCTAAATCTCTATTATTTAAAAACAGATAAAATGAGTGAATATCTCTTCGATATTTTTCAATCGTATGCTGACTTTTTTCAGCATCTATTAAGTAATTCATAAACTGTTCAATTAATGTGTTATCCATATTCTTTCTCCAATCTATATTTTTCACATAGAGGTATTATATCACAATATAATTTTTGAACATTTATGTCTTATTCTTAATGCTAATTACCTTGATAAAAGTATCAGTTTAAAAATGTTAATAATATTTATTTATCTATAATGATTTGTCCTACCCATTTCTGTCTTTTGCGAGTCCTTCTTTCTCTATTTTTTGATCCTTTCTGACTTTCCAAAATAAAGGTTTCATCAATTTCAATCGTACCGCTTAGTTTTTGCTTTTCTATAGTTAATAGTTTTTCTAAAGCACATAAGATCTTATGACGATTTTCAAAATACAGGAAATAGATAAATTTAAATCAGCTGCCATTTGTTTGATTGGAACGCAACTTAAGGTATCCAATACAATCTGTACAAACATGCTTCTTTAAATTTTAGAATACATCGTAATTGTATGAGAATTATATGTGAAGACATATTTACATTCTTTGCATTGATATAACTGCTTTCCACATTAAATCCTTTTTTATCATCTTTGTTTTCTTATGGCAGTAAGGAGTAAGAGATGCGATTGTTTTTAATAATTCAGATTGTTTCATATATTTTGTTTAATTAAGCCTAATCCTTAGTTTTTATCCACTCATTCTCTAAAATTGCCATTAAGATAACATCTGCATAAGTTTCTCCATGTATAATAGCATCCCTTAATACTCCTTCATGCTTAAAGCCTGCTTTTTCATATGCATGAATTGCTCGTTGATTAAATGAATACACATCTAGTTCTACTCGATGAAGTTTTATATCTTCAAAAGCAAATTCCAATGTTTTTTCAATCATCCATGAACCAATTCCTTTATTACAATCATCACGATGAAATATACAAATTCGAAAGTTAGCACTTCTTAAATCTTCATCTATCTCATTAAGAACACTTTCTCCAATAATATGACCATCTATAGATACAAGAACAAAATCATATCGATCTTTTGAATGAATACAATTCTTAAAATGGTTAATCACTTCATTACGAGAAAAATCTGATCTGCTTCCTGTTAATCTAACTATTTCTCTATCTAAAGGATTAAAATTATGTTCATAATACTCTTGCGCATCTTCTATCTTTGCAGGTCTTAACACAAAGCCATCTTTTGTCCACTCTTTCAATTTATTCATTATTTTACTCCTTACCATTTGAACTAATCGTTCCTGTAGATATATAACGCTTTTTATATTTATTCATCGCATAATTTAACGCATCATTAGCATTTATATTCATTTCACAGCATAAAGCCAAAATGGAGAACAAACAATCTCCCATTTCTTCCACACTTGTTTCATTTACTTGATAATGTTTTTCTCCATAATCTGTTTGTCTTAGGATTTCTTTTCCTAATTCACCTATTTCACTAACCAAATCAATATAACGTATTTTTTCATTACAGCTTAATGCATATTCTTCAATGAATTCTCTTACTTTCTCTTGCATACTTATTCTACCCCTTATTTTTTCTTGATATATCTAATAGTATATTTTATATTTTTTCCTTTGTATACAAAAAAAGCATCATTTCTGATACTTTCTTCATATACTTATTCTTTATCTTTCTCTATTTCTTTCACTTCTTCTAACTCACTTAAGAATGTATATTCATTAGTTAGCGGAAGTGGTGAAGAGAAGGTAGCTTCTTTATTCATTAAGCTAATATCTTTCACAACTAAAGAATGTTTTTCGTCCGATAAAATTGTTATTTCATCATTCATATCCATTAAGAATATATGTTTGATATGATATGGATTAGATTTTACTTTCTTACAGATCATGCTTCCTTTGGTAGGACGTCCTGTAATATCGATATCACTTAAGCGAATTCGTTTCACATGACACTGTTCGCTAAACACAATTAGGAAAGATGTATCATTATGACAGATACAAGCACTTGCAATTTCATCATCAACCAGATTCATCGCTTTTACACCTTTTGAACGTGGAGATGTTTCAGGAATAAGTGATACAGGATAACGGCAGACATAGCCATTTTTAGACGCAATCAATATTTCGTCATATGCATAAGCTAACATTGTTTTAATTACTTCATCTTCATCAAGTAATTTCATATTACTCATGGTTTTATTGTTTCTAGAAACCTCATACTCTTTTATAGCTGTTTTCTTTACCAAGCCATGTTTAGTAATGGAAATAATGTAGGCATCAGATTGAAAACTATGTAGTACAAAAGCATCTGTAATTTTTTCTTCTGCTTGAATACGAATAGAAGAATTAATATGACTACCAATATCTTTCCAGCGAGCTTCCTCTACCTCATAAACAGGCAGATAGCCATAAGTACCCTGATTTGTAAAGAATAGTACGTGATCTAAGGTGTTAACTTCTTTATAGCCAACAAGCTGATCACCTTCTTTTAAACCGGTTAAATCCTCTTTACTAGCATTATAGCTACGCATAGAGACACGTTTGATATAACCATCTCTTGAAATTGTAACCATTACCTGTTCACTATTGATCATCGCAATTTTATCAATTACAATATCTTCTATTTCATGTTCAATACTTGTTAGACGTGGTGTTTTGAAGGCTTTCTTCACTTCATTTAATTCTTTGATCATAACTTTACGAAGTATTTTTGGATTATCTAATATATCGTGCAATTCTTCAATTTCATTTAGTAATTGTGCATATTCTTCTCTTAACTGTGTAATATCAGTGGAAGATAAGCGATATAAACGCATTGTCACAATAGCTTCTGCCTGCGCATCACTAAATCCAAAAGCATCCATGATTTTCTTCTTAGAATCTGCCTTATCCTTGCTGGCACGAATTAGGGCAATAATTTCATCTAAAATAGATACTGCTTTGATTAAGCCCTCTAAAATATGACAGCGTTCTTCCTTTTTCTTAAGATCAAACAAACTTCTTCGTGTAATCACATCATGACGGTGGGCAATAAAAGCATCCAACATCTCGGCAAGTCCCATAGATACTGGACGTTTATTTACAATTGCCACAACATTATAGTTATAAGAAACCTGTAAGTCTGTATTCTTATATAAATAATTTAAAATTAGCTGTGTATTCGCATCTTTTTTCACATCGACTACAACACGCAAACCATTACGATCGCTTTCATCGCGTACATCTAAAATACCATCAATTTTCTTGTTTAAGCGAATATCGTCGATTTTCTTAACCATATTGCTTTTCACAACTTCATATGGTATTTCAGTGATAACGATCTGCTGAACCGTTTTAGTTTGTTCAATTTTTACTTTACCTCGAATGATGATACGACCTTTTCCAGTAGTAAAGGCTTCTTTAATACCATCTATTCCTTGTACAATACCGCCAGTTGGAAAATCTGGTCCTTGAATAAATTCCATCAGCTCCTCTAAAGAACAATCTGGATGCTGGATACGATAAATCGTCGCATCTAATGCCTCACTAAGATTGTGAGGAGGAATATTGGTTGCATAACCTGCCGCAATACCAGTAATTCCATTTACTAACAAATTGGGATAACGTGCTGGAAGAACCGTTGGTTCCATATCCGTATCATCAAAGTTTGGAGCCCATAATACTGTATCTTTTTCAATATCTTTTAAAAGATATTCACTGATTTTGCCAAGTCTAGCCTCTGTATAACGCATCGCTGCAGCCGGATCATCATCGATTGAACCATTATTTCCCTGCATATCGATTTGCGGTGTACGTATCTTCCATTCCTGTGACATACGAACCATAGCATCATAAACAGAAGTATCACCATGAGGGTGATAATTACCAATTACTAGCCCGACTGTTTTAGCAGATTTACGATAGCCTTTATCCCAAGTATTGCCATCAACATACATTGCATATAAGATTCTTCTTTGTACTGGCTTTAAACCATCTCTAGCATCCGGCAAAGCACGATCCTGGATAATATATTTCGAATAACGTCCAAAACGATCTCCCATGATTTCTTCTAGTGGAGATGCAATGATGGTACTGTGATGTTCTATTGTTTTATCCTGTTTCATCTTTTAACCTCCACTTCATAGTTGTCTTCCAAGGTAAAGGAAACATTCTCTTCAATCCAGTCGCGACGCAGATTAGCTTTATCACCCATTAATACAGATACACGTTTTTCCGCCACAACCGCATCATCGATTGTTACCTGTATTAGAGTTCGTGTTTCAGGACACATGGTTGTATCCCATAACTGATCCGCATTCATTTCCCCTAACCCTTTATATCGCTGTAAACTATATCCTTTGCCAATGGTTTTACGAAGTTCATCTAATTCTTCATCTGTCCAGGCATACTGAATCTGTTTTCCTTTTTGAATTTTATATAAAGGCGGCAATGCAATATAGACCATACCTTTTTCAATCAATTCTCGCATATAGCGATAGAAGAATGTCAATAATAAGATCTGAATATGTGCACCATCGGTATCCGCATCGGTCATAATAATGACTTTGTGATAATTAGCATCTTCTGCATGGAAGTTTGCGCCAACTCCAGCACCTAATGCATGAATGATCGTATTTAATTCTTCATTCTTTTCAATATTGGCAATACTAGCTTTCTCCGTATTCAGAACTTTACCTCGAAGCGGTAAAATTGCCTGATATTTACTATCTCTTCCCTGCTTAGCACTTCCACCGGCAGAATCCCCTTCGACTAGATATAATTCTTTCTTTCTTGCATCCTTACTTTGTGCACTTGCTAATTTTCCAGAAAGAATCTTTTCCGTCTTACCTTTTGATTTTCCTTTTCTAGCATCTTCTCTAGCCTTTCTAGCGGCTTCTCTAGCACTCGATGCCCTTTGCATCTTTTTGATTAATGTAATTGCTAGTTCTTTATTCTCCTCTAAGAAATAACTTAGCTTTTCACTAACGATGCTATCGACAGCAGCTTTTGCCTCTGGTGTTCCTAATTTCCCTTTTGTCTGCCCTTCAAACTGTAGCAGATTTTCCGGAATACCTAATGATAAAATAATTGTTAAACCTTCTCGTACATCACTGCCTTCAAAATTTTTATCTTTCTCTTTTAAAATACCATTTTTTCTTGCATATTCATTAAATACTTTTGTGAAAGCATTTTTTGCGCCTGTTTCATGCGTACCGCCATCTTTGGTACGTACGATATTTACAAAAGAAAAGATATTTTCCTGATATTCATCCGTATACTGAAAAGCACAATCAACTTTGATATCATTTACAGTCCCACTAAATGCTACTGGTTTATGAAATACCTGTTTATCTTCATGAAGATATTCCATAAATGCGACTAGTCCTTCTTCATAATGATAAACTTCTTCTCTTTCTTTTCCTTCTCTTTCATCCTTTACCACAAGTTTCAAGCCTTCTAATAAAAAAGCATCCTCCTGTGCACGCTCTGCAATCTGATGATATGAGAATTTTGTCGTGCTAAAAATCTTCGCATCTGGTTTAAAGCGAATCTTACTACCTGTTTTTGTTGTTTTTCCAATAATTTTTAAATCACTGACATTGCTTCCCCCATCTGAGAAGTTCATCTGATAGATTTTCCCATCGCGATAAACAACTACTTCCACCCATTCACTTAAGGCATTCACTACACTGGCCCCCACACCATGTAGTCCTCCACTTGTCTTATAACCGCCTTCTGTACTAAATTTACCTCCGGCATGCAGTACCGTATAAATTACTTGAACAGTCGGCATTCCACTCGCATGCATATCAACAGGAATACCTCGTCCTTCATCTTCTACACATATTACATTATCTTTTTCGATTGTTATGCGAATCGTATCTCCATATCCGTTTAAAGCTTCATCGATGGAGTTGTCAACGATCTCCCACACCAGATGATGAAGACCTCTTGCATCTGTAGAACCGATATACATACCTGGTCTTTTTCGTACAGCATCAAGCCCATCAAGAATCTGTATACTACTTCCATCATATGCTTTCTCTGCCATACTATCACCTCTTTCTATGACTGCATATAAAGCAGTTACCTTGATTAGTTTAACAAATTTACTAAGTTCATGCAACGAAAACTTATGATTATACGAATATGTCTTTGATTTGTACAAATAATAGTCTAGTAAAAGAAATCGTACTTTGCTCTTTTACAATATAGGTTAAAATGCTAAAATATATATGTTATAAAAATGAGGTGAATACAATGAATATCAACTGGATCTGGTATCTTGGTTTAGGTTATCTATTAGGTTCCATTCCATTTGCTTTGGTAATAGGAAAATTGTTCTATAAAACAGATGTTCGTAATTATGGAAGCGGTAATTTAGGAGGAACAAATGCAGGACGTGTATTAGGAAAAAAAGCAGGTATTTCTGTTATAGTATGCGATGTTTTAAAAGTCGTTGTTGCAGTTGGCATAGTTTCCTGTTTTGATCAGAACGCAAGTATTTGGGCAGGTTTTGCCGCAGCATTTGGACACTGTTATCCAATCTTTGCTGGTTTTAGAGGCGGTAAAGCAGTTGCGACAATGTTTGGTTTCCTTCTATCTACATCTATTTTTACTTTCCAAAATGCATGGTATTTTTTCATTCCATTGATTGGATTCTTAATTGTTTTATATATCAGTAAAATGGTTTCTTTATCCAGTATGGTAGCTGCCTTTGTAAGCAGTGTGTTTATTACTTATATGCAGATTCATAATGGAGTAGAAATTATCATTGCCAGCTGGTTATTAACAATATTAGTTGTCTATCGACATAGAGGAAACATTATAAAAATAAAAAATGGAACTGAAAACAAAGTTTCATGGCTATAATAAAAACGAAGTACGTTATCAAGTGCTTCGTTTTTATATATCTTATAAGATTTTCGTTGTCCATTCTTCTAAATTCCAAATTTCATCTACTAATCCTTCATAAAAGTCTGGATCATGAGAAACTAGTAAAATCGTTCCTTTGTATTCTTTTAAAGCCCGTTTTAACTCATCTTTAGCATCCACATCTAAATGATTTGTAGGCTCATCTAGCACAAGAACATTATGTGCTTTATTCATCACAACACATAATCGTACCTTAGCCTGTTCTCCTCCTGACAACACATACATGCTAGATTCAATGTGATCGGTAGTTAAGCCGCATTTTGCTAGAGCTGCACGTGCTTCTCCATTATTTAATGCAGGGTATTCTTTCCAGAAATAATCCAAAGCAGTTTGACGCTCTCCTGCTACTTCTTGCTCAAAGAAGCCAATCGTTGCATAAGGATCCACCTCAACATGACCGCTGACTCCTGGTATTATCCCCATTAATGTTTTTAATAATGTTGTTTTTCCTAAGCCATTTACTCCTTTGATGGCGACTTTTTTATTTCTTTCTAACTGTAAATTCATTGGTTTAGTTAGAGGCTCATCATAACCGATTACTAAATCCTTCGCATCAAACACAACACGTCCGCTTGCTCGATCAGACTGAAATTCAAAGCTAGGTTTCACTTTTTCCTTTACCTTTTCGATCAGTTCCATTTTATCAAGCTTCTTCTGACGAGAATGAGCCATGTTACGTGTAGCTACTCGTGCTTTATTACGGGCAATAAAGTCTTTTAGATCTGCAATTTCCTTCTGTTGTTTTTCATATGCTGCTTCCTGCTGACGTTTCTTTAATGCATATTGTTCAAGGAAATAATCATAATCTCCTACATATCGTGTCAATTCACAATTTTCAACATGATAGATAATGTTAACTACACTATTTAAGAAAGGAATATCATGAGAAACTAAAATAAAGGCATGTTCATATGATGATAAAAAGTTCTTTAACCAGGTAATATGTTCTTCATCTAAATAGTTCGTGGGCTCATCTAAAATCAAGATCATCGGATTTTCTAATAAAAGCTTACACAATAAAACTTTAGAACGCTGCCCTCCGCTCAACATGGAAACATCTTTATCAAGACCAATATCCATTAAGCCTAGTCCTTGCGCAACTTCCTGAATTTTCGCATCTATCATATAAAATCCGCTATGTTCTAGAATATCCTGAATTTCTCCAACATCCTGTAATAATACTTCCATCCTTGTTTCATCGCAATCAGACATTTCTTCATACTTCTGCATCATTTCTTTTTCTAATTCAAAAAGATAAGAAAAAGCATCATGTAAAACATCAAGAATTGTTTTACCTTTCTCTAAGACTGTATGCTGATCAAGATATCCTCTCGTAATACGACGACACCAGGACACTTTCCCTTCTTCAGGAATCAGTTTACCAGTCAATATATTCAAAAAGGTAGATTTACCTTCACCATTTGCCCCTATTAAACCTACATGTTCTCCACTTAATAAACGAAAAGATACATTTTCTAAAATTTGTCTTCCTCCAAAACTATGAGAAATATTTTCTACTGTTACTATACTCATTTATTACCAGCACTCCTTCACAGGCACAAGTATATCATGACAATTATGTGATGTATAGAGAAAAATACTTTCGATTGAAAATTACGAATCTGTAAGAACAATTCTTCATAAGATTTGATATAATACTACTATGAGGTGATTCCATGCATAAAACAAATAATACAGAATGGATCGATCCTGCTTATGGACTAAACGACGACCAAGTGAAAGAACGTATTGATGCAGGATATATCAATACTCAAGAAGATCGTATCACAAAAAGTTATAAAGAAATCTTTAGAGATAATATATTTACACTATTTAATCTTATTAATGCAGTCTTAGCAGGTCTTATCATTTTTATTGGTTCTTATAAAAATTTATTATTTCTGGGAGTGGTATTTTCTAACCTTGTAATCGGTATTTTTCAAGAAATACGCGCAAAACGAGTGTTGGATAAACTATCCCTGATCAGTGAACCTTATGTTACCTTGCTACGTAATGGCAAAGAAGTGAAATTACATATGGATGAAATCGTAATTGACGACATCCTCTGTTTGGAAACAGGTTCTCAAGTATGTGCAGATGCCATTGTAATTGATGGACGTTTAGAAGTAAATGAATCATTGATTACAGGAGAATCCGATGTCATCGTGAAAAAGAAACATGATGAATTATATTCAGGAAGTTTTGTCGTAAGCGGTACTGCAAAAGTGCAGGTAAAACATGTAGGGAAAGATAATTATGCCTCTACAATTATGAAAGATGCAAAATCATTCAGAAGACATAAATCACAATTACGAGATTCTATTAATTTTATCATTAAAAATATTGGAATCATCATTATTCCGGTTGGTATACTTTTATTTAGTAAACAATATTTTATGACAGAAAGCGGTCTATCTTCTTCTATTGTATCTACAGTCGCAGCGTTGATTGGTATGATTCCTGAAGGCTTGGTTCTGCTAACCAGTATTGCTCTAGCTGTTGGCTCAATTAATCTTGCGAAGAAAAAAACATTAGTTCAGGAATTATATTGCATAGAGACATTGGCAAGAGTTGATACCTTATGTTTAGATAAAACAGGTACTCTAACTGAAGGAAACATGCAGGTAGAAGATATTATCGCACTTCAAGGAGAAAAGGATGAAATCCTTGAAATCTTAGGCAATATGTTACTTGCATTACCCGATGATAATGCGACAGCACAGGCTATACGAAATTATATTCCAAATAATTTCAATATATATCAGTCCGTACAGACTCTTCCTTTTTCCAGTGCCAGAAAATTAAGTGCTGTAAGTTTTAAAAACAAAGGGACTTATATTTTAGGTGCCTATGAATTTGTAAGTGATCATAATGATCCTGAGCTGCAAAAAGAGATAACTCGCTATGCTAGTTTAGGAAATCGTGTACTAACTTTAGCTTATACTAGTGAAATGATGCAGGAAGAACCTTCAAAAAACAATGAAATATTATCCCTTATTTTATTAAGTGATCCAATTCGTAAAGAAGCCCCAAAAACATTGGATTATTTTATAGCACAAGGTGTAGATATAAAGGTAATCAGTGGTGATGATCCACGTACCGTACATGAAATCGCACATAAGGCAAATCTGAAAAACTATGATCGCTATATTGATGCAAGCACTCTTAGTGATGATATGATTTATGATGCAGTAAAAGAGTATACTGTATTTGGGCGTGTTTCTCCATTACAGAAAAAACTTATGATCAAAGCGCTTAAGGAACAGGGTCATGTAACCGCAATGATTGGTGATGGCGTAAATGATGTTATGGCATTAAAGGAAGCAGATTGCAGCATATCGGTAGCCCAAGGCAGTGAAGCTGCAAAAAATATTGCTAATCTTGTTTTATTGGATAATAACTTTGCGAACATGCCTCACATCGTAAATGAAGGAAGACGTGTCATCAATAATATTCAACGTGCTGCCTCTTTATTCTTAGTAAAAACAACGTTTTCTACTATCTTGAGTATATTGACCCTATTCTTCTTAAGCCGTTATCCTTTTGAACCGATTCAGCTTACCTTAATATCCTCTTGTACGATTGGTATTCCATCATTTTTCCTAGCTTTAGAAGCTAATTATGCAAGAGTGGAAGGTAACTTTTTGATCAATGTATTAGGAAGAGCATTCCCTGGAGCATTATGCGTAGTATTAAGTATTCTTTATGTAAATATTATTTCTATTGTCATACCTATTACACCAAAAGCTATGTCTACGATGTGTGTATTACTAACAGGTACTAGTTCATTGATTGTTTTATATAGAGTATGTTCTCCATTTACTAAAAAACGTTTCCTTATCTTTTCCTTAATGACAATCTTGTTTATTTCATGCATCATTCTTCTTCCTAATGTATTCTCTTTAGTAAGATTATCACGCCTACAATTATTATTCACAATTGTAGGTATTGCGGCTATCCCATTTGTAATGGATTTCTTCTACCGCTTTGGTAAACATTTTAAAATAAAAGAAAGATTAACAAACGTTGGTAGATAAAATATAGTTACCTCATTATTTTAGAAATCACTGAAATTGTGCTAATTAATGAGGTAACTTTTTTATACTCTTCACCACATATGAAAAGGAACTAGAGAAATTGCTCTCCAGTTCCTTTTTTCTATTTGTTTATTTCACTAATGATTTGATCAATTCGATTTCCTCTTTCAAGAGAATCATCAATCTTAAATACTAATTCAGGAACTTTACGAATTTTCATTCGTTTAGCTAATTCACTGCGAATATATCCTTTGCTACGCTGTAATGCTTTCATTCCTGCCTCTTCTCTTGGTTTCTGGCCTAAGAAAGAAACGAAGATTTTCGCAATTGATAAATCGTTAGTTACCGTTACATCAGTAATTGTAATAAATCCAATTTTAGGATCTTTTAAAGAGAATTGAATAATATCAGATACTTCTTTTTGTATGATACCTGCTATTTTCTCAGCTTTCAATGTCATATAATCACCTTAATCTTATTCTGGATCAACTTGCTGATCTTCATACGCTTCAATGATGTCATCTACTTTAATATCATTAAAGTTTTCTATAGTAAGACCACATTCATATCCATTATTAACTTCTTTTGCGTCATTCTGGAAACGTTTCAGAGAACCTAATTTACCTGTATAAATAACCACTCCATCACGAATCAGACGAACACCGCAATCTTTACGGACACAACCATCTGTAACCATACAGCCGGCAATCGTACCAACTTTAGATACCTTATAAATTTGACGAACTTCACACTGCCCGATAATAACTTCTTCATATACTGGCGCAAGCATACCCTTCATAGCATTTTCCATTTCTTCCAATGCTTTATAAATGATATTATGAAGACGAATTTCAATTCCTTCTTCCTCTGCTTTTTTACGTACTAAAGCGTTTGGACGAACATTGAATCCATAAATTACTGCATGAGAAGCACTAGCTAATAAGATATCAGACTCTGTAATAGCTCCTGCCTGAGAACGAATTACATTTACTCGTACTCCCTGTACATCGATTTTTTCCATACTAGCTTTTACAGCTTCTGCACTACCCTGTACATCGGCTTTTACAATTACATTTACTTCCTTTACTTCGCCTTCTTCTATCTGACGAGCTAAATCATCTAAGGACATAGCTGCTCCTGTCGCATTACGTTCAGAAGCAATTTTCTTATTTAAGCGTGTTTCCGCAATCTGACGAGCTTTCTTTTCATTATCAAATACTTTAAAGATATCTCCTGCAATAGGTACATCATTTAAGCCAATGATTTCGACTGGTGTTGAAGGAAGTGCCTTTTTAATTTCACGACCTAGATCATCTGTCATTTTACGAACTTTACCATAAGCTGTACCTACAACTAAAGAATCTCCTGTATGCAATGTTCCACCCTGTACTAATAAAGTAGTAACAGGACCTCTTCCCTTATCCAATTTAGCTTCAATTACTGTACCAGTTGCTAGTTTGTTTGGATTTGCACGGAAGTTGTATACTTCAGAAACAACTAGAATTGTCTCCAATAAATCACTGACACCAGTTCCGAATTTTGCTGAGATATCCGCATAAATAGTATCTCCGCCCCATTCTTCTGGCATTAATCCTAATTCACTCATCTGTGATACGATACGGTCACGATTTGCAGTTGGCTTATCAATTTTATTAACTGCCACGATAACCGGAACACCTGCTGCTTTCGCATGATCAACGGCTTCTTTTGTCTGTGGCATAACTCCATCATCGGCAGCTACAACAATGATAACTAAGTCAGTAACCTTAGCTCCACGTGCACGCATAGCAGTAAACGCTTCATGTCCAGGAGTATCAAGGAATGTTACTTTCTTTCCTTTTACATTTACCTGGTATGCACCAATGTGCTGTGTAATACCACCAAATTCACCTTCCGTAACATGTGTTTTACGAATAGTATCCAACAATGTAGTTTTCCCATGATCGACATGACCCATAATAGTTACTACTGGAGGACGTGTTTCTAATAAGGATTCATCTTCCTCTACTTCTAACTGTTCTTCAAAATCACTTTCTTCAATAATGACTTCTTTATGAACATCTACATTCCATTCCATGCAGACTAATTCAATCGTTTCATCATCTAAAGTTGAATTGATGGTAACCATTGTTCCCATCATGAACAGCAGTTTGATGATTTCACTCGCATTGCGATTTAATTTTTCTGCTAATTCTCCTACCGTCAATGGAGTGCTATATGTGATTTCTTTCACTTCTACGCGCTCTTTTTTAGGTGCAAAATTCTTATTTCGGTTGTTATTCTTCCGATTGTTGTTTCCTTTTTTCTGCTGTTGTCTTGCCATATAATCACCTAGCCTTTCAAGCAAGCTATAATCTGCTTCGCAAATCCTTTATCTAGAATTGCGATTGCTTTTCTATTACAATCTCCGATTGCCATATTCATTACTGATGCGTCCATGTAAACATAGTCTACATGGTAGAAATTACATTTATCAGTAAGCTTCTTTTTAGAATTATCACCAATATCCTCTGCTAATATCAGCAAATGAACCTGATGTGTCTGAAACTTACGATAAATGGTTTCTCCTGTTGCTATTTTTCTTGCACGCGTGCAAAGTCCCAATAGACCAGCTGCATCTTTCATTCACTGAACATCTCCTTTAATTTTTCATACACTTCGTCAGGTACTTCACATTCAAGGGATCGTACAAGTGATTTTCTTTTTTTTGCGATTTCTACAGCTTCTACACTGCGTTTTAAGTAAGCTCCTCTGCCATTTCTTTTCCCAGTTTCATCAATCTCAATCGTATGTTCCGGTGTACGGACAATACGAATTAATTCTTTTTTTGGAAGGCTTTCATTTGTCGCAACACATCTACGCATTGGTATTTTTTTCATACCTAGGCCTCCTTTATCTTACTCTTCGTAATATTTGTCATATTCATCAAAGTCAATTTCATCATGAATCCAATCATTTTCTTCCATTTCACGTTCTTCACGTTCAATTTCAGCTAATTCTTCTTCTGAATAAATTGGTTTCATTTCATAATCTTTTTTACTCAAATCAAAAGTAGGCTTACGACGTTCCTCTTTCTCTTCATTTTTCTTAGGTTTTGGTTTTGCACTTGTTTTTGTATCCTGCTTATTAGAAGCATCAGCTAATGTTTCAAATTTAGAAACATATTCCTGTTTTTCTTTCAGATTTATTCCTTCTAATTTCTGTTTTTCTTTTGCGATACGAGCAGCTGCTTCCAAATCTGTTTCCTCAACAGCTTCTTCAGATACATCTTCATTATTTTCTTCTACAAACTCTTCAGCTGTATCTTCGATTTCATCTTCATAATCATCATTATGAAGTTCATGTACATTTACACCTGCATCATCTAAAGAAATAACTTCTTGTGGCTGTGCATTTTCTTCAAAAATTTCCTGCTGAGCAGCCTCTTGTGCTTCTTTTTGACGAGCTAAGAATTCTTCACGCTGTTTCTTCGCAATTTCTTTCCAGTCAATACCTAATGCATCTACATCTGTTTCTGATTTGATGTCAATTTTATTACCAGTCAGTTTAACTGCTAGGCGCGCATTTTTACCGCGTTTACCGATAGCTAAGGATAACTGATTATCAGGTACAACTACCAATAAACCGCCTTTTCTTTCTTCACTTGGAATTACCGCAAGAACATCAGCTGGAGATAATGCATTTTTGATAAGTTCTGTAACATCTTCGCTCCACTCAAAAATATCAATTTTTTCTCCACCTAACTCATCAATAATCACCTGTACACGCTGTCCTCTAGGGCCAATGCAGGCTCCAATAGGATCTACGTTTTCATTGTGAGAATAAACGGCCATCTTCGTACGTTCTCCTGCTTCACGCGCAATTGCTTTAATTTCAATAACACCTTGGAAAATTTCAGGAACTTCTTTTTCAAATAAGCGTTTTACTAATGTTGCATCAGCACGAGATACTAAAACCTGAGCACCTTTTGTCTCTTTGTTTACTTCTTTGATGATTACACGAATTAACTCACCTTCACGGTACTGTTCATTAGGAATCTGTTGATTTTTAGGCATTAATGCTAATGTTTTTCCGATATTTACTACACAGAATTTTTCCTCTACAGATTCGATTGTACCAGTAATCATTTCATCAACTTTGTCACAATATTCTTCATAAACAACTAATTTTTCAGCTTCACGAATTTTTTGTTTCATAACGTTCTTTGCAAGAATAACCGCAGCACGTCCTAAATCCGCAATACTTACTTCTTCTTCTACGACACCGCCTAATTCCAGTGACTGATTTACACGTTTTGCATCTTCTAAAGAGATTTCCAGTTCATCATCTTCTACATTCTCTACAATTAAACGCTGCTGATAAACTTTAATATCTCCTGTTTCATCGTTCACATCAACGCGAACCATAGCATCAGGTATTTCAATATGTTTACGGAATGCTTTTGCTAAAGCTTCCTGTAATGCTTCGATGACAATTTCTTTTGATAATTTACGGTCTGACTCAATTGCCTGCATCGCAGCCATAAAATCTTTCAACTTCATTTTAATTTCTTTCCTTTCTAAATTTTTACAGATAGGCGAATCAACGCAATGTTTTCTAATTCTATTTCCGCCTTTTTCTTAACAGCTTTTGCCATATATTCAATGAAAACTGTATTATTTTCAAATGCCAGTAATGTACCCTTCACATCATTCATACCAGCTTTTGGATTTTTCAGTTTCACATACACATATTCACCAACAGCATCTTTAATCTGCTGTTCGTTTCTTAATTCACGCTCTGCACCAGGAGAACACACCTCTAAAAAGTACTCACTGGAAATCAGATCTTTTTCATCTAGCATCGCACTGATTTTTTCAGATTGTTCCGCACATGTGTCAATATCCATACTTCCATCTTTTTTCATGATAGAAACCTGAAGAATACGCATTTTTCCTTCGGTATGCCATGCGACATCGTATAATTCAATACCATCTTCTGCCACAAGTGGAGCGATCAGTTCTTTTAATTTCGTAATTTGATCCATAATACTCTCCTTTACAAACATAATGAAGGAGTGGGATCATCCCACTCCAATTGAAGTATCTGTAAATACTATACCACGAAATCCCGTAAACATCAACCTTTTTCCCCTTGCTGAGAAAAAAAGCCGCTTAGGCAGCTTTTTGTTTTATTTGTTTACGATGGTTTTTCCGTTGTATTCACCGCAAGAACACATTTTGTGTGGCAGCTTGTACTCACCGCAAGCTGGACATTTTACTAATGTCGGTGCAGCTAATTTATAATGAGTTCTACGTTTTGCTTTTCTTGTCTTTGAATTACGTCTCTGTTGAACAGCCATGTTAGCACCTCCTACTTAATCTTCCAATTTGAATTCTTTCAACTTTGCTAAACGAGGATCGATTTCTTTCTTTTTTTCTTTTATGTAATCTTCCTCTTTGACAACTTCCCAACCGTCACCTTTAGGATACTGTGTAATTCCTTCCTTAACAACTTTTAAAGGAACTTCCATCAATATCAATTGAAAGATCACCGGCAATAACTCTACGACATCACCTTTAACTTCGTGTACATCTTCATCATCAGTTTTTTCGAAAGAGAACACTTCTAAAGATTTTGTATGGAATTCATATTCTACATCCTCAAGGGTAATAGAACACGGTACTATCATCACGCCTTCAATATCGAGATCGGCAAATACTTTCTCGCTAGATATATCGTAATGAACATTCCCTGATACCGTAACATCCTGTAATCCTCTGATTTGATGCATCTTAGAAAATACCTCAGGCTCAAACTGAATCGTTTCATCGAATTCAATTGTCGCATCTTTCGCCTTAAGCAGTTCTATTCTGGACCATTTCAAAAGAATCACCTCGTTGTCTGACCTATCCTATTATAAGTAACATCTATTGAAAAGTCAACAGATTATCTTCATTTCATAGGCTGGCTTATATATTAAACCATAAAATAGAACGAATGAAAAGTATTTTTTTTATTTTTCTGATTATTTATATTCTCCACACCTTACTTTTTCAATAAATGCAAGAATATCTTCATATACTTCACTATGATTTTTTTCATTTAATATTTCATGCCGCATTTTAGGAAATAGTCTTGCGCTGACATGAAGATAACCGATTTTTCGCATCAAACCTGCAGCTTCCTGAAACTTCTTCTGATTTATGATACATGGATCATTTTCTCCCGCAATAAAACGAATAGGAAGATTTTTATTTTTTAGCTTCCAATGTTTTTTATCATAAACCATCAGTAATAAGGAAAACAGATTTTCAAACCCATTCAATGTGAATGTGAATCCACACATTTCATCCTGATCATAAGCATGAACAACATCTTCATCACTACATAACCAGACATTTTCACTATAATCTTCATCGAATGCATCTGCATAGGAAGAAAACGCTATTTTTTGAATCAATGAGCTGCGAAAATGTCCTCCCCTTGCCACTTTCATGCCTTCACACATGATATGTCCTAGGCAAGCCGCAGACTGTTTGCTGGGGCTTCCACATACAATCAACGCATCAATTGTATCATCATATTGCTTTGCATAGGCACGAACTACTAAAGAACCCATACTATGTCCGAACATATACACTGGATAATAAGGATATCGTTTATGAATATATGCATTAATCTGATAAAGGTCTTCAATCATATATTCTGCATGTTTCCCATTTATATAGCCTAAATCATTTTTATTACGTACACTTTTCCCATGTCCACGATGATCATGAATCACACATATATACCCTTTGTCTGCTAAAAATTCCATTACATCTTTATAACGTTCTTTATGTTCTGCCATACCATGTACCAATTGTACAATCCCCTTTGCTTCTTCATCAGGCTCACAGCATAAAACAGAAAGCGGCAATTGATCACAGGCACTAATTATTGAATATTCATTCCACTTCATGTTCAAACTCCTTTTTTTATTTTATTGTACCACAACTTTCATAAAATAAAAGTGAAACTAGGAAGAAGAAAAAAGCTATGGTATACTAAGATAACGAGGTGATTAACCATGAAAATATGTGGCATTGTGACAGAATACAATCCTTTTCATAATGGGCATGCATATCATATTCAGAAAGCTAAAGAAGCAACTAACTGTGATGTACTTATAGCTATTATGTCCGGTAATTTTGTACAGCGTGGAGAGTGTGCCATTACCGATAAGTGGGCAAGGGCAAAAGCCGCAATTTCAGCTGGCTGTGACCTAGTCATTGAACTTCCCTATCCTTTTGTTGTCCAAAGAGCAGATATCTTCGCAAAACATGCTGTAGACATTTTAGACATGGCGGGCATTAATAGTTTAGTATTTGGCAGTGAAACATCAGATATTGAACATTTATCTAAGCTTGCAAATACAACTTATGAAGAATATCAGAAGCAACGTAAAAACGGAATCTCCATGGCAAAAACATTAGAAAAAATTCATGGTAAAGTCAATAGCAATGATATCCTAGGCATGGCATATCTGCGTGCTGTCACTAATAAAAATATCACGCCTATCGCAATACAGCGTACAAATGGCTATCATGATCAGGATATTAACAATACAATCAGTTCTGCCACAGCAATACGAAAAGCAATAAAAGAAGGAAATTGTATCTCACATACCACAAATATGTCAGAATACCTAACAAATCCAGTATTCATGGAAGAATATTACCCCTATATACAGACGCTATTGCTTACAACATCAAAAGAAGAGTTAAGAAAACGTTTTTTAGTAGATGAGGGTATTGAAAATTTATTCGTTAAACAGGCAAACATTCATATGGACTGGGAATCATTTATTACTTCCTGTATCAGTAATCGCTATCCTAGAAGCAGTATACAGCGAAGTCTGATTCACATTCTTACACAAACCAATAAATATGAAATTGATACGCTTCCTACATGCGATTTCCTACGAGTACTTGCTTTTAATGATATAGGACGGAAACATTTAAAACATTTGAAGAAACAGGAAATTAAAATTGCGGCTAGTTTTCATCAGATTCCTCAGCCATATCGCGATATTTTCATACGAATAACAAATGCTTATGCTTATGCATTTGATACAACAAAAAGAAAGGAGATCATGGACTCTGAAGTACAAAGTCCTATTTATATTTCATCATGTGGATCATACTAGCATTCATTATAATTGCAAACCTGATTCTTCGCCATTATTTTCCTCCTATCCAAAAACCTCAAACTAATATAAATTATGAAGTCGCAATTGTGTTAGGAAGTCCTACTAAAGATAATGGCAGTCTATCTCGCATGCAGAAAACAAGAGTAGATGCTGCTATACGATTGTATCAAAATAAAAAAGTTAAAAAAATTCTAATCAGTGGCAGTAATGTTGTAAACGATTATGTTGAAGCTGAAGTTATGGCTGCTTATGCTATTGGTAAAGGAATACCTGCATCTGATATATATTTAGAAACAAAAGCGCGTAACACATTTGAAAACCTAAAATTCGCAAAAAATATATGCGAGCAAATGAGCATCAAAAATGTAATTGTTGTGACAAGCAATTTCCACGCAAGAAGAGCACAGTTTATGGTAAGAAAATTTTTCACTAACTTCGCAATGGAAAAAACAAAAGAAAAAGAAAAAATAAAACATTACATCATGGAATACTTTCGAATGTGGAACAGCTTATATTATGAAATCAAATTAAAAAGGCAATGATCTGCCTTTTTTTCATCTTCATCAAGAAAACATACTACCATTATACTTATACTGAGCATAAATCATAATTCCTATACCAGCAAATAACCCTATAAATAAAGCATACAAATGAAAAGATTTAAATATACAAATTATTCCTGCTTGAATAAGCAATGTAGCTCCAATAATGAAAGTTCCAATCCCCATAGTTCTCAGATATCCGTATAAGTCTTCCTTTTTCATATTCTGATAATGATACTCATGAATTACTTTCACATCTTTCTTTATGCTAATTGCATAAGCATAATATAGCATAAGGATACCGACAGCCACAAATATTAAAATTAACAAGATAATACTCATGTCCATATTCATTTATCCTCTACATATTTTAAAAATTCATGATATAAACTTGTCGTGTCTTTTTCATCCTTATCATTTACCACAACAACTTTTTCTCCTGTATCAATAACAACATATGTATTACATGATGTATAAGCATATAATTTATATGTCCCAAATTCATCATTACTAAAATTACCTGCATTTATAGAAAAAGAACCGATTCCAAATGTTCGTGTTCCTAAATCCAAGTCTTTTTCTAATGAAACAGATTCTATTTCATCATAAGAAACTGTTGTAGAACCTGCAAGAAAACCACTGCATTTCACATCATTCTTATGAAACTCAACACTAATATTTCCAACAAACATAACAATACCAAGACTTACTAGGATTATACCTGTAAATATTATATTTATAATATTTAAACGTTTATTTCTTTTGTCATTATAAAAAGAAACACCTTTTTTACGAGCATATTTATTACCAAACAATAATGGTATTGCAATTCCAATAAAAATCAATATTAAACTAAAGATTGAAAATGTGTTTAAGTTCTTTAAAAAGATTAAACCAATCAGACCTATTTCCATTACTAAAAAGCCAATGCCTGTAATACGACATAATTTCTTTTCGTCATACATTGCTTTTTCTTCTTTACTTGCAGTATTATACCCAGCAATCAGGAAACCACCATGCCCACTTAATAATACAATTGCCATAATTCCTATTAATACAACAACAATAATACCAATACCCATAATTACTTACCTCACTTTATTGTATCTCAACGCATATATAAACCAGCTAATTTTCCATCTGTATCAAAACTTATCAAATAAATTACACTACGGTTATCATATTGAGCTGTTACTTCACTTACCGCAAAAGTTCCTTGTAGTAGACTTCTATTTTCTACAGATTCAATTTGTGAAATACGAACAAATTTCCCTGTATTCATATCTTCAAAATATGTTAACAATTCATCTTCAGAAACCTCATTTCGAAAGGCCTCGCTGCTATTAGACAAAATTTTATCTATGTTTTTATTTGATATGTTTTCTACTACTGCTTTATTCCAGGTTTCTACTTCTTTTTCATCAAAATATTTACTAGATTGTAGTGGGTAATTTTTAGGTATCAAAACCCATATTCCTACTGCCGCAACAATAATTATTCCAAGCAGTATCCAAGGCCACTTTCTTCTTTTCTTCATAGAACATCCAATTTGCATACAATATTCCTGTGCTACCTGTTCTGGAGTCCCCATTCGTTTTTGAATGTTTTCCCAAGATTCGCCATCTTCCATCGCGCTTAGGATATCCTGTAGAAGATCTTCTTCAAGTCTCGTTTTATCATTCTTTTGTAATGGTATTCTTTTCAATACCTTTTTAACATACTCTTTCTTATTCATTCCCATCACCTCGTAATATCTCAGATACTTCTTTTGAAAATGCAAACCACAATTCTTTTAGTTCCTGTAGCTGCATTTTTCCAAGTTCAGTTATCGCATAATATTTTTTAGAAACCATTTTCCCTTTTGGCTCACTCCACCGGCTTTCAATCCATCCATCATCCTCTAATCGATACAGAATAGGATATAATGTACCTTCTTTTAAAGAAAACCTTTCTCTATTTTTCTGTTGGAGTGTTTGAATAATCTGATACCCATACATTTCCCTTTCTGATAATAGTTCTAAAACCAGAATATCCAACACCCCTTTTTTCAATTGTCTTTCATATTTCTGATTCATAGCATCCCTTCTTTATTTAGTATTACTAAATACATTATATCACTTAGTTATACATTTACAATCTGCTAATAAAAAAAGATTGTCAAAATGCTAAACAATCTTTTAAAACCGATAAATATACAATGCTGTATCACATTCAGGAATAAATTTACCTATTTTATATAGTTTAAATCCATTTCGTTCATACATAGCACGAAGTTTATCTTTATGTCTACGGACATCTAATCGTACATCCTCATAGCCTTCTTTTCTTCCTTTTTCAATAAAGAACTGAATCATTGCATCTGCATATCCTTTACCGCTATGTGATGGATCCACACATATTTTATGTAAATAAAGCGAAGCACCTTTTGGCATATCTGGCCAGTAAAGCTTATCAATATCAACAATAAATAAACCACATACAATTTCTCCTTGTTCTATACCAACATAATAATCTTCAAATGTATATAATTTCGAGAAAGCCTTCCAGCCTACTTCATCTAAATTCCATTGATGAATTCCGTGTTCATCATTGTATTTCACTCTTCGCTCATACATAGCATCAATTGCTTCCTGATCCTCTTTTGTCGCTTGACGAATATACATAAAGCTTCTTCCTTTCTGTCTAACGCAATGATTATATTATAATAAAAACTAATAAAGAGTCAAAGATTTATTAATATCTTTTAAATCCTGCCATTTATTTATATTCATCAGTTTATCCAATCTGAAAAGTTTGATTAGTTATCTCTGTAATTTCACAAAAAAAGCAGGAGTGCTTAACTCCTACTGTATAACACGTTCCACGCTGCGAACACTATTTATTTTCTGTAAGTTTGCCATCAGCATTCTTAAATGTTCTGAGTTTTCAACAACAACAGTCATCTTTGTAGTGGCAGAAACACGATCTGCCTCAACTGTAGAATCTACATGCTGTAAACCTGCTTTACATTGAGAAACAACCGTTACAATATCACTCAATAAGAAATTTCGATCAGTAGACTTAATAACAAGCTTAACTTCATAAGTCTTTTGTTCAATATTTTCATCCCATTCTACAGGAATCAGTCGTTTTCTTTCTCTTATAATATTTGGACAATCTTTACGATGTACTTTAACACCTGCCCCTTTACTTATATAACCTACAATTTCATCACCAGGGACCGGTGAACAGCAGGCAGCTAGAGATATTTTCATTGATTCTACACCTTCTATGCGAATACCAGAAGCAGAAGGACGTTTTTTACGATCTTGACGATTAAACATCTTCGCCAATTCTTCATTATCAATAGAAACACTCGTTTTATGTTTTACCAGACGATCAATGACTGAAGGTAAGGAGACTTGTTTTACGCCAATAGCATACAGCAGATCCTGAGATGAATTAAAACTTAAAGCTCCTGCAATATTATCTAATTTCTTCTGTTCCATATATGTTTCAGGATCAAGATTTCTACGTTTTAATTCTTCCTGCAGCATTTCTTCACCTTTTTTCACGTCAAGGCTTCTTCGCTCATTTTCCTGTTTTTGGAAGAAAGAACGTATTTTATTTCTCGCATGAGCCGATTTAACAATTTTGATCCAATCTTCACTTGGGCCAGGAGACTGTTTCGATGTACGAATATTAACAACATCTCCCGTTTTCAGTTTTGTGTTTAATGGCATGAGCACACCATTTATTGTGGCACCGACTGTATGATGTCCAACTTCTGTATGTACACGATAAGCAAAATCGATTGGTGTAGATCCATTAGGAAGTGCAATAACCTTTCCTTTTGGTGTCATGACATAAACATTAGCTTCAAAGATATCTTTCTGAAGAAGATTCATATATTCCATCGCATCATCATTTACTTCATCACTCATAACACTAAAATCTTTAAACCAATGAAGCTGTTCTTCAATTTCTTTCTGATGAACTTCTTTACCACCATTGCTATTTTCTTTATATCGCCAGTGAGCCGCAATCCCCTGTTCTGCGACTTCGTCCATGGCTTCTGTACGAATCTGTACCTCAAAAATATTACCGTTTTCCGCAACGATCGTAGTATGTAAAGATTGATACATATTCACTTTTGGCATTGCGATATAATCTTTAAAACGTCCAGGAATTGGTCTATATTTCGCATGAATATAACCCAATATTTCATAACATGCAGTATCTGTATCTGTTATGATGCGAATAGCCAATAAATCAAGAATTTCTTCAAACCGTTTATTCTTTGTGATCATCTTTTTATAGATGCTATAAAGATGTTTACTTCTTCCAAATATACGATAATGAATATTATGCTGATCTAATAATATACTTATCTCAGTAATCATCTGTTGTACCTGTGCATCACGTTCAATTTTACGTTTTTCGACTAATTTCGCAATTTCATAATATTTTTCTTTGTTCAAATACTGAAAAGATAAATCCTCTAACTCGTTCTTAATATCACTAATACCTAGTCGATGTGCAATCGGCGCATAGACTTCCAATGTTTCAGAAGCAATTTTCTTTTGTTTTTCCGGTGACATGTATTGCAGCGTACGCATATTATGAAGACGATCGGCTAATTTAATCAGAATAACACGTACATCTTTAGCCATGGCAATGAAAATCTTACGATGATTGCTTGCCAGATATTCTTTTTCATCTTTAAATTTTAAATTACCGATTTTTGTGACAGAGTCTACTAACGATGCGACTTCTTCTCCAAACATGTCGCTTATTTCCTGAATGCTTACATCACAGTCTTCTACTACGTCATGTAAGAAACCTGCTGCAATCGTTTTAGGCCCAGTTCTTAGCAAGGTCAAAATATATCCAACCTGAATCGCATGAATAATATATGGTTCACCGCTTTTACGATATTGCCCCGCATGATTTTTTTCAGCACATAAATATGCCCTTGTTATCAGATCAATATTTTCTTCTTTCTTAATATACTTTTGAACTTCGAGCATCATCTCATCAAAAGTTACCACATTCTTACTTACCATTGTATCACCCGCATTCAAGAAAAAGGGGAAATACCCCCTTGTTTTTATTCGTAAGACATTAAAGAAAATACTTGATAATCTTTCAAATACTCTCTACCATGTAATCCTACTAGTTCGATTAGGAAGGCACAGCCAACAACTTCTCCACCCAGTTTATTCACAATCTGGATTGTTGCATCAACAGTACCGCCAGTTGCCAGCAGATCATCAACAATCAGGACTTTCTGTCCTTTTTGAATACCATCTTTATGAATATGCAATTCATTGCTTCCATACTCTAAATCATAAGAAACACTTTCTGTCTCTCTTGGAAGTTTGCCAGGTTTACGAACCGGAACAAATCCTATACCTAATTGATATGCAACAGGACATCCAAAAATAAATCCTCTAGATTCCGGTCCAACGATTACCTCAGCACCAACTTCTTTCGCAAATTCAATGATTTTATCACATGCTGCTTTAAAAGCTTCCCCATTTGCCATCAAAGGTGTGATATCACGAAATAAAACTCCCTCCTGAGGAAAATCAGGAATACTTGCTATATAGTCTTTAAAGTTCATTTATATAAGCCTCCTAACACTTATGTATGTATTATATCATAATTTTTTTAGAAAAAGCATTATTTAATACGCTTCCTCTACAAAAATATTAACTTTTTTTCTACCCATAAAATTATTGATACGTAAATTACCTATAAAATTCAGCTGCTGTTTATCATGTAAACGTTCATACGCACTTCCACAGCGGAAATACATCGCCTCAATAGAGTCATTGATCTGCCATTTTACATGTTCATTATTTCCAAGCTGACGACATCCTTGTACAGATACATCATTTAAATAAAATACAGGTTCTTCAAATCCATTACCAAATGGACCTAATAGAGATAAGCTTTCAACCTCCGCAATATTAATTTCATTTGGCTGTACTCGTATTGCTTTATATATCTTTTCAGGGTTAAAATGCATTGATTTCATCCTTGTATTTACATAATCCTGAATGATCTGTTTATTCTCACAAGGAAAACCAATACCTGCCGCTGCTTTATGTCCCCCATAAGCAGATAATGATGTACGACAGTCATCAAAGAAAGTTGTAAGATCAAGTAAATCTAAAGATCGTATACTCCCCTTAAACATCTGTTCTCTTTTTGCCGCAATCATAACTGGCATCTGAAGTTCTTCACTTAGCTTGCCTGCAACAAGACCTGCCATTCCTTCATGAAAACTATCATGAAATAATAACTGAAAACGATACTCTGGACGAACCAGTGTTCTTGCAACTTGAACCATCTGATCACTCATTGTTTTTCGTTTCTCATTCAATTGTTTAATTTGTTCTGCAACGTGCTGAATCTGTTGCATGTTTCCACTTAATAAATAACGCACAGTATTATTCGCATTAGCCATATCTGCTAAACGTCCTGTAGTATTCAGCTTTGGAACAACCTGAAAAGCAATTAAGTTTTCATCCCATTTTGGGAATCGTTCTTTCACAAGAAGCTGAATCGGCATACATGCTCCTTCTTTTAAGTACTGTAAACCTAATTGCACAATAGCTCTAGTTTCCTGTCGAAGTTCCATCACATCCGCAATTGCCGCAACACAAGCAAATACTACATGATCTTTCGTATCCATTTTTAATGCTCTGGCAACAGTCAGTGCTACACCTGCACCAGACAAAGTTTCAAAACGATATCCCATCAAGAAAGGATGCAATAAAATTTTACATGGCACTTCTTCTTCCATCGCATGATGATCTGTTACGATCACATCAAGTCCTAAACGCTGTGCTTCTAATAAAGCATCAAATGCTTTTACACCATTATCCACTGTAATCAATAAACGATATCCTTTTTCATGCGCAAGCTGAACAGTGTGCTTCTGTAGTCCATATCCTTCTGTAAAGCGATTTGGTATATAATAGCCTACTTGAATATTAAAACGTCGCAAAGCATCAACTAAAATAGCCGTTGCTGAGATTCCATCAGCATCATAATCTCCACACACCATAACCTTTTCATTATTCATCTTAGCTTGGTATATACGATTAACCACTTCCTGCATCCCATTGGCACTAAATGGATCTGCAAGTTCGGGTTTCTGAAATAATTCCTGTATCTGTTCATCGTCTAAATTCTTTGATGCCAGTACTTTAGCACAAAGATTACTAACATGAAAACGTATCTGTATCTCTTTTGAACGATGAACATCTAATTCTTCTATATGCATTTAAATCACCGTTATTAATGATAACATACTTTTTACTATTTTACTTTCAAAACGCAAAAAGAGATTTCATCAATTGTTTTACCAATCAATGAAACCTCGTATTTTAATAATCATTCATACCAGGAACGATCATTTCTTCTAATTCTTCTTTTTTTCTTTTACGTTTTTTCTTCACATGTTTTTTAGGATTACGATGAATTCTAATCTGATACCACAATTGTGCCGCAATAAACAATGAACTTCCTGCACCAACTGCAATTCCAACAAACAATGTTAAGCAGAATATCTGAATTGCACTGCTACCCATTAGCAACAAAGTAATAACAGGTAAAATTGTAGTGAATGTAGATAAGATCGAACGAGTTGCTGTTCTTTGTAAAGCTTCATTCACAATCATACGATAATCTTCTTTCGTTGTAGTGGAGAGTTTTCTGCCTCTCATTTCATCACGAATACGATCAAAGACAACAATAGAGTTATTGATTGAATATCCAATAATCGTTAATAATACCGCGATAATTTCAGTATTTACTTCTAAACGAAGAATTGCACATACAGCAATAATGAAGAATACATCATGAATCAGTCCGACAATACCGCTTAATGCATAATCCCATTTAAATCGAATAGAAATATAAATCAATACGCCAATCCATGCCAAGATAGAAATTAAGATAGCACTACGCATTAATTCCTGACCAATGACAGGTGATACGATATTATCATTAACTTCATGTCCATAAGTTTCCTGTAAACTTGATTTCACATTGGATAGTGTATCCTCATCCATTGCGTCCTTCACAAATACGGTTGCAGTATTGCTCTTTTCACCATTGATTTTAATACTGTTTGCATCAACACCTAATTCTTCTAATTGTTTATCCAAAGTATCTTTTGAAATCTCTGTAGCACTTTGCACTGTCAGTTTCGTACCGCTTGTAAAGTCGATTCCCCAATTCAAAGCACCATTTCCCTGTACGCCGTTGAAAATCATACACGCTAGACCAATTCCAATCACACAAACAGAGAAACCAATAAAATATTTTGCATTTTTGATAAAATCAAATTTATCGAAGAAACCATAATAGAAACGTTCCTGTCCTTTATTCACATCTGGAATATGTTCTTTCTTAACACCAAATAAAGCATATTTATTATCCAGCCAACCGCTTTCTACCAATAGAGACATCAGGAATTTTGCGACAAACACAATAACAATAATCGTTGTAATTGTAGATACGATTAACATCGTCGCAAATCCTTTTACAGTTCCTGTTCCAAAGATATACAAAATCAAAGCACAAATGAACGTAGTGAACTGAGCATCAAAAATAGTTACAAATGACTTAGAGCTTCCTTCATAGAATGCAGTTTTTACACTTCTTCCTGAATATAATGCATCTCTTATTCGCTCAAAGGTCAGGATATTAGAATCAGCTGCCATTCCAACACCTAGTACTAAAGCTGCTATACCAGATAGAGTAAATACAGCTCCCATTGCATTAAAGATAAGGAAAACCACAAACACATATGTTCCTAAGGTAATTGCAGAAATTACCCCTGGAAGACGGTAATATATAATCATAAATAACATGATCAGCGCAATACCAATACCTCCAGCAAGCATTGTTTCACTAAATGCATTGATACCATAATCGGCAGTAACCGCATTACTGTACTGTTCTGTCATTTTTACTGGAAGTGAACCAGAATTGATCAGATCCTTTAATTCAGTTGCTTCTTCTTTTGTGAAGTTTCCACTAATCTGTGCACTTGTAGAATTAATCCCCTCACTTACAGTAGCAGCAGAGATGAATTTAGGATTTTCACTATCTTTCTCAGCAGCATATGAATCTGTTTCCGAATCAAAATCCAGCCAAGCTACCATGATATTATTTCCGCTTCCCATCTCAGATACTTGTTTTGTTACTTCATAAAATTTTTCCTGATCCGCTAACTTTAAGCTTACAATCGGATTTCCATACTCATCATAAACAACACTAGCTCCACCTTCCTGTAAGACAGTTGAATCCATCAAAAGGTTATCATTAACATCTCGGAAAGTTAAATTTGCAGTTGATGATATAACTCTTCTTGCCTGTTCAGCATTTTTTACACCTGCAAGCTGCACGCGAATACGATTGTCCCCTTCAACCGTAATTTCCGGCTCATTTACACCTAAAACATCGATACGTTTTTCAACTGATTTCGCAACTGCAGACATGGATGGAAGACTTTTTCCTTCCAATGGACTTACTTCATAAAGAATTTCAAAGCCGCCCTGCAGATCCAAACCTAATTTCATATTTTCACGAATCGAAGGGATGCAAGTCACGATTAAAGTTAGTAAGGTCAATACTGTAATCGCAAAGACCGCTAGACGTGATTTCTTCATTACTTATCTCCTCCAAATAAATCATCAAAGTCGTTCAAGCTCATTTTTGATCCCATAATGATTGCTTGTGTAGACAGATATGCTACTACATCACTTGCACTCATACGCTGAATATCATCAATTGCTTCATGTATATTATGCGGTTTATGAAATTTCCAATGTTCCTGTAACGAGCTTTCTACATGCTGATATGTCAAGGAAGGCAATTCTTCTCGCTTTAACTGATTCGTTTTCAAAGCAATTGCTAGTTTTATGTATTTATCTTCTATTTTACTTTGACCACTCATAAGCTCCTCCTTAATATCATAGATATAATTATAGCTTTAAATAGAGCTGAAAGCAATGTATTTTTTGTATCGCAACTATTTTTTTAGCCATCATAATTATTACATTACAATACCCATCTAAGAAAAAAAAATAGAAGAGGAGGCCACTTTTTTGAAAAAAACTGTACTAACATCTACCATCTATTTAATTACACTTTCCATTATATCAAAAATGCTTTCCTTCATCGTTCGAATAATTCTCGCAAGAAAATTATCTGAACAGGCAATGAGTTATTATTCTTTGGCTGCACCGACTATGGTATTTGTAATCACTCTTGCACAGATGGGGATTCCTGCAGCCTTATCAAAGGTTATCGCTCAAAGCAAACAGCCTTCTTCTCCTCTTATAGCTAGTATCATATTAGCTGTTATCAATAATCTTGTCATTATGGCAGCCTACCTTATTCTTCTTCCTCTTCTCGCAATTCATGTTTTTAAACAGGAAGATATCCTTCCCGTCCTATATGCTGTTCTCCCATTGATTCCACTTGTAACCTTATCCGGCATATTAAAGGGCTATCTGTTTGGTCTGCAGGAACATATACCTGCAACAGCCAGTCAGTTATTTGAAGAAGGCAGCAGAATACTATTTATTGTTCTGGTCTTTTATTTTTCACCTATGTTAGATATTATCACTATGGCGAAAGCCGCAATGCTCTCTATTAGCATTGGGGAAGCAAGCAGTTCTTTATATATGCTATATGTTTTACTCAGAAAAAAAAGAAATCCTCTACGAATTCCTTTATCAAAATTTCGTCTACAAAAACATCAATTTCAAGAAGTTCTTTCTGTTTCCATTCCTATGATGGGAAGTCGCATTATCGGCTCTCTTACTTACTTTCTTGAACCGATCGCCATGGTCATAGGCTTATCACAGGCAAGTGCGGCTTCCATGGTTCTTGCCTATGGCCAATTAAATGGTTATGTTCTGCCCATTATCACAATGCCTAGCTTTATTACTGTCACACTAAGCAATTATCTGCTTCCTTCCTTTACCTATTCCTATACAAGAGGTTATCATGAACATGCTATGAAACTCTTTCGTATTATTATTAGCTGCTGCTTATTCATAGGTATCTGCTGCAGTTTACTATGTTACTTCTTTCCTGAACAATTATTAAATCTGTTTTATCATAATACACAAGGAGCCCATATTCTTAAACAGCTTGCGATTCCTTTCGCATTATATTCCCTGCAACCACCCTTATCCAGCATGCTTCATGCATTATCCCTTAGCTCAAAAAGTGTCCGTGACACCTTATATGGCTCTATTACACGTATTTTATGTATTCTATGTCTTACATCTGTCTACCATGAATCAGTTTTACCTATCGCCTTAACAATTGGGATGCTTATTACCACATTATTTCATGCTATTCGCTTGTACCAGGCTTTTCGTCTTTATGAAAAAGAACATTCCTAGTCTTAATTTCTTTTTTAATCACAAACAAACCATTCTTTTGATATATGCACAAAAAAACATCTTTAATATTATCGATCCCTTCCTTCAAAAGGGCTTTTTTTAACCATTCTTCATCAAGTGATAAATCTTCTAGCGCTTTTTTATCTACTGTTCCATCACTGATTAAAGGATTCGGATGTTTAACTTTGCATTTATTCTTTGGTAAAATGGAAAGCTGTCCATTTGTCTCTAATATCGCAAATCCCACTTCTTCTGGAGAACATAGGTCCTTACTGCGAATCTGTGACATTAAATCATCAATATTGTAGCGTTCTTTACGCATAACATCCTGATTAATATGTCCATTATGAATAAGAATTGAAATTTCTCCATCAAACACACTTCTGATTTTTTTGCTTTTAAGAATGAGCCAAGAAATCAGCATCTGCAAGAAAGCCAACGTAAAAATCGGTACTAAAGATTTAAAGATACTTTCATCCTCATTACTTATTGAAATAGCCAATAATTCACTCATCACAAAATAAATAACGATATCAAATACAGAAAGTTCCCCCACCTCTCGTTTTCCCATAAGACGAAGCGCGAAGATAATCACAAAATAAAAGATAAAACTTTTGACCATAAGATTAATATATTCCTGCATGTGATCTTCCTTCCAGCATAAAATACATGCGATTTACATACAGTAGATTGAGGTGATTTTCTTGAAACAAAAAATGAAGAACTATGTGCAAGTATTCTCTCTACTGTTGATCTTAACACTTTTATTATCGCTCATCTTTTCGATTTTATACTATTTTCATATCATTTCCACAACTGTATTTCACATTGGAAATACGATTGGTGGATTAATTGCTTATAGTATATCAGGAGTATTTCTAGGTCTTAAAACAAACAAAAAAGCGCTATTTCATGCGCTTCCTGTAATTCTAATATGTTTTAGTGTTTCTTTTCTAATATCCAACTTTTCTTGGTACGGATTATTAGAAAATATCGCAAAAAATGTTTTCTTTGTCATTTTCTGCTTAATCACATATGCAAAGTCAAATCATTAACGTGTATGTAAAAACAAGCCTTCATCAAGGTTATACCCTAAATGACGATATGCTTTCTCTGTAACTACACGCCCTCGTGGTGTTCGATTGATAAACCCAATCTGTAATAAATACGGTTCATAAACATCTTCTAAGGTCATTGTTTCTTCTCCAATACTGCTTGCTAATGCATCAAGTCCAACTGGCCCACCTTTAAATCGTTCAATGATTCCTCTTAAGTATTTATGATCGACATGATCCAATCCTAAATGATCAACTTTTAGTTTATCTAACGCCATTACAGCAACTTCTTTACTAATGACACCATCATTCATGACTGTCGCAAAATCACGTACACGTCGGAATAAGCGATTCGCAATACGAGGTGTTCCTCTTGAACGTCTTGCAATCTCTAAAACTGCTTCCTCTTCGATTTCCGTATCCATTACACGAGCGGTTCTACTAATAATCTGCTGCAGTTCCCCTAATTCGTAAAATTCAAGCTGTGATACGATTCCAAAACGATCACGAAGCGGTGCAGTAAGATCTCCAGCACGTGTAGTAGCCCCAACAAGTGTAAATGGCGGTAGGTCTAAACGAATACTTCTTGTTGTAGCGCTATCCTTTCCAACAACGATATCAAGACAATAATCTTCCATTGCTGGATATAAAATTTCTTCTACCTGTTTTGGCAAACGATGAATTTCATCTATAAACAAAACATCACCAGCTTCTAAAGTAGATAGGATAGCTGCTAAATCTCCGCCTTTTTCAATCGAAGGTCCACTTGTAATTTTAATATGTCCTCCCATTTCATTCGCAATGATGTAGGATAATGTAGTTTTACCTAACCCTGGAGGCCCATACAATAAGACATGATCCAAAGCTTCATTTCTTTGTTTGGCCGCTTCAATGAAAACTGTAAGATTTTCCTTTAATTGACGTTGTCCTATATATTCCTGTAAAGATTGAGGACGAAGGGTAGCTTCTTCATCCATACTAAGTGCTTCATTTGATACTACTCTTTCCATTTGCTAGACTCCTTTTCTTTTAGCTAAAATGCCCAGCGCTTTACGAATATATTGATCGGTTGTCGCATCCTCCAATACACTCAATTCTTTCTTTATGCTATTCAGCTCTGCATTTTTATACCCTAAAGCTTTTAATGCTTCTAAAGCATCTGACAGCTGTTCATTTTCTTTAACTTCAATTTCTGTTATTTCTTCCACTAATTTGCCTTTCAGATCCAGTACGATCTGACTAGCTGTTTTAGCTCCTATTCCAGGCAAACCTTTTAAGGTCTTAATATCATTATTTTCAATTGCCGCTATCATATTTTTAGCAGGACATACACCTAACATTCCTAATGCTGTTTTAGGTCCTACACCTTTTACACTAATCAATTGTAAAAATAAATCATGTTCCTCCATAGATGTAAACCCAAATAAAGTAATGGCATCTTCACGAACATGCTGATACGTATATATAATTATTTCCGTATTTAACCGGACAGCCATAGGATTGGCAACATATACTCGATATCCAATTCCATTATTTTCTATAATCAAAGAATCATTTGTATAGCTATGCACTATTCCTTTTATAAATGCTATCATTTTTATCACCTTTTCTATTTTATCATGAATATTTAAGAATTGCGATGTATAAAATCATATACCGCAAGATTATAAGTAAAAATGCACCTATTCAGATGCATTTATTTTTATATGAATTATTGTTTGTTAAATTCCAATGATACTGGACAGTGATCACTGCCGAAAATATCTGTATGAATCTTAGCTCCCTGAATTGCATCTTTCGCATCTTCAGAAACTAAAAAATAGTCAATTCTCCATCCCGCATTCTTTTCTCTTGCTTTAAACCGATAACTCCACCAGGAATAAATGCCTTCCTGATCTGGATATAGGTAACGATAAGAATCAATAAAACCACTATCTAAAAGTACAGTCATTTTATTTCGTTCCTCATCTGTAAAGCCTGCATTTCTACGATTGGTTTTAGGATTTTTTAAATCAATTTCCTTATGTGCAACGTTCAGATCCCCACAAACCACTACACTTTTCTTTTCATTTAACTTATGCAGATATGCACGGAAATCATCTTCCCATACCATACGATAATCTAGTCGCAACAACCCATCTTTTGAATTAGGTGTATATACGCAAACTAAATAAAAATCATCATATTCGCAAGTGATAACACGCCCTTCATGATCATGTTCCTCAATACCAATTCCATAAGTCACAGATAAAGGCTCTTTTTTAGAGAATACCATTGTTCCGCTATAGCCTTTTTTCTCTGCACTATTCATATATTGGAAATATCCCGGTGTCTCTATTTCTAATTGTCCAGGCTGCATTTTTGTTTCCTGAATACAGAACACATCCGCATCTATTTCCTTAAAGAAATCCATAAACCCTTTTTGTACGCAGGCACGAATTCCATTTACATTCCAAGATACTAATCGCATAATATTACCTCCAAGTTAAAAATATCATATCGTATATCTTGGAAAATTGCTAGTCATATAATCTAAAAAAAACGGGGCTTGCCCGTTTATTCAATAAATTCAAACTGGATATCGCAGATCGTCACAACATCTCCATCCTGACACCCTGCATTGCGCAATGCTTCATCAATACCCATCTTGCGCATTTTACGCGCAAAACGCATAAAGTCTTCTTCATTATCCAATTTACTCATTTTAAAGCTTCGTTCTAATTCTTCACCAGTTAATTCCCAGTTACCATTTCCTAAATTATGTACTTCAAAGGCTGGCTGTTCCGGTTCGAATTTATATAAAACACCTTCCGCATCTTCATCATTAGCTTCATCATTATATAATGGGAATTGTGGTGTTGTTTCTAATAAATCTGCAGCACGATATAATACTGGATCTAATCCTTCTGCGATAATCGTCGTTGTTTCAAATACTTCAACATCTGGATAAGCTTCTTTAAAACGTTTCAGATTATTCTGAGCATCCTCTAAATCCATCTTGTTTGCTAAAACAATCTGAGGACGTTCCATTAGACGATATTCATAATTTGCTAGTTCTTCATTGATGATTTTATAATCTTCAACAGGATCTCGTCCATCATTTGCCCCCATATCTACAACATGAATTATTACTCGACAACGTTCAATATGGCGTAGAAACTGATGCCCTAAACCTTTTCCTTCACTAGCTCCTTCAATTAATCCAGGTAAGTCTGCCATAACAAAGCTTCTTCCATCTGGCACCTGTACCATTCCTAAATTTGGCGCGAGTGTTGTAAAGTGATACTCTGCAATTTCAGGTTTTGCTTTAGAAACAACAGATAAAAGAGTGGATTTTCCTACAGATGGAAAACCAACAAGACCAACATCTGCCAAGACTTTTAGTTCGACCATAATGTCACGTTCTTCTCCAGGTGCTCCCAGTTCACTATACTGAGGTGCCGTGTTTTTACTGGATTTAAAGTGAAAATTACCTCGTCCGCCTTTTCCGCCTTTCGCAATGATTTCTTTCTGTCCTTTTCGAGTTAAATCTGCTAAGATTCTTCCTGTTTTTTCATCTTTCACAATTGTACCCTGTGGAACCTTAATAATACAATCAGCGCCATTTGCTCCATGCATTTTTTTAGTTTTACCATTACCGCCTGGTTCAGCCTTCATTTTACGATTATAGCGTAAATCCAATAATGTCGTTTTTCCTTCATCTACCATAAAAACAACATTTCCGCCATCTCCGCCATCTCCGCCGCTTGGACCTCCATAGGCCACATATTTTTCTCGCCGGAAAGCAACGATTCCATCTCCGCCTTTTCCAGCTTTCACATGAACTTTTACACGATCTATAAACATTCCGACACCTCCTTCTTAATTTTTTCAAAAATAAAATCCCCAAACCGGGGATTTTTAAATTACGCCTGTGGGTAAACAGATACTTTTTTCTTATCTTTACCTAAACGTTCGTATTTTACAACACCATTCACTTTAGCGAATAACGTGTCATCTCCACCTTTTCCAACGTTAGTTCCCGGGTGAATTTTTGTACCACGCTGGCGGTAAATGATGCTGCCTGCATGACAGTACTGTCCATCAGCTAATTTAGCTCCAAGACGTTTGGATTCAGAGTCACGACCGTTCTTAGTAGAACCTACTCCCTTTTTAGATGCGAACAGCTGGATATCTAATACAAATTTCATAATCACACCTCCTGATCATTGATAATTATATAATCTGCATAGCTTTCCTGCATTGTTTTTAACTGATACACCATTCCATTTAGAAGAATATCAGCTTTTTCATCGTGCAGTCTGCTTTTGATCTTGATATATGCTTCTTTATAAACAAAGTCGCATACGTCAGGAACCATCTCATCTAAAGCATTCATCATTCCAATACAAATCGAACTCACACCAGCACACACAAGATCAAATCCTGCATCTGCATATCCTGCATGATCCTTAACCTCGATTTCCTGTATATGGTTTTGATTACGCTTTACATGGACTTTCACCATAAGATTAAGCCTCAATAGATTCGATAGTCAGTTTTGTATAAGGCTGACGGTGTCCCTGCTTACGGTGTGAGCTACCTTTTTTAGCCTTGTATTTGTAAACGATGATTTTCTTAGCTTTACCTTGTTTTTCAACTTTTGCGTTAACTTTAACTCCTTTTACATATGGAGTACCAACACGAAGTGCACGGTTGCAGTAAGCGACAACTTTGTCAAATACAACTGTTTCACCTTCCTGTGCGTCTAGTTTTTCCACAAAGATTGTTGAACCTTCTTCTACACGGATCTGTTTTCCGCCTGTTTCAATAATTGCGTACATAATCGCACCTCCTTCTATTAATTTCAGACTCGCCATACAAGGTGATGAACTACATACTTAAAACCTTGATCTGTGCGGTTGTAAATCCGGGAGGACATACAACGTAGTTATGTTAACATATTCTCTTTTTATTCGCAACCTTTTTTTGATATTTTTACTCCAAACAAACTATTCTCTCTCAATTTTCGATACTTTTTTCACTAAACAGCTTGTTTCTTTATCTATTTTACCTTCTACATATAGATAATTGCCCTTCACTAAATCATCTGCATGATTACGATAAATATTAGGCATACAGACTAAATCAAACTTGGCTGTTTCATCGCTTGCGACTACAAACATCATCAAATCGCCATTCTTTGTACGATATTGTTTACAACGCTCCACAATACAAACAAAGCGAACATACTGACCCTTAAATTTTGGTAAAGTAATGAGAACCGGAAGATTATTTCCATATCGGCTTCTGATTTCCGCAATTGGGTGCTGAGATAGATAGAACCCAATAGCTTCTTTTTCTTTTTCTGAACGAATAGCCGCATTATCTTTTACCATCATCATTGGAGGCTTAGAGACTAGATTAAAATCAAATATCACCTGATCAGCTTCTTCAATTTTAACTAAATCTGCATAACGCAAAGCATCATCAAGCGATGCAATCATACTGGAACGATTTACTCGGAAACAATCCAATGCCCCTGCATGAATTAAGATTTCTATTGTTTTTTTACCAATCTTATTCCCACTCATACGAGCCACGAAATCATAGAAATCCATAAAATTTCCGTGCTTCTGACGTTCTTCTACGATTTGTGAAGAAACAGCCATCCCTATTCCTTTTATTCCAAGAAACGGAAACCTTAAACCATTTTCTTCTATCTGATAATGATGATTGCTTTTATTGACATCAGGCAATAATATTGATATCCCTCTTTTTCTTGCCTCAAAAACATATTCACTTGTCTTTGTTTCTGAACCAATTACACTATTTAATAAACTATTAAAGAAATACAATGGATAATTAGCTTTTAGATAGGCTAATTGATAGGCTGTCATTGCATATGCTACAGAGTGAGAACGGTTAAATCCATAATTAGCAAACTTCATGATCAAGGCATATACATGTTCTGCTAAGGATTTCTGATACCCCTGTTTTATTGCCCCATCAATGAAATCATCTTTTAGCTTTTTTAACTCATCTTCTTTTTTCTTACTGATTGCCTTACGCAGATTATCAGCTTTTCCTAAAGAAAAACCTGCCATTTTCTGAGCAACCTGCATTACCTGTTCCTGATAAATCATAATCCCAAATGTGTTCTGAAGAATCGGCTTAAGACTTGGATGAATATAATCAATCTTTTCAGGATGTTTTCTTCTCTCTAAATACTCTGGAATATTTTCCATCGGACCAGGTCGAAACAAGGCAATAGCCGCAACGATATCTTCAAAAACTTTTGGCTGCACCTTGCGAATCAGATTTTTCATTCCTTCACTTTCTAATTGGAAAACTCCCGTTGTATCAACATCTTGAATTAAAGCATATGTTTTCTTATCATCTAAAGGAATCTGCATAATATCAAAATCAGGATTCGCTGTTTTGATTTGTGTCACAATTTCATCAATAATCGTTAAATTTCTAAGTCCTAGGAAATCCATTTTAATCAAGCCTAATTCTTCTAGGTATTCCATTGTGAATTGAGTTGCGCTGATTCCTTCATCGACATCAATTAATGGACATACTTTTTCAATATCATCATTGGATAAAATAATTCCCGCTGCATGTAAAGATGCATGGCGCGGCAATCCTTCTAACTTCTTTGCGATACGAAACAACTGTCGCATGGTTTCTCCCGAATTAATCATCTCTTTAAAACGGGGTGCATTCTGGTAGGCATAATCTAAAGTCACCTTTAATACGTTAGGAACCATTTTACATAAGCGATCTATTTGTCGTAAATCTATTCCCATTGCCTTGCCTACATCACGCAACACTTGTTTGGCTGCCAAAGTATTAAAAGTAATGATATGAGAAACATGTTTATGTCCATATCGTTCTTCAACATACTGAATTACCTCATCACGTCGATTATCTGGAAAATCTGTATCTATATCTGGCATAGAAATACGCTCTGGATTTAGAAAACGTTCAAACAACAAATGATAATGCAATGGATCTACGTGAGTTATCCCTAAACAATAAGCAACAAGTGAACCTGCCGCACTGCCTCGTCCTGGCCCTATATAAATATGCTGCGATTTCGCATATCGTATGAAATCCCATACAATCAAGAAATAATCCGCATATTTCATTTTTATGATAACGTCTAATTCATAATCTAAACGCTGCTGATATTCTTGAGGGATTCTTTTATAATGCATGCGTTTTTCTAGCCCCTTCTGACATAGATTACGTAAAAACACCTCACTGCTTACACCATATTTATTTTCAAATTTAGGTAATACAGCTTTAGGAAATTCCATTGTCACATTGCACATAGAAGCAATTTCATCTGTAGCATCTAAATCATCCTGGTCGTATAACTCCTGCATTTGAGATGGCGAACGGAAAAAGCGACGAGGACTATAATTTAACATCTTATCCTGAACAGTTACTCCCTGATCAATAGCACATAGCATTTTGTAACTTTCTTCATCTTCTTCTTTTTCAAAATATATTCTTGATAAAGCAACCGTTTTAATACCTAATTCTTTACATATCGATTTTAATAAAGGATTTTTTCGCTCTAAAAGACCTGAATCATTTCTTGCGATACTCACATAAAAATCATCAAATATTTCATTGCATTTTTTTAACCAGTGGCGCAGCAGATCACTTTCTTCTTTTAATAATAATGTTTCCATATAATTCTGATCACCATTTGTTAAAACAACGCAATTCTTCGCATAGAAAGACAAGGTGTCCATCGTTATCTGTTTTAAACTTTCTCCCGTATTTACAAGAGTAGAGAGTTTTAACAGATTCTGATATCCTTCATCATTTTTAGCTAATACGACAAAGCCAAAAAGATCCTCTTTCTCAACGACATCCACTTCTATCCCATAAATAGGTTTTATATTTTCTTTTTTGCAGGCATGATAAAAAGCCATTGCCCCATGCATCACATTATGATCCGTTAATGCGACAGCAGAATAACCATACTGTTTTGCGCAAGCAACGATTTTAGGTATAGTTAACGTACTTTTCAGTAAAGTATAACAGCTTCTAACATGTAAGTGGACACTCATGTATAACACCTTCCTTTATATTAATTTTATCATAGAACGCCTACTCTCTTCCATTAAAAAACAACACTGATATTAGGAAAGCCAAGAGCATCTTACGACAATCTTGGCTTATTCAGTTATTCACTTGTTCTTTGACTTAAATCTTGTAGAAGAGTTTGTATCGTTTCTTGTGTTAATCCTTTTACACCGCAGGCAAAGCGATGTCCTCCACCATGATATTTATTCGCGATATCATTGATGGTCTTATTTTTCGAACGTAAACTTCCATTATAAATTCGATTCCCTTGTGCATCTTTTTCCTTTTCAGTAAATAATGCCCAAGCTTCAAATTCATCTACTCCACCCATGACAAACACTTTTTCTTTTGCTTCATTGAATGTCAAGCCAAAACGTTCATAATCTTCACGATTCACAATCACATATGCAACTCTGCCATCAATCAGTTGACAGCTACTGCGAAGATAGTTTTCATAACGATATAAGCGATAGGATGTAAAGAAGTTATCTTCATTTGCCTTTTTTACATCTACGCCCATCTCTAAAAGATAAGCCGCCAATCGTAGGGTTCTAGGCTTGATTGTCGCAATGGAGAATCGCAAAGTATCGGCGATGATACCTCCATATAGATATTGTGCACAGGAAGACGAAATTGTCAGATTATGCTGTTCAAACATATAAGCTAGTATTTCACATGTAGCACCAAACAAATCTTCTACGACTTCATCATCCGCAAATTCTTCTACTACAATATGATGATCAATTTTTAGGGTATGCTTCGCAGTAGACCAGCGCTGATCATCGACACGAGCACCATTAGCTGTATCTAAGATAATCGCAAGTGATGATGCGACAACTTCATCACTTACCTGATCCATTTCCGGATATAGATGCTGTTTGCTCCCATGATCCATCCCTAAAGCATAGACCTGTTTTTGAGGATATGTATCTTGAATCCATTGTTTCAGACCAAATTGTGACCCTAATGCATCTGCATCTGGTGAAATATGTCGAAATATCGTAATGATATCATATTGATCAATAAGTTCAAATAAGATATTGATATTCATTATGCGTTAATTATACGGTAAGTATCACGAGCAATCATCAATTCTTCGTTTGTTGGAATTAACCATACCTGCACTTTACTTTCAGGTGTAGATAATAACATTTCCTTACCTCTTGTTTTGCCATTTAATTCTTCATCTAGCTGAACACCAAAGGCATCACGTAGACGTTCACATACCATTTTACGAATATTTGTATCATTTTCACCAATTCCGCCAGTAAACACAATTGCATCAGCACCGCCAAGCTGTGCATAATAACCACCTACAACATTGATAACACGATTTACATATACATCTGCTGTTAATAATGCTGCTTCATTTCCTGCTTTACAGCCGTCTTCAATATCACGAGCATCACTACTGATTCCACTTACACCTAACATACCAGACTGTTTATTCATGATATCGTCCATTTCATCAGGTGTAATACCTGTTTTCTTCATAATGTAAGTAACGATTGCAGGGTCAATATCACCACAGCGAGTTCCCATCATTACACCAGCAAGTGGAGTAAATCCCATAGAAGTATTGATGGATTTACCACCATCTACTGCAGTAATACTAGCACCATTTCCTAAATGACATGTAATAATTTTTGTATCTTCTACTTTTTTATTCATCAGTTCTGCACAACGTAATGATACATATTTATGGCTTGTACCATGGAAACCATAACGACGAATCTTATATTCATCATAATATTTCATTGGCAGCGGATAAATATATGATTCCTTAGGCATTGTAGAATGGAACGCTGTATCAAACACAAATACGTGTTTGCAGTGAGGCAGGTTTTCTTTAAATGCGTTATATCCAATAAGTCCTGCAGGATTATGCAAAGGAGCTAAATCATTCAAAGAAGCAAATTGTTCTACAACTTCATCTGTTACAGGAACACTTTCTTTGAAAATTTCTCCACCATGAACTGCACGATGACCTGCTCCTGTGATTTCATCTAAGCTATTAACGATTTTGTATTCTACAAGAGCTTCAAGCAACATAGATACTGCTTTTGTATGATCAGGAATTGGAAGAACTTTTTTAATTTTTTCTCCATTCACTTTGATTGTGAAAATAGCATCTTCAAATCCTATTTTTTCTACAATCCCACTTGTTAGTACTTCTTCACTTGGCATTTCAAATAATTGAAATTTTAGTGATGAACTACCTGCGTTTACTGAAATAATCTTTGACATAATATCCTCCTACATTAATCTAACATTTCTAACTGATCAATCAGTTTATTTATTTCATCGTTTCCGACTACTCTCATTTTATCATAAATACTGCTTCTTGTTTCATATTTTTGAACAAGTTTTAACTTTTTTTCATATTCCATAAGAATTTGTGTACTTCTTTTGATATGATCATTTACTGCAGCTCGACTTATCTTCAAATTTTCTGCAATTTCTGATAAAGAAAAATCTTCTTTATAATACAAATCCAGCACTTCCTGCTGCTTATCAGTTAATAATGGTTCATAGGCATCAAGAAGGGAATTCATTTTTTCCATCTGATCAATCATGATTCAAAAGATCCTCACACATACCATATAAGTATGAATCAATGTCAAATGGTCGTAAATCATCTTCTTTTTCCCCAAGACCAATAAATTTCACTGGAAGTCCAAGCAGATCACGAATCGCAATTACGATACCACCCTTTGCAGTTCCATCCATCTTCGTCAAAATAATTCCAGTAACATTTGTCGTCTCCAAAAAGATTTGAGCCTGTGAAATTCCATTCTGCCCTGTTGTCGCATCTAATACTAGCCAGACTTCATGAGGTGCACCTGGAATCTCTCTTTCGATGACTCTACGCATTTTACTTAATTCTTTCATCAGATTAGCCTTATTTTGCAATCTTCCGGCAGTATCTCCAATCAGATAATCCATCTGATGTTCTTTTGCATATCGACATGCGTCAACTAAAGCTGCACTTGGATCTCCACCTTCTCTTCCTTTTATACACGGAACATCTAGGTGTTCTGCCCATTTTACTAGTTGATCAATTGCCCCAGCTCTAAAAGTATCTGCTGCCGCAAGCACTACACTGCTGCCTTCGCTTTTAAATAATTTAGTCAGTTTTGCTGTTGTTGTTGTTTTACCGCTTCCATTTACACCTACCATTAAAATGACAGTTGGCCCATCTTCATTTTTATGGAATGGCTGATCATCATGATCCACATATAGATCATGCATCACTTCCACTAAGCATTCGCTAATTTCATCAAAACTTTTTAGTTTACGATCCATTGCACGATTTTCTACTTCATCAACGATTTTCTGCGCCGTTTTGATCCCAATATCGGCCTCTAATAAGACAACCATTAAATCCTCTAGAAATTCCTCATTGACACCTGTAAAACCTAGTGCTAAACGACGAATTCTTTCAGAGAAAGATTTCTTTGATTTATCCAGACCACTAAGATAACGGTCACCATCTTTTTTTGATGAAAAGGTCTGTTTTAATTTTGAAAAAATACCCATTATGCTTTCACCTCTTCTTTATCTATCATGTGGATTGCATCCTGTAAGTTGACTTTCAATAACTGAGATACACCATTCTGCTGCATGGTAACTCCATATAGTGCATCACATTGCGCCATAGTACCTGGACGATGAGTTACGACAATAAACTGACTTTCCCCACGAAATCTGGTAATATATTTCGCAAAGCGTTCTACATTTGCCTGATCTAAAGCTGCTTCTACCTCATCAAAGATACATAAAGGCATTGTTCGTGCTTTTAAAATAGAGAATAATACACATATAGCAATCAGACTTTTCTCGCCACCGCTAAACAAGCGGATATTCTGAACATTCTTGCCTGGCGGCTGTACATCAATGTCAATTCCTGTATTTAAAACATCCTCTGGATCAACCATGAACAATTTAGCTCTTCCTCCGCCAAATAAAGCACGGAATACATCGTTTAAATGATGATTGATTCGATCAAACATTTCTTTAAACTGCTGAATCATAATATCATCCATCTCATCGATTGCCTCTAATATCTTATCCTTGGCGGCTAATAAATCATCTCGCTGTTTGCTTAAGAAGGCAAAACGTTCATTAACTTCCTGATATTCCTTAGGAGCATCTAGATTAACATTTCCTAAGGATGCGATTTCCTGACGTAATTCTATAACCTGTTTACGTGCCTGCACCATATCTAATTCAGCTTTTTGCCCTTGGGCATATTCAAAAGTCATCTCATAGGTAGTACTTAATCGTTCCATCGTACTATCTAGCTTTGTCTCTGCTTTAGCTTGAGCAATTTCAACTTCTCGCTGTTCATTTTGTAACACATTAAGATTTCTGCGCAGCTGTCGAATCTGCACATCTTTTCGTTCTACTTCACTTCCCGCTTTCATTCTTCTTTCACGCTTGCTCTTCATTTTTGAGCTCACTTCATCTAAACGAGAATGAAGATTGCTAAGTTTTACAACGATATCATCTTCTGCCCATTCACTATCATTCTCTTCTTCTTTTGGAGCAATCTGTTCATAATCAGATTTTAATCGATCATATTTAGCCCATTTAGCTTTTACAATAGGATCTAACTGAGCACTGGATATTTGTGCCTGTACTAAACGTGCATTGCATTCTTCTTTTTTATTCTGAAGACCATAGAGCTGATTCTTCAGCCCTTCTACCTTCATATTCTGACCTTCCAGACTTTGCATAACCTGATGCAATTCTTTTTGAATGGTCAATGGAGTTGAGGCATTTTTATTTTTACCACCTGTCATACTACCGCCACGATTAACAATATCTCCATCTAATGTAACGATTTTATATTGAAAGCGCAGCATCTTCGCAACTTCATTCGCATGAACTAATGTGTCCACAATAACAACATTCCCAAATAAAGATTCTTTAAGAGCATCAAACTGTGCATCATTTTCTACGAAATCACTCGCAACCCCAAGAAAACCAGCGCAGTTTTCTGCCAGCATACGATGTTCTTTCGCCATAAATCGTGGCTTCATCACAGTTAATGGTAAGAATGTTGCTCTACCTGACTGGTTCTTTTTCAAAAAGGAAATTGCATGACGAGCTGCTTCTTCATCTTTTGTGACAATATGATACATCGCACCGCCTAAAGCATTAGATATAGCAACTTCATAATTCATCATTGGTTTAAAAATCTGTGACACAACACCTAAAATATTTGGTAGCCCAGCATCAAGCACTGATTTTACTGCCTGCTGATGATTAAAAGGCTGTTTTGCTAAATTTTCTAATACTGCTTTACGATTTTCTAAACGATTCAAGATTGCATTTGCCTGTGTTGTTTCCTGAGAACAGAAAGAAACATCATGTTCAATATTAGCTAATTGTTCTTTTAATAATGCAATATCTGTTTCTAAATCTTTAAGACGTTTAGATCGATCTTCATACTCATAATGTGCTTCCTGCATCATAGCCTTTAATTCTTTTGCTTTCTGTGCATTACTTGCATGTTCAATTGCATATTTTCGTTTCTCGTCTATCTCTATTTTACGGGTTTCTAGTATACGTGATTCTTCTGATAGTTTCGCATACTCTTCCTGCAGCTGATTCACTTCTTTATCTAAGCGATACATTTCATTGCGCAATTCCGTATTTTTCAAATCTTCAACCTGAATTGTCGTTTCATGCATAGCTTTTTCACTATCTAAATCAAATGCTTTTTTCTTAAGAATTTCAATTTCTTCCATCAGCTTTTCTATCTCATCTACTAAAACACTGACTTCGATTACTTCCAGCTGTTTCTTTTTCTCTAAATAAGTTTCTGCCTTTTTAGCCTGACGTTTTAAAGGATTCACTTGTCGTTCCAGTTCTATAATAATATCCTCTAAACGACTAAGATTATCTTGTGTACGATTTAATTTCGATAAAGATTCATTCTTTCTCTTTTTATATTTGGCAACCCCTGCGGCTTCTTCAAACAAAGCTCTTCTCTCTTCAGGTTTTGCATCCGCAAATGCAGAAATATTCCCCTGAGAAATAATTGATAAGGAATCTCTTCCCAACCCTGTATCCATTACAAGGTTTAAAATATCTTTTAAACGACAAGGAGTACGATTAATAAAATATTCTCCCTCTCCGCTTTGTCTATGTAAGCGACGTGTAACTTCTACTTCTTCAAACTCTACATTTAAAATATGACGAGAGTTATCAAACACTAATGTAACTTCCGCCATATTCACAGCTTTTCGTTCCGTAGAACCACTGAAAATGACATCACTCATATTATTTCCACGCAAAGACTTTACACTTTGTTCTCCAAGAACCCAGCGGATTGCATCATTAATATTACTCTTTCCGCATCCATTTGGTCCTACGATTCCAATAACATCCGAGTCAAAAGTGATAATGGATTTGTCCGCAAAGGATTTAAACCCTTGTAGTTCAATACGTTTTAAAAACATAAGAGCCTCCAATCTTTTGCTAAATTCTGCAAATACCAATGGGTATTATATCATATCTTTAACTTTAAAGCATTAAAACTTCGCAACTATTCCATCTTTTTTATCATTTTAAATAAAATTTACATATATTGATATAGAATTACGATATATTATTATTAAGTATTCAATACTAAATTATTAAGTTTTCTTCACAAAATGAAGGAATCGGGCAAAAAACATTGCAATCCACTTTTGTTTGTATTATACTGTCATAGAAAACGGAGGTGGTTCTTTTGAAAGAAAAAACTATGAGAGATATGTTTCGATTAGGATTTGGTGAAGAAGTAACCAACTGTATAACACATGGTGTTATGGCTTTTTTATGTATTATATTTCTTCCAATAGCTGCAATATACTCATATTTAAAAGGTGGTGCTATTCTTGCGACAGGTATTTCCATCTTTATCCTATGTTTATTCTTAATGTTTTTAGTCTCTACACTATATCATTGTATGCCATTTGGAAGCACACATAAATATGTTTTTAGAAAACTTGACCACATCTGTATTTACTTTGCGATTGCTGGAAGCTACACTCCAGTAGCTCTTACCCTTATTGGAGGATGGCAAGGATATCTCATTCTTGCAATAGAATGGAGTGCTGTTCTTGGCGGCGTCTTATTAAAAGCCATTAGCAGTAAAAGTTATCCGAAACTATCCATGACAATCTATATGATCATGGGCTGGACCGCTATATTTTTCCTTCCGACTTTATTATCTAAAGCATCTATTCCTTTTCTTGCTTTAATTATTGCAGGAGGATTAATGTATACGATTGGCGCATTCTTTTATGGGAAGCCAGATCACAAATATTTCCATTCAATTTGGCATTTCTGTATCAATATTGCGAGCATACTACATATTATCGCTATTGTATTTGTAATGTAAAAAGTAACGACTCTTTTGCCGTTACTTTTTTTGTACCTATTTATCTAATTACTTTAAAACTTCTTTCCATTCCTTGTTTTCTTTATATAAAATATATTCACTTACATGATCTTCTAAAAAAATTTCCAACATAGTTTCCATGCCTTCTGCCATATGCATTTGTTTCATTTCAGACAAATCCACCCAAAATACATTTCCTTCATCTGATGGAGTTAAAGTTCCTTCAAATTTATCTGTTTTATATAATAACACAATATATCTTGAACCAAGACGTAATTACCGTCATAGACCATGCACATATTTGATATCGTAGCATTCACTGTTTGCTCCATATTCAACCTCTTAATACACTATTTTATATCTAACAACTTTCTTTCTGCATCCATTCATCTTTTAAAACTCCATATTTCATAGAATCCCAATATTGATTCTGATAATATCTTACTTTTCGGATTCGACCCTCCAGCTTTAGTGATAGCCTTTCTGCTAATTTCATCATACGTATATTACCCGACCATGTCGTACATCCTATTCTTTTGATATATGGATATAAATCAAATAAATAAGAAATCCATAATTCGCATGCAATTCGTCCTATTCCTTTTCCCCATGTTGTACTCCGATATATACAGATACCAAATTCAAGCCAGTGCTTTAAATTCCCATCTTCAAATCCTGCTGTAATCATACCTACAATTTCTCCATCATACAATAAGACAGCCTTTAGTGGATGTTCTACATAGTATTCTTTTGCCATCTCTTCAAATTCTTCCCATGTATAAATTGGATCATGAAAGTAAGGACCATTCCAATTCATCCATTCTAGATCATCATGATAAGAAACCTTCCATAATATGGATAAATCCTCTTCCTGTATATTTCGAATCGTTACTTTATCATATTTAAGTTCCATTTTTCTTTACCTTCTTTGCGACTATTATCCACATAATTTCATCCACCTGTTTCATGGTACAGTGAAAACCTTTTTGCTGAAAGTGATTCTCTAAACTATCTAAAAGTGCGAAATGTTCGTCATGTAATTCTTTTTGCTGTAAAGGAGTGCATTGTTTCTCATAGGTATCTTTAGCACTCTGATTTTTAAACATTACATCTCCTAAAATACATAATCCATCTTCTTTTAGCACCCTGCTTATTTCCTCAATTACTTGAGCTTGATCTCTCTCATGACAATGGTGAAATGCATAAGTACTAATGATTGCATCTATTTCATGATTAGAAAACGGAAGCTCTAGAAAATGTCCTAAACGTAATGGCACATTCGGCAATTTTTTCTTACACATACGACACATCGATAATAAGGGTTCTACGCCAATAACCTCAGCATTTGGATAACAATCTATGATACGTTTTGTCAAATTCCCTGTTCCTATTCCTATCTCTGCAATTTTTCCATTCGAAGGTAGTTCTTTCACACAGGCATTTAATACTTCATCATAATGTACATAAAAAGGCAGACCTTTTGAATGTATTTGAATACTTTCGTCATATGTTTCAGCCCATTCATTAAAGTTCCATTCATCTATCCATTCTTGGCTTTCTAACATTACATCACGCATATAGGAAATACAATCTGTTTGTTCTTCAATCAATAAAGAATTTATACATTGTAATAAACAATCCTGTATCTGATTACATAAACGTATTTTTTTACTGATATATTCATATTGTTTTACAAAAATATCTAACGTATTATCGTCTTTATTCATCATTGAGGCAATTGCATCAATTGGAAAATTAAACTTTCTATATAATACAATCATCTGTGCCTTTGATAATTCTAAAACATCATACTGACGATATCCATTCTCTAAGCGTTTTGGCTGTAACAATCCCTTCTTTTCATAAAAACGTAATGCATTTTCACTAATACCTAATATTCCTGCAGCTTCTTTGATACTATATGTTTTCATTAAAATCACCTTCTTCATTAGTATAAAGGTTCACCTTAGGTAAAGGTCAATCTCTTTTAGAAATTATAACAAAAAATCACCTAATTAAATAAACTATTCAAAAATAATAAACCCTCTCATCTAAATAATCTAGATAAGAGGATCTCATAATTTCTCATTTATTTGTATAGGCTTTGATTAGCTTAATTTTATCCTGTCTCTTTAATTGCTTGATTTCATATTCTCGACGCATTGCTGATTGTTTATCATTGAAAGTTTCAAAATAATACAGCTCTAAAGGGCGATGACTTTTAGTATAACGCGCTCCTTTGCCAATAGCATGCATATAAAAACGATGGCGTAGATCTACTGTCCAACCTGTATAATAGCTTTCATCTTCACAGCGAAGCACATATACATAATACCCTTTATTATATGGAATCAATGGATAAATTTTTGATGAATTCTTTGACATTTATCAAATCCTGTTCATCTGGGTGTGATTTCCCTTTTTCATAGTTTTCTAGCTGCTGCTTCATATGTTCATCATCCGGATGATCAATAATCATCTTCTGATAACGTTGAATAACTGCATCATTAACAGCTCCCTGACAAAGAAAATGTCCAATGATCTGATTATCCATCGCATTACTTTCTACTCGCTGTTTAACCATTGAATAGTAACCTGTATTTTCACCAGCACCTAGTGTTCCGAAAAATACAATTTTCTTATCTTTCATCATTTGCAGAACTTTTTGTGTCACAGGATCCACGTTGCCTTTATCTACCCAATAACCGATATAAAAAATATCATAATCATGTATCCTATCTTCTATAAAATCCTGTGTCTTCATAAATGCTACATGAGGAAGTTCTTCATGTATAGCATCAGCTAATTTTTTTGTGTTTCCAGTAATAGAAGAGTATAAAATTAATTCTTTCATTGTAATTCCTTCTTTCTCGTTATTTTAAAGGGACAACTCTCGCTAATCCTCCTAGAGATGTTTCTCTTAACTCGATTGGTATTTTTCTTCCAGTATAGTTCATAGTATTAACTACCATATCAAAGCTAACTTTATGTTCCCTTAGTTCACTAATTCCCTCCGCAAGGATTGCAGCATCCATAGCTCGCAAAACACCAACTGCATTTCTTTCAATACAAGGAATCATTACATATCCTCCAACAGGATCACAAGTTAGTCCTAAATGATGTTCAATACCAATTTCAGCCGCATATTCAATTTGTCTAATGGAAAGTCCTCTAAAATAAGCAACCATGGCAGCTCCCATCGCAACAGCAGCTCCAATTTCTGCCTGACATCCTCCCTGTGCACCAGATATTGTCGCATTTTCTTTAATAAGATTCCCAAACAATCCTGCAACCTTTAAGCCATTGCGAATACATTCTTTTGAGTAACCTAAAACCTTATAGTAATAATATACTAAAGATGGCATGATTCCGCTGCTTCCTAAAGTAGGAGCAGTAACAGTTGTGCTTCCTGAAGCATTTTCTTCACTTGCACTATACGCATAGGCACAAAGCAGTAGTTTTTCCTTTTCTGCCGCACTTTTAGCTTTTTCTGCCTTTTCCCATAACTCTTTCGCAATACGCTTCATCTTTAAGTCTCCAGGCAGTAATCCTTCTTTTTTTAGACCTTCATCAACTGTTGAAAGCATCTGCTTCATAATATCATCTATGTAATCATCCAAAGGGTCAAAATAATTAACATATTCCCAAAGTTCCATCTCATGTTTTTCACAATATGCTTCAATATCTTTCATAAAGCGATGAGGATATACATCTGCCCCTTCTTTGCTTTTTTCTCCTTCGATCTGGATTGCTCCTCCACCAACTGAATATACAGTCCATTCTCCTATTTTTTTATTATCTTCGCTAAAAGCGGATAACATCATAGTATTCGGATGCTTTAAATCTTTACGTTCTTTAAAGAATACGACACATTCTTTTGGTTTCATTGTTTTGATAATAATATAGTCTGTTAAATGTCCTTTTCCTGTTAACGCAAGAGATCCATATAGCTCTGCTTCATAATGATGAGCATCTGGATAACGCTCCTTAAATAAACTTGCTGCACGCTGTGGTCCTAGTGTATGTGAGGAAGATGGTCCTGGACCAATTCGATATAATTCTTTCAACGACTTCATTTCAACTCTCCTTGTAATTCAAGTAAAAACATCTCAAATCCTAATTTTTTATCTATACGACCTGCTTTTAAATTCTGATCTAAAGTTGCCAGTTTTTCTAAAATATGTATCAAATACTGTATGCTTAAGTTGTGTATCGAAGATAGTGCCAGTTGCACTCGATAAGGATGAGCCTTTAAATAATCTGCTATTTCAGCTTTTAACATACCCTTCTGTGACAGTACCTTTACTTCATATAGAAAACGAAACTGTGAAGCTAATAATGCGATTAAATATATGGCATCTTTGTTTAAGATACATAAATCCTGCCAGATATGAAAGGCTAGTTTTAAATTCTTTTTCACAACTGCATCAACTAATTGAAAAACATCTTCTTCCAATGGTCTACTTACCAGCTTTGATACGAGTTCACTCGTTATATTGCCGCCATACAGCTCTAATTTATCAAATTCTTTCTGTATAGTACTAATATCCAACGGAAGTCTTTTCAATAGCATAGCTATCGCATCCTGATCAACATGAAGACCTCTTTTCTTAATCTGGTCATTTACATACTGAACCTTTCCCTGTTCATCAAGTTTGCGATATTGCAGAACCTTACATGTTTTCTGCACTTTCTTTACAATTTTCTTTCTGGCATCTAATTTTTCAAAATCACCAATCAGGATTAAAACCGTAGTCTCCATAGGGTGATCAAGATAATGTTCCAATGCAGAAGTATCTATTGATTTATCATTAGAAGAAGAAAGAAAATTCGCATGATAAACTTCAATAACCTTACAATCAGAAAAAAAAGGAATTGTCATCGCATCTTCTAAAATAACTTCTAAATCCGTTGTATTGGCATCATATACAATACAATTCAAATCATTTTTATCACTTACGTGCGTTTTCACGATACGATCCAGTGATTGTGATAATAAATATTGTTCTTCTCCATACAAAACATAGTTCATTTTAATCACCTAATTTATTATAAACGAAACAGAAAAAGAATACCACTATTAAAAGTGAAAAGATAACATTCCAGCAGTATGTTCTGCCGTTATGTAATATGAAAACCATGGACAGATACGAATAAGTACAGCTCCATCTTCTGCTGTTACTAAATATTTTACTTGTTCCTGTGCTAATCGCTGTAAAACCACTTTACTTGGGTGATGATAGCGATTATTACGACCGGCTGAGATTAATGCAAGATCCGGACGAAACGCATGTAGAAAGGAAAGACTGCTTGCGGTATCACTTCCATGATGACCTACTTTCAATATATCTACAGGCAGTGTATCATATCGCTGTGTAAGAACCTGTTCTATTTCTATTCCAGCATCTCCCATAAATAAAAAATGTAGATCATGAAGAACAAAATAAGTCAAAATACTATTTTCATTCTCATCACTTCCTTTTATATCATTTAACAGAAAAGCAACAGGAAGATTCCCTATGGAATCAGCTTTTTCTTTAGAATCAATAATACGTTTTACATCTATTTCTTTTAATAATTCATCCTTTCCACCACTATGATCAAAATCACTATGTGTTAAAATTAAAGCATCTAATGAAGAATATCCTTTCTTACGTAATATAGGCACGACAACTTCTTTAGGAATATTACGATACTTACTTCCCATTATATCAATCATAATAGCTCCCTGATGAAAGGGCATAAATAATATCGTACAATCTCCTTGTCCAACATCTACCATCATAACCTCACCAAATGGATTCATATAAGATGAAAATGGTGTATATAAGAAAAGCAGTAATAATGATATTATTTTTTTATTTGAAAAGCTAATAAACTTCGCTCCTTCTATTCCCCAATACATAAGCCATAAGAATTGTGGTATATAGTATAACGTTATACCTAAATCCTCAAGAATTACCATATAGGGAATCATAGTATCTATGATAGTAAACAAAAAAGAAAATGAAAATAAAAAACCTATAATACCTAATACATATAAACAAGCATAAATATATCGAAAAACAGGAAATAATAAAATCTGTATAGGATTACATGCTTGAAAATAAAAGAATTGTATAGGAATTAAAATAATGAAACTTTGTAAGAGACGATGTCTTTTCGCAACATTAAATAACTGTATCATACGAAATCCTAGTGGTAATATAAAAGCTAATTCCCACGCCATATATGGAAACAACAATAAAGTAATCACCATACTTAATCCAAGACGATCTTGCGATTTCATAGATTGAAAATAGACATTTATTATTTGAAAAACGATAACTCTAATTAAAGATGGGGTAAAAACTGTAATATGTCCACAAAAGGTAAAAAATAAAACCATAAACATAGAAGCAGTACTTTCTGAAACTATGATAACCAATAAACTCTTTAGTATTTTCCCCAAAGTAGATATATGTAATCCGCTAGAAGTTAGAAAATACGAAACATCATCTTCATGAATCCCATAAAACATAGCTTTTACACTTTGTCTGATTTTTTCATCTGATATTTTCTCCACCTTTTGAAATATCAGATGTCGTAAACCTTTTCCCTCTTCCAATAATTTATATTTTTTTGCATTTATCTGATAGTGAATATTTCTTCTAGATAAATAATCAGGGAAATAGAAACTATAGAAATTATGTAAAGAAGAAAACTTCTGATATGTTCCTTCTACACCCACTATATCCTGATAATTTACATCTTTTAGTCCATAAACAACAACCTCTTGTTCATCTACATATCCAATTACATAATTAGAGTGTATTTCTCGTACCTGTATAACACGACTTTGCGGTATAGATGTTTCAGTGAACATTATCCCTATTCGCAAAATCATTATAAAAAGTATTAGAAACATAACCCACGAAATATGATAATGTTTTATGTAATACCATATTAAACAGAGTGCTACTACAAACAAAAACCATAAAGAAATATTTTTACTCCATAATAACAATAGACAACTCCATCCACAGAATAACCAGCTCTGCTTCATAGACAAATCCTATCTTTCATTTTAGAAAATAGCTTTTCTTTTATTCCTTTTACCTTCATAATATCTTCTAATTGATTGAAAGGCTGCTGTGTACGATATTCTATAATACGCTGTGCAGTAGCAGGACCAATACCAGGAAGTGTTATTAAGTCTTCCAGAGTTGCCGTGTTAATAGATACCTTACTATCCTCCTGAATTTTTGAAACAACTAAAACACTTTGATCTGGAAGATCCTGAGCCATATTTAAAGTCGAAATATCAGCATTCTCTGTTATCCCTCCAGCAAGCGCAATAATATTTTCTACACTAGCATGTAGCTCTGCTTGATAAACTCCCGGATTTTTTACTTCTCCTTTTACTTCAACTTCTTTTGTTTCCTTATCATATTTAGATAAATCAATCATATCATAGCGCCCATAAAAGAAAATAAGTATAATAAAAACAAAAAAGATTTTTTTCATATAGATACCTCCTATTATCTAATACGAAAAAAATCTTGAAAACTCCTAAAAAAAGAACAGATTTTTTTCTGTTCTGTTTCTACTTATTTTAAATTAGTAATTTTAACCTGATAAGGTTCTTCTACTCCTTCGATATCTACGATATCCCCTAATTTATGATCCATTAGAGATGTCGCTAGAGGAGTAATATTTGATAGCTTACCATTTAATGGGTCAGCTTCAATTGAACCAACGATGCTATATGTTTCTTCTTCATTTGTAGATAAATCTAAAATAGTTACTGTAGAACCTAATGTTACTGTCTTATTTGTTGCGGCTTTTGTATCTTCTGAGATAATTTCCGCATTCGCAATCATTGCTTCCAATTCACGAATTCTTGCTTCAACACGCGCCTGACGATCACGCGCAGCATCATAATCAGCATTTTCACTAAGGTCCCCTTGTGCACGAGCTTCCTGTAGCTCAAGAATTACTTCATCACGAACAACATGAATCAGATTATCCTGTTCCTTTAACAGTTCATCTAACCCTTCTTTTGTCACATAAAATTTTTCATCTGCCATGGTTTCAACTCCTATTCGCTGGCTATTATACCACGTTTTCTTTAATTATGCTACCGATTTTTGTTATTAATAAATCAATCGCAACTTCATTATGTCCGCCTTCAGGAATTACAACATCCGCAAAGCGTTTGCTTGGTTCAATAAATAGATTATGCATATCACGAACAGTTGAACAATATTGATTAACCACTGAATCAACCGTTCTTCCTCGCTCTTTAACATCTCTTAATAATCGACGAATAAAGCGAATATCTGCATCTGTATCCACATAAATTTTAATGTCACACAAATTTCTTAATCTTTCATCTTCTAAGATAAATAAACCTTCTATAACAATTACATCACTTGGTTCTATTATTTCTACCACATCACTGCGAGTATGCTGTACAAAGTCATATGTGGGTTTTTCTATTGCTTTATGCGCTATCAAATCTTTCAGCTGGGATACAAATAATTCGTTATCAAAAGCACTTGGATGATCATAATTTGTTTTGAGACGTTCTTCCATCGTTTTATGACTTTGGTCTTTATAATAATCATCCTGTCGAATTATCACAACTGAATTTGTATTTTCATATCGTTCTTTTAACTGAGCTGATATGGATGTCTTCCCCGATGCACTTCCACCAGCTATGCCGATCAGTATCGTTTTCTTCATACCATCACCTATTTTCTCAGATTAAACTTATCTATATTTGCTTCCTGTTCCTGCAAAGTCTTAGAATAATATACTGTACCATCACCATAAATATCCGCAACGAAATACAAATAATCATTGTTCTTTGGATTAAGTACAGACTGAATCGCATCTTTTCCTGGATTTAAAATAGGTCCAATTGGCAAGCCCTCATTCTGATATGTGTTATATGGAGAATCAATATCTGTATTTACTTCACAATCCTCTCCACTAGTCATATCTTCGTATAAAGCATAACAAACAGTAACACTGCTTTCCAATTTCATGCCTCTTTCTAAACGATTATAAAAGACTTGAGAAATCATCTCCATATCTTCCTTAGTACTTGCCTCATACTGCACAATACTAGCAAAGGTAATTACTTCATGAAGACTCATATCTGATTTGTTTATGTCTTCCATATATGGCTCAATGATCTTCTGGAACTGATCTAAGAATGTTTCCGTAATTTCTTCGGCTGTAGCATCTTTCTTAAAGCTATATGTTTCCGGATACAAATACCCTTCCAGTTTTACCTTATACTGATCATTAAGAATATCTTCACTTAAAAAATCATATTTCTTGATTAACGAAGTAAGATAGGATTCATCATTCCATAAAGCTAATAGATCAGCAGCTTTTACCTGAGTATTTTTTTCAATCAATGCCGCAATATCTTTTGCCCACATTCCTTCACGAAACGTAATCAGCACCTCATCTGCATTAGCCATATCCGCATCATTTAAAGCCTCTAAGATTTTTGGTGTATCCCATGAAGTATATAATATAAAATTACCTGCTTTAATATTTGTTAAGTCATGTATTTTCATATATAACTTCGTCATCGTTTTATTTCGAATCAGATTACTATCATCTAACTGTTGAATAATCTGATCTGAAGTTGATCCTTCTTCAACGCTCAAGGCAACAGCTTTCTCTTCTGAAGAGACTGCTTTTAGAGATTGATTATAATACACAAATCCAGCAATAAACAGCAATAAAACAACACAAAGGCATGCAATGCCGATTTTTACATATTTATTCTCCAGCTGCTTCTTCATCTTCCTGGAAAGCTCCTATTACTTCTTCGATCATTTGCCATTCTTCATCACTTTCCACAGGCAAAAGTTCACCTTCATCATTATAAGCGGAAGCATAAACTTCTTCATCTTCTGCCTCTGGATCCATAAATACTACATATTTTCTTTTGTGTTCTTCATCTTCAAAAGTAAATAGTATCTCCATTCTTTTCTCATTGCCGTTTTCATCTGTTACATATAAACTGCTTGAATCTAACATTTTATTTCCTCCTATAAAGGGGCTTTGTTAGAGCCCCTAATATTTACTATCAAGATAGCTTTGTAAAATCTGTACTGCTGCCATCTGATCAATGATTTTTTTACGTTTTTTACGTGATACGTCTGCTGAAATCAAAATTTTCTGTGCCGCAACAGTTGTTAAACGTTCATCCCATAAAACAACATGCAATCCCTGTGCCTCTAATTTTTCTTTAAACTGCACTGAAATATTGCCACGAATTCCAACATCGCCATTCATATGCTTAGGTAATCCTAAGACAATGGTCGTAATCTGAAATTCTTTTATGTATTTCTGTAGCTGTTCATAAGCAGAGTCATAATCATCACTTTCAAAACGAATTGTTTCTACTGGACGTGCAATCATACCTAAAGCATCACTAACACTGATTCCTAAGGTTTTACTGCCAAGATCTAATCCTAATATTCTCATTCTTTATCTTCTTCCAAATAAGCTCTTACCAGCTCTTCAATAATTTCATAGCGCTCAACACTTTGAATAATGGTACGTGCATTCTTGTGAGATGATATGTATGCAGGATCATTACTGATTAAATAACCTGCAAGCTGATTTACAGAATTATAACCTCTTTCATCCAATGCTTCTTTAACTAAGCGTAATACATGCTTGATATTATCCCTTTTTAAATCATCTGACTTAAATGACATAGTTTCAGTGATATCTCTCATAGTATTACCTCCTTTTGTTTTTTATACCTTTATTTTATCCTACTTTATTTAAAATTTAAACCCTAGAATAATATATTTTTAATGAATTGCAGTGCATCTTCTGTTTTTGATGCATCTTTACCTCCAGATTGCGCCATATCTGGACGTCCACCGCCTTTTCCATCACAGATTTGAGCAGCTTCACGCACTAGATCACCACATTTGATACCACTAGCAACAGCAGCTTTATCAGCTCCTGCCACAAATGTTACTTTACCATCATTAAAGGATGCTAGGAAAATAACACAGTTTTCTTTTTGTGAACGAATATTTGAAACGATATCCTTCATTGCTTTCGCATCTGCACCATCAATTCTTTCTACTAGAACATGACGACCATTTGCTTCTTTCATCTGATGAATCAGATCATTTGCCTTTAACGCAAACATAGAAGCCTGTAATGCTGCCAATTCTTTTTTCAATTGTGCATTTTCATCAATGACCTGACTTACCTTTTCTTCTACTTTCGCAATTCCTTTTAATTTTAATAAATCCGCAACTGCATGAAGTGTATCATCTTCTTTTACAAATTCCTGATAAGCATCATATCCTGTTTTAGCAGTAATTCGACGAATTCCAGAACCAATACTCTCTTCACTAATGATCTTACACAATCCGATTTCCTGCGTATTGTTTACATGGCAGCCTCCACAGAATTCTTTGGAAACTTCACCCATAGATACAACTCGAACGATATCACCATATTTTTCATCAAATAAAGCAGTTGCTCCACTTTGTTTTGCTTCTTCGATTGGCATTTCTACTTTTGTAACATCATAATGTCCACGAATATACTGGTTTACTAAATCTTCAATTTCTTTTAGCTGTGCTTCATTTACTTTTTCAAAATGTGTAAAGTCAAAACGCAAATACTCATCACTTACAAAGCTTCCTGCCTGTTGAATATGGCTTCCAACAACACTCTTCAATGCACTTTGCAATAAATGTGTACATGAGTGATTGCTAGTGATGATATCACGTTTTTCTTCATCTACCTGTAAAGATACCTGATCATCTAAACGCAATTCTCCATTATTCACAACTACATGAGATAAATGCTGCTTATGAGGAGCTTTTGTCGTATTCACAACAGATGCATTTACTTTCTCAGAACTAATGACACCCTGATCACCGATCTGTCCACCACTTTCTGCATAGAATACAGTTGTATCAAAGATCACGTCACCTTCATCTTTGATCACATCAACTTTTACCCCATTTTGGAACAAACCAATAACTTTAGCTTCACAATGACGTACATCATAACCAATGAAGCTGCTTTCTTTTGTAAAATCCATTAAATCTTTAGATTGACTACCCATAGATTCTGCATCTTCACGAGCTGCACGTGCACGTTCTCTTTGTTGTGACATTTCCGCATCAAATCCATTTTCATCAACTTCATATCCGCTTTCTTGTGCTATTTCCATTGTTAATTCCAATGGGAATCCATATGTATCATATAATTTAAAGGCAGTTTTACCATCAATTACATGTGTATCTTTCTTTTCTTCCATTACCTGCATCAGTAGTTTTTCTCCATCCGCAAGTGTCGCATGGAAACGATCTTCTTCAGCTTTAACTAAGCGTGCAATATAATCTAGTTTCTCTTCTAGATATGGATAGAAATCTTTCATGATTTCATATACAACAGGAACTAATTTATACATAAACGCTTCCTGGATATCCAGTTTTTTCGCAAAACGGACAGCACGACGAAGTACACGACGAAGTACATATCCTCTACCTTCATTAGAGAACAATGCTCCATCCGCTAAAGCGAAAGTAACTGTACGGATATGATCGGCAATTACACGGAATGCCATTTTATTTTCTTCATCTGCATAGCTATATTTTGTGAATTTTTCTGTTTCATGAATAATAGGCAAGAATAAATCTGTATCAAAGTTAGTTTCTCCACCTTGTACAAGGCAAACTAAACGTTCTAAACCCATTCCAGTATCAATATTCTTTTGTGGTAATTCTTTATAATCTTTACGATCTAATTCAGGTTTACAATCATATTGAGAGAACACAACATTCCATACTTCAATATAACGATCATTTTCCATTTCTTCAAAGAATAAACGTTCTCCTAATCCTTCAGGATCATATTCTTCTCCTCGGTCAAAGAAAATTTCACTGTCTGGTCCTCCAGGTCCTTCACCAATTTCCCAGAAGTTATCATCAGTTTTTAAAATATGAGATGGATCTACACCACATACTTCTGTCCAAATGCGATATGCTTCTTCATCATCTGTATAAACAGATACATATAGTTTTTCTTTAGGGAAACCAATCCATTCTGGACTAGTAAGAAATTCCCATGCGAATGGAATAGCTTCTTTTTTAAAATAATCTCCAATAGAGAAGTTTCCTAACATTTCAAAAAATGTATGATGACGAGCTGTCTTACCAACATTTTCAATATCATTTGTACGGATAGATTTCTGTGCATTCGCAATACGATTATTCTTAGGTTTTTCTGTACCATCAAAATATTTCTTTAATGCGGCAACACCTGCATTGATCCATAACAAAGTTGGATCATTATGAGGAACAAGGCTTGCTCCTGGCTCAATCATATGCCCCTTGCTTTGAAAATAATCAAGAAACATTTGACGTATTTGACTTCCTGTTAATTGCTTCATATGATATCCTCCTTATAAGCATAAAAAAACGTTCCTAATCCAGGAACGTATTACATACGCGGTACCATCCCAGTTCACCTATTTATATATTTAAAATAGGTACACTTAATTACTCTGTTAACGCCAGATACACGCAGAATTCCAAAGCAGCTTCCATAACTCACCATGAAAGCTTTCACCAGCCGCTTTCTCTCTACTATGGCTACCATTATGTACTCCTCTTTTTCATCATTCTGTAACAACGTCTTTATTATAACAAAATCCAACTCACAGTGCAAATCTTTTATTTATATTCTTCCTGTCGTATAGCTTCATCAAAATCCTGCCATATATCTTCCCATTTACCTACCTGATCACTTGTTTTTGCATGCAGCCAGCTACGAAAGCCAATCTGTGCAATTGCCGCAAAAATGGGGGATAAGATAATTCCAGGAATACCTAAAACAGCTTCAGAAATAAACAAAAAGATAAAAGTTAATATAGGACGTACATGCATCGTATGATGAAAAATCATCGGCTGAATAAAATTTGCTTCAATCTGCTGTATGACCCAAAGAAGAATTGCTAAAGTAAATGGAAAAGTCGGATAACTTAATGCAGCAATTAATAAAATTATAATTAAACCAATAGTTGCCCCAATATAAGGAAATAGATTTAGCAAAGCCATGAGAACAGCATATAGTAAAGCATTAGGAAATTCAAAAATCCAAAGTATAATACCCACACTTATCACAATAAACATCATATCAATTAATGTTCCTATTAAATATTGATATACAATGGTGCTCATAGTTTTATAAAAGGTGGAAAATTGATGAACATTCTTTAAGGTTTTTTTTACAGTTCTTTTCCAGAAATCAACATCAATCGAGATAAAAAACGCTGTAATATAAGCAATACCATAACTAGTAACACTTTCAAATGTACTCATTAAAGATGTGAGTACCAGCTCATATCCTTGCTTAAAATATGTTTGTTTCCACTGATCAATATCCTGAATTGCAATATGATGCTTATCTAAAAAAGCTTCTAAATACTCAATCCACTTTGGTAAAATAGCAGATAAATCAGATATCTGATAATAAATAATAGGCACTAGACTAAAAAACATAAAGCCTAATATAATCGCAAATCCTATATAAACGATCATTACAGATATTTTTGCTGAGACATGTTGCTGAAGACGATCAATCAAAGGCTGAAATAGAAATGCTATCCCTACTCCTATCCCAATCGGTAAACAGCTTGCATAAATATTTTGTATCCAATCATAAAGCTGTAGCTGTTTTAGTAACACAACAATAATTAATACAAGTAGTAATGGAGTAAACAATTTCTGACTTTTATCATGAACTATATCAAAAAAATGTTGTATTTTCATAAAAGAAAAACCCCAAGGGGTTAATCCAAGTCCATACAATCACAAACATGATCATAGGTCTTATGCATTTTTTTCATCATTTTTTTCTTTCTTTTTTTAGAATTACGATAAAAATCATCAATGCTTTCTTCCTGGCTATATCCGATATACAATCCAACAGCCACGCCTAAACAGGCGCATAGTATACATTTGTTCATAGTATCACTCCTATCAGGAATAGTATGAACAAGCTTATAAACATTATCCCATAAGTTCTATTATTTTCTCTTTTAATGTACTTTTTCTAACATGACGATCTTCTACTTTAAGTGATTTCAAGAAAACTTCTTTTTCTCCTAATAAAACTAAGCTGTTTCGAGCTCTAGTAACTCCCGTATATAACAAACGTTTCTGTAGCATATATCGATAATCACTTACTACAGGCATTATGACAATTGCATACTCACTTCCCTGTGCTTTATGAATCGAAGTTGCATATGCATGAGTAATATTGTAAATCTGCTCACCACTATATTCAACTTCAACACCATCGAAATCCGCAAGAATACAATTTTTCTGAAAGACATTATCTTCTGAGTGCTGTATGTCAATAATTTCTCCAATATCACCGTTAAATACTTCATCATCCGGCTGATTCTTTAATTGCAGAATCTTATCATGCTCTCGAAACAAACGATATCCTACTTTTACTTCTTTTTTATATTCATCAGCTGGATTCATCATTTTCTGCAAAGCGTTATTTAATGCATCTATGCCTGCTACACCACCATACATCGGTGCCAATACTTGAATATCTTTTACATCATATCCTTTTTCTAATGCATTATAAACAATGCTGACAACAAGATCTTTCACCTCATAATTAGCACATTCAAAAAAAGCTACATCTTTTGCATTATCTAAGATATCCGCATTCCCTTCACGAATCTGATGAGCAAGTGTAATCACATCACTACCTTCACTTTGACGAAATATCTTATTCAAACGAACGATAGGAAAACAATTACTCTCAATCAAATCTCTCAATACACTGCCACAGCCAACACTTGGAAGCTGATCTTCATCTCCAATGATCAATATTTTTTTTATTTTCCCACAAGCCTGCAGTAAATTATAGAACAGCCACTGATCTACCATAGAAAACTCATCAATAATTAATAAATCGGCATCAATTGGTTCTTCTTTATTAACTAAAAACGTATTTGTTTCTAAATCCCATTTCAATAATGAATGTATCGTAGATGCCTTAGCATCACTTAATTGACTTAAACGCTTTGCGGCACGCCCTGTTGGAGCACATAAAGCAATAGTATCATTTGGAAAATAATGCTTATAAAGCTCTAAAACCCCTTTCACAATTGTCGTTTTTCCTGTGCCCGGTCCACCAGTAAGTATCATAAATGATTCTTTAAAAAAACTGGTAATTGCTTTACGCTGTTTCTCTTCATAAGTAATATGAAACTTATCTTCTAAGATAGAAATATCTTCTTCATCAAAAACTTCATTCTTCTCATTTAGGGTAGGAAATTCACTAAGAAACATAGCGATTCCATTTTGCGCGTCATATTGTGTATGATGATATATTCTCTCATCTTCTATGATAATGTTTCTTTCCATCTGTAAGTTATCCAAATAAGTATCTAATGCTATACTGCGATCAAATGCTTTGTAAAAACGTCTCTGCAACTGTTCTATCGTAATGTAAGTATCACCGCTTTGCATGCAAATATCCAATATCATAGCTAAAATTGCAGCTTTTATTCGATAAGGATGATCATCTTCAAAATTTAAAGACTTCGCGATTTTATCCGCTGTTTTAAACCCAATCCCCTCAACATCTTCTACTAATCGATAAGGATTCTGTTTCACAACAGAAACAGCAGTCTCTCCATATATCGCCTCTAATTTCATAATCGTTTTTACACTTATTCCCATTCGCGTGAAGAAAACCACAGAATCATCTAAATCATCATGTTCCATAATTCCTTGTATGATACTAATGCGTTTACGTTCATTTAACACAGGAATATCTTTTAATATATCATGGTTATCTTTAATAAGCTGTACTGCATCTTCTCCCAATGCATCCACAATTGCCTGTGCCGTCTGTTTACCGATTCCTGGAAATAATGAACTCGAAAAAAAACGTACCAGACTGCTTTCATCATTTGGCATCATTTTCTCATATTGTTTAACCTGAAACTGCATACCATATCTTGGATGATCAACATAATCTCCATAAAGCTTATAAATAACATCCTCATGCAACTCACCAAAATAACCAGTCGCAGTGAAATCTTCTTCATTAGCATCATATGTCACAAACTTTGCTACTGTATAACCATTGGAATCATTACGAAACACAACAAAAAGCAATTTAGCTTTTAAAACGATTTCCTCTTCCATTTAAACACCTCTACTTTATATAAACATCAGAATAATAGATATTAGATTATTTAATGCATGGGCAATACAAGGGACAAATACAGATGAACTTTTTTCATATCCATAAGCCAATACGAATCCTATGCCCGCATACACTATTACATAACTGACATCTACAAAATTTCCTGAAAATAAAGAATCCATGATATGTATGGATCCAAAAAGCAGACTACTCAATAAAGCTGAAAAAACAAAATTCCACCGTCCCCGCAAACAAGCAAATACTCCACAGCGAAAAACCGATTCCTCAATAATTGGCGCAAAAAAACATGTTGATAAAATGGTCATAAGCGGTAATCTGATACTCGCTTCCTGAATTAGAGCCTGATTTTCGCTTTGCGAAGTGCTTGTCGATAATGATATACACAAAGATAAAAGAATATTTAAGAATAAAATAAACAAAACGAGGTATATAGCAAACCTAAAATTTTTTACTGCGTTTTCTTTAAAATAGAAAAAGGAACTCTTGACAACAGGCCATGCAAGATAAACCGCAGCTATTGTCGTAAAAAGATATGTCACTAGCTGTACAGATGGTAATAAAATAGTTGCAGAAGGGTCAATTGTTAATGTTATTTTAGTCGCAATTATCTGATAAAAGAAAAGATAACCTAAAAAATAATGAAGCAGTAATCCGCACATTCGTCCTATAGACAAATGAATGTTTTTATTTTTTACCATTATCTACTCTCCTAAGTATACGGTGTTGAAGACTATTTCCATCTTTAAATACATCTTCTATCACACCCCCGCCTAAACAAACTTCATCCTGATAAAAGACTGCTTCCTGACCAGAAGTTACAGAGCTAACCAATTGCGGATAACGAACAAAGACTGTAGTCTCATCGATAAAGCGAATTGTTACATCATTATCCTTCTGACGATATCGAAATTTAGCAGTACATTTATAGTCACCTTTAGGACGGGTACGATCTAACCAATTAACACCTGAGACTATACAGCTGTCAGAGAATAGCCATTCACTTTCACTTCCATTAGTGACATATAAAATATTCTTTTTTACATCTTTCCCAACTACAAACCATGGGCCTTTATTACCACCAATTCCTAACCCTTTACGTTGACCAATTGTATAATAAAGTACTCCAGCATGACGACCGACAACTTCAAGAGTTTCTATATCAACAATGTCACCATCTTTACTAGGCAGATAGTTTTGTAAAAATTCACGGAAATTTCTTTCTCCAATAAAACAAATTCCTGTAGAGTCTTTCTTTTCTGCTACACTTTTAAGGTTCATACGTTCCGCAATTTCACGAACTTCATGCTTATTTAAATGCCCAATCGGAAAAATAGTATGTCGCAAAGCATCTTGAGAAACCTGACAAAGAAAATAAGTCTGATCTTTATTGTTATCAGCACCACGAAGCATATATGAATGATCACTTTCATGTCTAACCTGTGCATAATGTCCAGTAGCTAAAGTGTCAAATCCTAGTTTCTTTGCATATTCCATAAAAGCATCAAATTTAATATATTTATTGCATAAAATATCAGGATTTGGTGTTCTTCCTTTACTATATTCATCAAGGAAATAAGTAAAAACATTATCCCAGTATTCCTTTACAAAATCTACTCTTAATAAAGGTAATTCTAAGGCATCCGCAACAGCTTTCGCATCTAAATAATCCTGTTCCTGTGGGCACACATCATCTTGAATCGTTGGATTCCCTAAAATATCATTATTCGCAAAAGAGTCCCAATTACGCATAAAAGCACAGGTAACATCATAGCCCTGTTCCTTTAATAAATATGCCGCCACTGCAGAATCTACTCCTCCAGATAAACCTAATAATACTTTTTGTTTCATAATTACCACCTATTCTTTTCCTTGATAACCATTATATCATGCATTCATACTATATGAACACATTCTTATAAAAAAAGGCTCATCAGAGATGAGCCTGATCACCTGGCAGCGTGCTATCTTCACTGGAGCTCGTCCAGATATTGTCGCCGCTGAAGTGCTTAACTTCTGTGTTCGGGATGAGAACAGGTGTGTCCACTTCGCCATCGCCACCAGATCCTTGAGAGAACCTTCCCTCAAAACTGAATAACAGTCGACCTTTTATGATTAAGCCCTCGACCTATTAGTATCAGTCAACTCCATGCATCGCTGCACTTCCATCTCTGACCTATCTACCTCGTCGTCTTCAAGGGGTCTTACTTCGTTTTACGATTGGGAGATCTCATCTTGGAGTAGGCTTCGCGCTTAGATGCTTTCAGCGCTTATCCCTTCCCTACTTAGCTACCCAGCTATGCTCCTGGCGGAACAACTGGTGCACCAGCGGTAGGTCCATCCCGGTCCTCTCGTACTAAGGACAGCTCTCCTCAGATCTCCAACGCCCACAACAGATAGGGACCGAACTGTCTCACGACGTTCTGAACCCAGCTCGCGTACCGCTTTAATGGGCGAACAGCCCAACCCTTGGGACCTACTTCAGCCCCAGGATGCGATGAGCCGACATCGAGGTGCCAAACCTCCCCGTCGATGTGGACTCTTGGGGGAGATCAGCCTGTTATCCCCAGGGTAGCTTTTATCCGTTGAGCGACGGCCCTTCCATTCGGCACCGCCGGATCACTAATCCCGACTTTCGTCCCTGTTCGAGTTGTTGCTCTCACAGTCAAGCACGCTTCTGCATTTGCACTCGCCGATTGGTTTCCATCCAATCTGAGCGTACCTTTGGGCGCCTCCGTTACTCTTTGGGAGGCGACCGCCCCAGTCAAACTGCCCACCTGGCACTCTCCCCATCCCCGATTCAGGGGACCAGGTTAGAACTCCGATCACACAAGAGTGGTATCCCAACGGCGACTCCTCGCATACTGGCGTACGCGTCTCTTCGTCTCCCACCTATCCTGTACATGCATGACCAAAGTTCAATACCAAGCTACAGTAAAGCTCCATGGGGTCTTTCCGTCTAGTTGCGGGTAACCTGCATTTTCACA
>URYK01000010.1 GCA_900552125.1 uncultured Solobacterium sp. | reverse complement strand
ATCATCAGTATTATATCATGAGGTGTTTTTTTCTTTCAGTGAAACCCTGACCACGCGCATAGCACGTGGTATTAACAATTATGAAAGGCAGGAGGACTATCCCACCTGCCAATAAACGAATAGTTAACTGTTTGACAATTCTTTGTCTTGAACACGATTTGCCAACATAACAAACGGAGTCCAAATCAAGAATGAAATAAACAGATTTAGTAATGCGACTCCTGCTGCTAATAAATTTCCGCCTGTACCAAGGAATGCATAAATACCAACTGGCATGATCCATGGAACCTGAACATAAACTGGAGGAATTATTCCTGCTGCAGTTAATCCATAAGCAATAGCTGCTAATATTGGTGGAACAATGAGCCATGGAATCATATAGATTGGATTTAACACGATTGGCATTCCAAAGACAACCGGTTCATTGATATTAAAGATTCCCATAGGAGCAGATAACTTTGCGACCGCTCGAGTATCATCTCGTTTAGAAAATAAGAAGATTGCGATCAATAAGCCCAGTGTAACACCAGATCCGCCCATCTGAGCATATGCATCAAAGGAACCACGTGTCCAATAATATTTCATTTCTGCAGTAGAGCCTGTCTTATTCCAAACCTCTAAATTATTTAGTAATGCCGTTGTATAAACACCTTCAATGATAGGTGCCATAACATTGGATCCATGTAATCCAAAGAACCAGAATAACTGTACTAAGAATACAACCAGCATTACACTAAAGAAACCTTGTGACATACTTAGAAGTGGAGCTTGTATCCATCTTACAATTAAATCATTTGGATATGTTCCAGTAGTAACTAAACAGATTTGTGTAATAATTGCAAATGTATAAATAGCTATAACACCTGGAATAATTGCCGCAAACGCATTGCTAACAGCTGGAGGTACAGAATCTGGTAATTTAATTGTGATTTTCTTAAGCATTAATTTAACATAAATCATAGTAGATAAGAAACCAACAATCAGACAAGTAAATAATCCAGTAGCTCCCGTATAAGCACTTCCTAGATATCCCCAAGCACCAACACCTTGCAGTAAAATTGCACTGTTATCATTATTCAATGCAACATTAAGTCCCAAGTCTTTCAACGTATCAAGTGCAGCAACATCAACACCACCTAAAGTAAAATCAAAGACTGCACTCTGATTCATACAAGTTACAACAGAAGCAAAAGCAATTACTCCACCTGCAACCGGATTTACATCATATGACTTCGCAATATGATATCCAAGCGCGAACGTAAATACCATACCTAAGATTACGATTGAACCAAAATAGACATTACCATTAACCGCAATCAAATTGGTCATTGACGCTACAAATGCATTACCTTCTCCAAACCATGTATTTGGTAAATCTCGGAAGAATACATTTAATAAAACTGCAATACTACCAACCATTGTAATTGGCATAATTGAGATAAACCCATCACGAATTGCCACCAAATGTCGTTGACTGCCTATTTTTGCAGCAACTGGCATAAAATGTTCTTCCATCCAGTTCATAAATTTATTCATAATATTTTCCTTTCATCATTGTATAAAATACAATTTCCCAATCTTCCTTACATTATAGATTATTCATTCTTTTTTGTTTAAAGCCGCAATTGCCTGTTCTAAAACAAGTGCACCATTCATAGTACCATAAGACTTCATGTCAATTACTTCCACTGGCTTACCTTTCGCAATCTTTTTCATCTTAGATTGCAGAAAGCGAACTTGCGGCCCTAACATAAGAATATCTGCCTTGTCAACCTGATTAACAGCTTCAGCATCTGCAACAGCCCATATTTCTGCTTCTATTCCTTTTTCCAGTGCAGATTGCTTCATTTTGTTTACCATAAGACTAGTCGACATACCAGCAGAACAAACGAGTACAATATTTAGCATTTTCCATCCCTCCTTTCTTATGGTATATACCACTTGTATGTTAACTGCACCATTTTATTTCACTTTTTGCAACCGTTTTCTTTTATTTCTTTTCAAAAAAATATTTAATATAACAAATATTTAAAGCGTTTACATTAAATTATATGATAAATTATTCTTTAAATTCGTGTCTACTAGCATCAATTAAAGCATCACAATCAAAAAATATACATAGACACTCTAAACTTTTCATGTTATTATGGTATAGACCATATAATCATATTTACATATTTATACATTTAAAAAGGAGATCTTAATTATGGAGAAAAAAAGTCTAAAAATTGTTACAATTGGCGGAGGTAGCAGTTATACTCCAGAACTTGTAGAAGGATTTATTAATCGTTACAATTCTTTACCTATATCGGAATTATGGCTAGTGGATATTGAAGAAGGAAGAGAAAAATTAGAAATTGTAGGTGCTCTAGCTAAACGAATGGTAAAAAAAGCTAATCTACCTATGAAAATCATTTTAAGCTATGATCGTAGAGAAGCTTTAAAAGATGCAGATTTTGTAACTACTCAAATGCGTGTAGGACGCCTACAAGCACGTATATTAGATGAACGTATTCCTTTACAGCATGGAATGATAGGACAAGAAACAAATGGTGCTGGAGGTATGTTTAAAGCTTTCCGTACAATCCCTGTTATTTTAGATATAGTAAAAGATATGCAGGAACTATGTCCTGATGCATGGCTCATTAATTTCACTAATCCTGCAGGTATTATTACTGAAGCAATACTTCGCTATACTAACTTTAAAAAAGCCATCGGTTTATGCAATGTACCAGTAAATATGGTTTCTGGCTTTGCAAATATGTTAAATGCCAAAGAAGAAGATGTAACTATGGAAATTCAAGGAGTAAATCATTTTATCTTTGCGACCAATGTTTTTGTGAATGGAAAATCATGTTTTGATAAACTCCTGCATCTATATGCTCATTTAAAGGAGGAAGATACTATACAAATGAAGAACTTCGTATCTTTACCTTATTCTCCATCATTTATAAAAGGTTTACAGGCAATTCCATGTCCTTATCATAATTATTATTTTTTCACTAAAGAGCAGTTAGAAGAAGAACTTCAGCAATTAAACACAGGCACAGTCCGTGGAGAAGTGGTAAGCGAAACAGAAAAAGAATTATTCGCATTATACAGTAAAAAAGAACTAGACAAAAAGCCTGAACAATTAGCTAAACGAGGTGGTGCTAAATATTCTGATGCTGCATGTAATCTTATTCATAGCATCTACAACAATACAGGCGATATTCAATATGTTGATGTAAGAAATAACGGGGCGATTTTAGATCTTCCCACTGAAAGTGCTGTTGAAGTTGCATGTCGTATTACTTCTGCTGGTCCTCAACCAATTGTAACTGGTAATCTGAAGCTTCCAATTATCGGATATATTCATATGATTAAAACATTTGAACGTTTGGTAGTAGAGGCAGCCGTTGAAGGAAGCCGAGAAAAGGCTGTAGCAGCCTTAAATCTAAATCCTCTATGTCCAAGTGATACTCTTGCAAATATCGTCGTAGATGAGCTCTTAAAGGCTCATAAACAATATCTACCACAGTTCAATGTAAAGTAACTAACAAAACACATCATAACCACCAGTAAACTGGTGGTATGGACTCGCCCTATAAGAGCATATTGTTGCGCGTGGTCCTTCGACCACTGAGGCCTGACAGCCGCAACGCTTTCTCTAACTGCCTCTTAAAGAGGCTTTTTTATCGTTTTATTTCACCGGCTCACCCGTAAACGGGTCAATAAATTCCTTCATACTCATTTGATCCGATAGCTTATCTTCCTGCAACTGGTTTTGGATATATTCCCTTATTGCCTTTTCTTTCTTTCCTACTGTATCTACAAAATATCCTCTTGCCCAGAACTTTCTGTTGCCAAATTTGTATTTCATATTTGCATGTCTTTCAAATATCATGAGTGTTGATTTGCTTTTCAAATATCCCATAAATTGAGCTACTGAATATTTTGGCGGTATCTCCACCAACATATGTATATGATCAGGACAAGCTTCTGCTTCCAATAATTTGCATCCTGGTTTTCGTTCAATCAGCATCCGCAATATCTGTCCTATATCTCTTCTTAATTTGTTATATATTACCATTCTTCTATATTTCGGTAATATTACGATATGATATTTGCACCTATACGTCGTATGTGCTAAACTATTTTTGTCATTCATATGACAATCCTCCTTTGCTATTTTAGACGGCTGCCCTGCCATCTTCATTATATAGCAAAGGAGATTGTTTTTTTATCACTAAAAGATCTGACACCACGCACATAGTACGTGGTATTCGCTTCGCAATAAAAAGATTTCACATTCTATTATCTAAATAGAGTATGAAATCTTTTTTTCATCCTAACATAGAAAAAGGAGCACAAGCTCCTTTAAAATTATAATTAGATTAACTAAAGAAAACAACAAACAAATAAATAAAGACAGCCAAACCTATACAGAATAATAGGAGGATGGGAAAAAATACTGAAATAGCTGCTAATAGTAACGCTAAAAAATCATTTTTTTCTAGTCTATCTTCTTTACCTTCTTGTACTTCTTTTTTCTTTAAAATTGACTTAAACTTTGAATCCTTCACGTTAGAATTCCCCGCCAAAATGACATAATACAAAATGTCCTGGACGTACTTCTTTTCTCTCTGGTTCCTTAGTCTTACATATATCTTTTGCATAAGGACAACGAGGATGGAATTTACATCCGCTTGGTGTGTTTACATTACTTGGGATTTCACCTTTAATGGCATGCATTTGCGTTTTCTTTTTAGGATCAGGAATAGGGATTGCAGCCATTAATGCCTGTGTATATGGATGCTGAGGGTTAGCATAGATTTCATTTTTATCTGCTAACTCAACCATACTACCTAAATACATAACCCCAACACGATCAGAAATATGTCTTACAACACTTAAATCGTGAGAAATAAAGATATAAGAAATATTATTTTCTTCCTGTAAATCTTTCATTAAGTTAATAATCTGTGACTGAATAGAAACATCAAGTGCACTTACTGGCTCATCACAAATGATAAATTTTGGATTTAATGCCAATGAACGTGCAATACCGATACGTTGTCTTTGTCCACCAGAGAACTGATGTGGATAACGATAGCAGTAATAACTTGGAAGACCACATTTATCCATTAGATTTTTAATGTATTCTTCTAATTCAGGACCTCTTTTATAGATTTTATGTGCAATCAATGGTTCACTAAGGATATTAAATACGTTCATACGTGGATTTAATGAACTATATGGATCCTGGAAAATAAACTGCATTTTTTCACGTAATTTACGCATTTCTTTACGGCTTTTTCCAAGAATTTCTTCACCCTCGAAAACTACAGAACCACTTGTTGGTTCATGAAGACGTAGAATAGTTCTTCCTAAAGTAGATTTACCACAACCAGATTCACCTACTAATCCTAGTGTTTCACCTTCATATAAATCAAAGCTAACACCATCTACTGCTTTTACACATGGCTTTCCTTCTGTTACTTTACCTTTTCCAAGAGGGAAATATTTTTTCAGATCACGGACTTCAAGAATTTTCTTTTTTTCCATATTTTAAACCTCCTGTGCAGCAGTATTGTCAATGTTGCCATCTTCATACAAGAAACAAGAAACATGATGTCTTGACTTGATTTTCACACTGCCTGGCTGTGATTGTCTACATTTTTCCATTGCATTTGGACAACGATCTGCAAAGTAGCAGCCTTTTGGCAAATATAATGGGTTTGGTACGCTTCCTTCAATAACATTCAAACGCTCATTATCTGTAGCCAATGATGGCATACTTCTCATTAATCCAATTGTATATGGATGTTTTGGATTTTCAAACAATTCATCAACAGCAGCACGTTCAACAACTTTTCCTGCATACATTACATTTACATAATCAGCAACCTGAGCAACAACACCCAAGTCATGAGTAATCAGCATGATTGACGTTCCAGTTTTCTCTTTCAATTCATTCATCAATGAAAGAATCTGAGCCTGAATTGTTACGTCAAGTGCAGTTGTTGGCTCATCAGCAATCAATAATTTAGGATTACATGATAACGCCATGGCAATCATAACACGCTGACACATACCACCAGATAACTGGTGAGGATAGTTTTCAAATACTTTATCTGGTCTAGAAATACCAACCATTTTTAATAATTCTTTTGCACGATTATCAGCCTCTTCTTTTGAAACTTTTTCATGCAGTAAGATATTCTCAGTAATCTGTTTTCCAACAGTAAATACTGGATTTAAAGAAGTCATAGGTTCTTGGAAAATCATAGAAATACCGTTACCACGAACATCACGAATCTGAGCATCTGTAGCTGTCGCTAGATTAATACCATCTTCATCACGTTCGCTATCACCCATATACATGATTTTAGAACCTTCCATAATCTTACCTGGTTTAGAAACTAAATTCAGAATAGACATGGCTGTAACACTTTTACCACAACCTGATTCACCTACAATTGCAAGTGTTTCGTTTTCGTACATGGTAAAGTTATTTCCATCAACAGCTTTAGAAACACCTTTCTTCGTTTCAAAGTAAACGCGAAGGTCTTCTACACGTAATATTTTTTTATTAACTGACATTTGCTCTCACCTCTAATTCAATTCTTTTGGATCAAAGGCATCACGAAGACCTTCTCCAACCAAGTTAATTGATACAACGGTCAATAGACACATAATACCGGCAGGTATCCATTCCCAAGGGAAGTTCTTAAATACCTGTGAATCACGAGCTAAGTTCATTAAGTTACCCCAAGATGGAATTGGAGTCTGAACACCCATACCTAAGAATGAAAGACCTGCTTCTGTTAGAATTGCACTAGCCATCTGTAATGTTGCATTAACGATAACTAAAGATAATACGTTAGGCAACAAATGACGGAAAATTTTAGAAAAATCACTAAATCCTAATGCTTCACAAGCCTGCATAAATTCTTGTTCACGCAATGTTAGAATCTGCCCACGAACTAGACGAGCTAATCCTGGCCAAGATAACGCACCAATCAAAAATGCAACTGTGTACATTTTTTGACTTGCTGGTACCCATAACATAGCTGCAGATACTGCAATGATCATTGGAGTAAATGGTAGAGAATATATGATTTCACAAAAACGCATCAATAAATTATCTACAACACCACCATAATAACCTGCAATTCCACCTACGATACATCCTAGAATTACAGTAATTAATGCAGCAATAACCCCAACTAAAATTGAAATACGCCCACCTAAGAAAAGACGATACAAACAATCACGACCCTGATCATCTGTTCCAAGCCAGTGTGCTGCACTTGGTGCCTGATTTGACTGTGTAAGGTCAAGATCATAAACATCTATTCCCATAATCATTGGCACAAAAATTACAGATAATACAATCAAAACAAATATAATCAAACCTGCAACAGCAACTTTATTAGCCATAAACTTTCTTAAGGCAATTCGCCAAGGACCAATGGATTCGATTTTTTCACCTGTATCTAATACTACTTCATTTTTCTTTGCCATTTTCGTCCCTCCTATTCTACCTTAATACGTGGATCTACCAGTGAATAACAAACATCTGCCAACAAGTTACCTAGTACCATCAAAATTGCACTAAATACAAGGCATGCACTAACTAATGAAGTATCACGCTGAGTAATTGCGTTAATCAAGATATTTCCAATTCCTGGCCAAGTAAATACTGTTTCCAATACTACTGCACCACTAAATAATGATGGAATATACATACCTAATAATGTAACTAATGGAATTTGGGCATTTTTAAATGCATGTCGATAAATAACTGTTTTTTCCTTTAAACCTTTTGATCTCGCTGTTCGAATGTAATCCATATTAATTACTTCAACCATAGAGTTACGAACATAGCGAGAGAAAGACGCAAAAGAACTAAATGCTAATACCGTTACTGGTAAAATGGAATGAATGGCAATATCTGATATCATTTGCATTGTATTACTATATCCAAATGAAGCCAACATAGGATCCTGCATACCGTTAATCGGCATACCTGGAATATTCAACGCAATATAATAAATTAATAGTAATGCGAAGAAGAATGTTGGTACACTAATTCCTAACAGTGAGAAGACTGTCCAAAAGTTATCAAATACTGTACCTTTCTTTACTGCTTGTTTAATTCCGATAGGTATCGCAAATACCAAAGCAACAATTAGTGATAGTGCATTTAAATAAAATGTATTCCATACATATTGTCCAATAATATCACCAACTGGTCTACGCATAGTACTGCTTTGTCCTAAGTCACCTGTTAATGCACGTCCAACCCAACGAACATATTGTTCAGGTACTGATTTGTCTAATCCTAACTGTTTACGAACTTCCGCTTTACGCTCTTCAGTAACACGAGCTCCTGGTCCAAAATAAGCAGTGACCTCATCCCCTGGCATTGCTTTTACTGTTCCGAAAATTACAATTGAAATGATAAACAAAACTGGAATCAAAGCAATGATACGTTTTACTATATATTTCAGCATGCAATTTTCCTCCTTTCTTTACTTATTCCAACAACACATAAGAGCAAGTCATGACGGCTTGCCCCTATGTTTATTTAGTATACTTCTATTACTATGAATTCGCAATAGTAAATTACTTACTTTATTATTCTAAAGTAACTTTATCCATTGCCAGAGACCAAGTGTGAACTGGCCCAGTTTCTAATCCTTTAACACGAGTATTATAAAGGTCGAAATATTGATTTCCATATAATGGAAGATATGGAACCAATTCGTTAGCACGAATCATAGCTTTTAGATAAGCTTCTTCAGATACTTTTGCATCTGCAGTCTTATAACCTGCATTTAGGTATCCATTTAATTCTTCATCTACAACACGAGAGTAGTTATCACTATATGGTTTACCATCCTGATCACTACCATAGTTTAAGTTTGCATCTGTATCAGCAACACCAGTATAACCAGTTGCTAAGAAGAAACAACTCCATTCACCTAATTTAGAATCATCTGTTAATGTAGATAATACAGTATTGAAGTCTAATGTTGTAGTCTGAACATCAACACCGATTTCTTTCCAAGATTTCTGTACCATTGGTAATAATGTATCCAATACAGAGTTTTCTGCTGAAGCCATGAACTTAACAACTAATCTTTCTCCATCTTTTGAACGGATACCATCACTACCTTTAACCCATCCAGCATCATCAAGAATCTGATTAGCTTTGTCAAGATCATAAGTATATTCAACTAAACCTTTAATTTCCTGTTCTCCTCTTACATAAGCACCCATAGTTGTACTTGCTGGATTCCAGTAAGCCTGTGGTACATAACCTAATACCTGTTCTTTCATTTCATCGCTAGCTTCATCAAATGCATAGAAGTTCTCTACGAACGTCTGACGATCTGTTGCATAAGCAAGAGCTTGACGAACAGCTACATCAGCAGTAGAACCTTCAGCAGCATTAAATCCTACGAAACCAACACCAGCACGAGTATATGCATTGTAAGTTAAGCTATCATTTAAGCTTGCTGGACCGATTTTGTTCTGTTCAATCTGTCCTGGCAATAAGTCAACTGTACCATTTGCTAATTCATCAAATTCAGTAGCAGCATCTGTTTTCTTAATGATGATATTTTCTACTGCATAATCTCCTTCACCAGTAAATTTTTCATTTTTAACTAATGAAGCACCAGTAGCTTTATCATATTTGTTTAGAACATATGGTCCTGAACCGATAGGTTTATCTGTATTGCTTTCGATTTCTTCTGTATTACCTTTTGTGTATTCGAATTGTTCATCAGAGCAGATTGACATTCCACCAAAGTTGTTAATAGCATCGATCTGAGGTTCTTTAATGTGGAAAATTACTGTAGTATCATCTGGTGTTTCGATACCTGTTAATTCTGTAGCATCTCCACTATGATATTCTTCATATCCAACAATGTTTTCTGCATTTGCTGTCATACGTCCACTGTAAGTTGGGTCAGCAATTACAGTAAATGTGTACTTAACATCAGAAGATGTTAGTGGAGTACCATCTGAGAAAGTAACTCCTTCTTTAAGTTTGAATGTGTAAGTTAATCCATCTTCACTTACAGTTGGCATTTCAGCTGCCAACTCTGGCTGTAGTTCACTGTTTACATCATATTTCAACAATGATTGATAAACCAAGTTGATGACATCACCATCATAAGATGACTGATAATAAAGTGGTGAGAATACACCTGAAAGTTCCTGATTAATACCAACAGTGAAGGTATTGTCTTTTGATTGGGATCCACCACCAGATCCGCTTGAACAACCAACGGTTGTTAAGGCCATTGCACCTACTAGAAGTGCAGCAAATCCTTTTTTCATATCCTTTCCCTCCTATCATTCCTGATATGTGCATAATTATAAACTATTTCACATTGAATTACAATATTTTTTCTTGATTTTTCACACAAAATCAGAAATTTCTTTTTCATTTTCATGAAAATTATTCATTTGTTTTATGAAAACTAATGACAACTTATTTATAAGTGCAACTATTTTCATACACATGTGACAATTTGTTCACAAATCATGTACACTATCAAACAACAATGTTTTCCAACAAAAAAAATATAAGAACAATTGTCCTTATATTCATCTTCTTCCATTAGTTTTTCTTTTGTTTTCCATAACTAGCAGCTTCCGCAATCATTAAAATTAAATCATTAATCACATAAATGACACCCACTCGCCAGTTTTTTAAAAAAGTAATTACTAGACAAACCAACATACAAATTTCTAATATCACTATTTTTTTTATTTCCTGCTTACATGATTCTTCCTGAAAGACCATCAGCATTTCCAATATATTTTCATGTCTTAAAATATATTGATCAAATAAAATTAGAACTACCCAATAGGCAAAACTACCTAAATCATAAGTGTACAGTAATGCCGGCATCAATAATAATTCCATAATATGTGCTTTATATGCATTTTCAATTATTTTTTTCATATCCATTACCATTCGCCTCTTCCATGCTAATGGTAACATATTTTAAAATACATACAAGCCTTAAATCATCATGAACGTAATTTTTTTCTCACAAAGATCTTTTTTAAATCACGATAAGAGAATGGAATTAATGGATAAAAATAAGATGTATTCGTAATTGTTTTATTACGAATCACAATAATCAATACAAATACTAATCCAATATATAATCCCCAAGATGGGAAAAGACCAACTAGCACCAGTAACATCATACGCATAAATTTTATCGCATAGCCTAGTTCATAGCTAGGCTGAATAAAGTTAGCTAATGCTACAAATGCCATATATAATATAATTTCTCCGGCAAACCAGCCTGCCTGTACTGCGAAATCACCTAGGATCAAAGCTCCTATGATACTAAATGATCCATTCAAAGAGCTTGGTGTATTCATAGATGCCAGTTTTATCGCATCAATCCCAAATTCTAAAATCAATAGCTGTAATAATACAGGAAGATTCATCGTATCCGATATCAATGAAAATCTTAACCAATCAGGTGCTAGCTGTGGATTACAATTAAAATAATACCAGACAGGAGTTACAAACAACGTTAGGAAAAAAACAATGATTCTCTCTATTCGAAAATAATTTCCGATTAGAGGAGGAAGATAATAATCCTGTGCTTCTTGTACAAAATCAAAGAAACTAGTTGGCAAGATTAGTACACTTGGCGAGTTATCCATCAGCAGAATTACTTTCCCTTCCAATAGATTACTGCTTGCCGTATCTGGTCGCTCCGTATAACGGACTTTTGGAAATGGATTGAACCATGAGTGCTGTACCAATGCTTCTGCTAAGCTTTCCTGAGCCATACTTAACGCTTCCACCTGTATTTCTGATATCGACTTTTGAATCATTTTCACTAAAGACTCATCAGCGATTTCTTCCATATAACATATTACTAGATCGGTTTTGCTTTTTGTTCCCACACTATGATACTCCATACGTAAGCGAGGATCACGAATTCTTCTTCTTATCAATGCTGTATTAAATATCAAGGTTTCCACAAAGCCATCACGACTTCCTCTAAGCACACGATCATCTTCTGGCTCATCCATGCTTCTTACTGGATATGTTCTAGCGTCAATAACGATTCCTTCGTTATATCCTTCTACTACTAGCAAAGAGCTTCCACTCAAGATAGAAGTAATCATCTTAGCTATATCACTTTGCACATCAACTTCCAGATATGTTAAGCAATGATCACAGAATCCCTGAATATCCATTGTGTTAATCGTATCTTTGATATTTTGTGCTAATAGAAAAGATATCATTCGCTCCATTATTTCATCTTTCACAAATCCATCCACAAAATATAAGTTCATCCGAATGCCTTGTATATATAATGGTTTTACGACAATATCAAAATTCTCATCTACTCTTAATTGTTTACTTATTTCCTGATTTAACATTTCAAATGTTTTTTGCATATGCATCACCTGTGATTAAGATGTACTGATTCATCTATTTTATACACGAACATACAAAAAGAGATATCTGTTTTTCGAATCAAACAAATATCTCTATGTATTTATGCTTCCATTAATTCACTATACTCTTCCCATTTCTGCATGAGATTTTCTATTTCATTATGAACATCGTCAATGGTATCATCTAATTCTTTCATTTTCTGATAATCATGATAGTACTCTGGTTCAAAGCGCAATTCTCTTAACTGTTCCAATTCCTCTTCTTTAGAAGCAATTTTCTTTTCCAATTTACTGATTTCTTTACCATAATTAATTGTTCTCTCTGGCTTACGTCCAGCTTTTTTATCCTTTTCCTTTACCGTGCTTTCTGATGGATTCACTTTATCTTTATTTATATAATCCTGATAGTTCAATGGATAATAGGTTGCCTTTCCATCATCAATTACTAGAATTGCTGTAGCCAGCTTGCTTATGAAATAACGATCATGGGATACAAATAACATTGTCCCTTCATATCCCTGTAAAGATTCCTCTAATGCTTCTTTACCTATTAAATCCAAGTGATTCGTCGGTTCGTCCATTAAAAGAAAATTTGGATGAGATAGCATTAGTTTCACAAAACTTAAACGTACCTTTTCTCCCCCAGATAAACAATCTACTGTTTTAAACACCTCTTCACCACTAAATAGGAAACAGCCTAAAGCTGATCTTACTTGTGTACGATTCAACTCTGGAAAGCTGTTCCATACTTCTTCCAATACTGTTTGATTAGAATCAAACTGCGCTAGTTCCTGATCAAAATATCCAACTTCTATCTGATGTCCTAACAGGAAGCTCCCAGACAATGCTGGAATCTGTCCCATCAATGTCTTCATAAATGTTGATTTCCCTTTTCCATTAGGACCAATGATTGCGACTTTATTCCCTTGCATGATCTCTAAGTTGATTGTACACAATGGATGATCATAGCCAATACATAAATCTTTTACTTCCAGTACTCTTTTACCACCTTTTGTACGAGGTTCAAATCGTACATGGAAGGTTTTTTCATCTGTTTTAGGATCTTCAATGCGATCCATTCTTTCTAGATATTTTATTTTTGACTGTGCAAATGCAGCTTTGTTTTTCTTATAGCGAAATTTCTCAATCAGTTCTTCCATTCGCTGTATTTCTTTCTGTTGTCTTGCATATGCACTTTTCTGCTGTTCAATATCACTTTTTTTCACATTGACATAGTTTGTATAATTTCCTGGATATCTTCGCATTACACCATATTCAATTTCATAAATGACATCTGCGACATCATCTAAAAACATACGGTCATGGGATACTAATACTACAGCTTTAGGATATCGTTTAATATAACCTTCTAGCCATTCTATTGTTTCTAGATCCAGATGATTGGTAGGCTCATCCAGCAATAATACATCAGGTTTACTCAATAATAGTTTAACAAAGGCTAATCTTGTCTTTTGTCCTCCAGAAAATGAAGAAATCGGACGTTTTAAATCACTTTCTGAAAATCCAAATTTAGTAAAGATCGTCATCATTTCATTACGATAAGTATAGCCGCCTAATTCTTCAAACTGAGTCTGTACATTGGCATATGCATTCAATACTTCATCACTATGATCTTCACACATTTTTTCAGTCAATTCTTCTAAACGTTTACCTAAAGCTTTTATATTATCAAAAGCACTTTCCATTTCTTCTTCAACAAGCATATCCTCGTTAGAAAAAGTTGTCTGTGCAAGATATCCAATACGCAAACGATTCTCTTTATGGATTTCTCCACGATCTAGTGGTTCAGTTTCCGCAATTATTTTCAAAAGAGTTGTTTTTCCACAGCCATTTCTTCCTACAATTGCGATTTTTTCTGTATTTCTTATTTCAAATTGTATATTCTCAAAAACGGTAGTTGCACCGAAATATTTACTCCCTTTATGAATCTGATATTTCATCAGTATCACCATCTCTCTATTTTATTCGTTATCTACATTAATTCCACTCGCAAATGAAGCTGCCGCCTGTCTTGCGATTTCTTCCTTATGATTCTTCCAGAATGTAGCATCTTCTTTATTAGATACATATCCAAAATCAATTTCCAATGCAAGCATGCCATTCGCATTCGCAAAAGATTTATTTTCTACCTGTGATGTTTCTGTAGCTCTTCCTGCTAATGTCGCTCTTCCTCCGCTCTCTCTAATATTTGCATATAAATCATAGCCGCTTTCCATCAGCGGGCTAGAGTTAACACCTGGATTATTTGTATTTGTATATGGACTTCCTTCCATGTTTAAATTTTTCTCTAAGCCATACATGATATGTTTTCCTAAAGTAGCGCTGCTATAGGCACTATGCCAGATTTCTACACCTTTGATGCTATCATCTACATTCGTATTAAATCTTAAGAAAAGATAATAACGCGCATTTTTCTTATAGCCCTGTGCTAGTCTTCCATCTGCTCCATAAGCTGGAGGAGGAACCTCATCCTCACTTGATTTCGTTATTTCTACACGAAGACCATGCTTTTCAAGCTCATCCTTCATCCATAAAGCAGCCTGATATGTTTCTTTATACTCTGTGAGACCATTTCCTTTATTCCCTTCATCTGGAGTATATGTTAAATCCGTATGAAGACTATAAGGGTCAATTAAAACATCAATATCATCTTCACTAGGTTTTGTTTCCTCAATATTTAGGAATAAATAATTCTGATCCCATGATATATCATAATCCTTCAATAAATCTTTATCAGCTAATATTTGCACGGAATTAACCACATTATTGCGTTGAACGGTAGTAAATGGCTCAGAAGTCAATGGCTTATCATAAACAATACGTTTACTGATAAGATTATCAATGACAGTTACTTCATAAAAGCCTGGTTCTAAATCCTGTAAAGTAATTTTTTGATCCGCTGTAGAATCCATAGTCATTGGGACTGTTTCATCAGTACATAAGTTATGCAATTCTACCGTTTTACCAGCTAATCCATCTTCTCCATTGATAGGATCATAAGTCTCAGTATAAAGACCTAATGATTCCCCATAGTATAAATAATCTTTAACTGTATAGGTATTCTTTGTTTCTACCTTATTTAATAAATGAATAGTATCTTCATTGTTTAATCCACATACGGTAAACTTTTGTTCCTCTTTTTCTTCTGGGTCAGGAAGTAACATTCCAACGATAGCATATATAATCAATATAACCAGAAGTAAAAGCGGGATTGCGAATTTCCAGCGAATTTTATATCTCCTTTGACGTGGTACATATGCCATGGATATCCCTTCCCTTTCTACATCATAAATGCAACTCTATATCTTTAATATGTTTTGGTACCTGATCCTTTAATGGCGGATAGCTCATATGATTTACAGAAACTTCCACATCCAGCATATCCTTGGGCCTTTTGGGGATAGGCAGCATGGTATCTTCAAATTGTACATATTGTATTGGAAAAACACTTTCTTTGAGGTAAACGACAGGATGAAAAAAAGAATTAAACGTCCAAGTCAAATCATAACCGATATATTTTGAACCTGAATTAATCTGACCATATTTCTTCGCATTACGCACAAATCTCTTTTTCAGTAATAACGGATTCATATGAAGATTTTCAAATATTGCAATTAGTATCATCAAAATTCCATTACGTATTCTCCAGATAAAATCTTTAGCCTTATTTTCACTGACATAATCTAGAATAAATACATCAATGAATAATCCATCACTGTCTTTACATTTATTTTTTAAAAGAAAATTTACTTCTTCACAGTAGGTTCCTTTTTTTCGTATCTTCATTGGAGGTATTAGAACATTATACTCTTTATGTGTATCAAAGCTCTGTATAACATACTGATCCCCTAACTCATGTACGACTTTCTGAAATTTTTCATAGTCTTCGCGCATCATTCCGATGTCCGCATCATCATCCCATGGAATAAATCCTTTGTGGCGAACAGCACCTAAAGCACTTCCACCTGTAAGCCAATAAGAAATGCCATGTTTTCTACAAACTACATCTATATCTTTCATCATTTCTAACAATGTTAATTGTACATCACGTACTGTGATTTTGGTACCATCTTCTTTTGTTTTTAGTATGTATTCTTTCATTACAAATCACCATTCTATATTATAGAAGATATATATTTTGAAAACAACGCTTTTTCACAAATATCACAAAATGGTAAGAAAACGACAAATCGTTACCATTAACGCTTATTCGTTATATATAACGCCTTTTCGTTAATAATATAACATTTCTTCGTATTACAATATTATCAGCGAAAGGAAGATACTATGGACTATTTAGAAAAACTAAGAGCACTTATGAAGCAGAATGATTTGACAGAATATGCATTATCTGTAAAATCCGGAGTCCCTCAAAGCACAATTAATTCTTTATTCCGTAAAAACAATCTTCCTACTTTTCCCACATTAGAAGCACTCTTAAAGCCTATGAATGTTTCTATGAGTGAATTCTTTTATGATGGTTCTAAAGATCAAAATTGTGATATAGAAGAACAGGAATTATTAAGAAAATGGCACTTATTGACAAATAAAGAGAAAGAAACTATTGCAATATTAATTGATTTATTATTAAATCCAAAATAAAGCCGTATCCCGCGATACGGCTATTTTATTCCCATAAATTCTTTGATGGTATCTAAGCGATCCAATGTATCCTGATATCCTAAGTCATACCAGCGACCTAATAATTCTTTATCATGCGTATAACGTGTTACTCCATAATCAGCACTAGGACGTAATACAATCGCTTTTCCTTCTTTTTCCAGATCTTTTACCTTCTGCCATTGTTTCTGATAATTAAGATGGCGGACTTTTAAATTCTCGCGAACCATTTTATTTCCTGGGTAAAATAAGCTTGCTAAAGTTAACTGCCATCTTGGTGCTGGTTTACGAACATAGTTTTCTTCTTTTGTAGAAATGAACACATGTTTTTCATTTCCTTGACGAATACTTTGTTCAATCGGAATCATATCCACCAAACCGGCATCCATATATGTGTGACCTCTAAACTTATATGGTCTTGTCAATAGAAATAATGCGCAGCTAGCCTGAATCAGAATCTGTTTATCCGGATCAAAATATTCTTTAGGAAAGTACTCAACATCATTAGTATCCATATTATAGACACCAATATCCAATTTTGTTGGGTTTTCCATAAACGTTTTATAATCCAACGGAGCATGTTTTTCAATGAAATCGCAGACATAGCGAATACCGAAAACTCCTCTTTCTTTTAATAATGGTGAAATACCAATAGCATTTTTATCACTTGCGGCATCAACACCAGTTACACGTAAACGATCTTTTTGCTTAGAAACAAATGGCAGTAATACTTCTGCCCCTGCACTAATTCCAACCGTATATGGAAATTCAATATCATTATCTAGAAAACACTGCAATACACCGCATGTATATGCAGCTTTTGTTCCTCCGCCTTCACATATTAATCCTATTTTCTCTGCCATAATTCTACACCTCGCAGTAGTATTATTATACTATGAGCATCGACTTAGGTAAAGTAATAATTTCTATCGAAATCAAGCCGCTATTCATAGAAAATTATGGTAATTATTGAAGAATCCTTTAAGTATTTATTTTGCAGGACTCAATGGATAACAATGATGCACTAAGATATGCTCTTTAATTTTTTCCTGTCTTTTATAAAAAGAATCACAGATACGCTGTCCGATTACCTTTGCCTGTTCTTCATTGACATCAGATACCATGATAAGGAACTGGCAGCTACTATATTGGGTAAACACATCTCCAGCTCGCAAGGAATGCTGAATCTCATCCATTAAGATTTTTAACAAGTCTGTTCTTGTCTGCAGCTTAGGAAAGCCTTGTTTATCATCTGTCATGGTAATCAGAATAATATAGGCACTGCTGTTATTTCGCTTCATCTGTCGCTCAATGAAACGATAAATGCTTTTAAATACTTCATAATTCTGACAATAAGCTCCTGGCAATAATACCTGTTCACGAAGTTCTTCATGGATTCTTTGCATATCCATTTGAATTCCTCTTGTTTCTGTAAATTCAATATGCTGTTTATCTTCTAAATTTCCATAATCATCTTCTTCTTTCTCTTGTTTTTTCTGATATAAAGAGCTTGCGGCACGATCAAACATATCGGTAAAGGTATCTTCATCTTCATAAACGCTTCCTGCAATGGTAAGTGATATACGAAGCTTAAATTTATCATCCAACTGTAGTTTCTTTAAGCTTTTCTGCATCTGTTTACAGCGATTTTCCACAAAAGATATATTCTGTGCTATCGGCATAAATATTACAAATTCATCTCCGCCTACTCTTCCTAATATATCATTTCGAAGTGTAATTGTCTGTAGCATTTCAGTTAGTCTGCATAAGGCTGCATCTCCCATACTATGCCCATAGTTTTCATTGATTTCTTTAAAATTATCAATATCAATGATAAATAACACTCCATATTGTTTTTCTGACAAGACTTCGTTGATTTTCTTCTCCATCGCACCTCGATGAAAAATACCTGTCAGATAATCCAGCTCCTGTAATTTTTGTAGACGCTCATTTTCTTTCTTTAAATTATATAATTCTCTATCCACCTTAACCTTCCTTTCTGCTTATCATTATTATCATTTTATCATGTTTTTTTATAAATGTGAAAAAGGTGAAGCATAGTAACTCACCTTTCTCAATTACATACTTTTTCTTTTATGATACCAAACACGAATTACTATTCCCGTTAATATAATCGATATAAACCATATCCCTATATAGGATTGAGTACCAGTCTCCGGTATTACTTTATCAGGTTTTTTGGTAGTTTCATTTTCCGTATCTGTTTTATTAGATTCTTCTTTCTCTGGAGTACTAGGATCTATCGTTTCTGCTTCCTCTTTCTTTAGATTAGAAGCAGTTTCTATTAATTTCTCCATAGCTTGATCAACCATTTCCTGTGTTGCGTTAAGATTTGTATATACAGTACTAGCATGATCATATGCTTGTTTGAATAAGTTCCATGTTTCTTTCGTATAATCCGTACTAATATATCCTGCATATTTCTCTAAGGCTTCATACAGCTTATCTTTTTGTACAACATCTTCTACGATGTTTTCTACTAATGCCTGGATGCTATTAGTTAATTCTGTAGCTGCCTTATCTACTTCTTCTTGAACTGCTTTATCATCTAAGAAAACTACATGTGCTTCTTTCAGCGTTGTTTCAAATACGATCCAGCTTTCCTCTGTATACATTTCCTTATTTTTTGATTCTGCTTCTTTGATAATCATTTCTAATACTGATTTATCTACTGCTTCCACTTTAGCAGTTAAGCGTAGACTTACGATACTATAAGCAAGTTCCTGCTTCATTTCAATTACTGCATTTGCATCTTCACTCTCTAAAAGACTCTCAGCTTTTGTGATAACGTTCTGTAAAGCATTCCATGTCTGTTGTGTAAATCCATAATCTTTCAATGCTTTCGCATGATTGATCATTTCATTTAAGCCATTAATATCCGCTTTGACATTTGCTTGTATAAGCTGAATTTCTGATGCAGAACCATTATTATTTACCGCTCCTACATAAACAATTCGCACATGCTTTGTTTTCACAGGATCAAATGAAATTGTTTTTGTTTCAGTATCATTCTTTAATGTACCTTCCGCAACAGTCTGATAATCACTGCCATTATCACTTACTTCAATACGATATTTTGTCAGATTACCATTTACACCTGTTTGACGAGGTACATAGACAACTCCTTTCACTTCCATACTTTCTTTATTTTCCAGATTGATCCAATGCGGCATAGTAGTATTACTCCAAGCTGTATGCCACATTGTAGATGTAGATCCATCTAATACATTTTTAGGATCTGAACCATCTTTTTGATAACTGGAAGCACTAGCACTTAATTTTGATTGATCAATAAAGTTTTGATCAATTTCCTTTGTCAATGTTAATCTATCTAATGCACTAACAATTGCACTTTCATAAGAATCTACGGTTGTTTGAAGCTTATAAGGCAGCTTATATCGAACGTTATCTAGCGCTTGATTAAGCTGCTGTACACTGCCTTTGGTGAATTGATCAAGAGTTTTAGTTAGCGATATATAAGCATCTATTCTTGTATAGTCAGCTTTCTGATACTTCATCATAGTTAATGCATCTTCAATATCCTTCGTATATTGTGATATCTTAGCCTGATCTGGCTGATAAGATGATAATAGTTTTTTAGCCTCTTTTATCGTAGTGCTTAAGCTTACATTACCCTGTGTAGACAATACTGCTTCTGCATTCCATATTGCATGATCAAGCTGCATCGTAGTAACAAAACTATCGTTTTTCCCAATTCGTACATCATCGACATATCCAATAAATGCATTTGTCATGCTTCCAATCCTAGAAAGCGGAAACATGCCAGTTGCTAACATTTTACGTCCTTCTATTTTTTCATCATCACCTAAAACATCTACTAATTTCCCATTTACATATAATTCCATCTTGTTCTGCTGATTCTTAAATTCCAACTCAACCCATTCATTTATAGGTAAAGTATAGTTAAATGAATAGTCAAAGAGTTCTCTTGAGAAGCCTACTTTACCTGTATCTTTTTGTACTGCTTTCATACTCCCATAGGAGCTTTCTAATAAAATCTGTTCATCTAAAGAATTAGATGTACGTTTTACTTTTATACGTAAATCATTACCTAATCCGGCTGTATCAAGATCAGTTTTAATATAACTTTCTTTACCATTCAGCTTTAATGCATTTTTAAAGTCTACTTGTTCTATTTCTGCATTCTTACCTAAGGTAATCGCATGATGATTACTAGAAGAGTCCTTTAGATTATCCATAGAAAGATTTAAAATAGCATCTTCCTCACTTGTGATTTCATATCCAAAATTAGTTCTAGGCGCATCTCCTAAATCATCGGATGTCTGTTTAGCCTGTTGAAGATTCATACTACCTTTTCCCCATAGTTTAGCCGCAAATAAAGGAAGACCTCTTTCAATACGATCATAAACATCATATTCACTGACACCATTGTCTAAATAATCGGTCATGTCATTCCATACCGCAAAGGCTCCCCCCTTCATCTGATCATCACCTGCCGGTATTGTTACACCACCGATAGTATTGATATCTAGATTATACATTGTACTGTCACTTAAATAATCATAATAATATCCTGCATTAGGGACAATATAGTAATTCCCATCATTACAGTTAATTAAATCAAATCCATTCTCATACATCTGATCCATATTAGCATAACCAAAGTTCCAAAGATTGATTTCTACACCTTCTGCTTCAATCTCTTCTCCCTTGATTGCCTGTGTAAAGCTTCCCCAAACTCTTGCTTTACGTCCTGTATCTTCTACATAATCTAACATGTCATTCACAAATCTGCGATAGCTTTCACTAGAAGCATGATATTCATCTGCACCTATATGAACAATTGTTTCTTCATCAAAAACAGGATTTTCTTCTGTCATATATTCAGAGAAGATAGACTGTACAAAAGATAAGCTTTCGCTGTATTTGCTGATTAGATTTAAATGATCATTTTCACGTCCATATTCTCCTAAACGTAAATCAGGACGAACTTTTGTTAGGGCTAGTGAATGTGCCGGAGTATCGATTTCAGGGACAATATTAACTCCCAATGTCCGAGACTCTTTAATCAAATCACGAAATTCATTTTTTGAATAAAACATGTCTGTACTTGTCAGATCCTGTTTATTTAATCCATTATTTCCACCTTCTTTTATTGTGGATTCCAGACGAAATGCGGAATATGCCTGAAATACATCTTCTCCTTTTTGAGAATAATATTCTAATGGAATTAAGTTATCATTTAAATGAATTTGAAAATCATTCATCTTATACCAAGACATTTCTTTTACTAACTGCTGAAGATAATCCATCGTAAATGTTTTACGTCCTACATCTAAGATAAAACCTCTTATTTCATACAATGGATAATCCCTTGCGATACCTTTAGGTAGCGTTTTAAAATCATTTTTTTTTAAGAGCCTGAAGAATCGATCTTGTCCCCCAGTATGCACCTGTTGTTGTTTGTGCACTGACAGTTACCTGATCATTGATATCCAATAAATATCCTTCTTTCATTAACCCCTTTGATGCATCTTTTGTCAATGTAAAGTAAATATCATTCGCTTTAGGACTTCCTTGTACAATCTCCATACTATTTCCTGTAAGATCAAGATAATCCTCTGCCATCGCTTCTGCGACTTTTTTTAGCTCACTTTGATCATAAACAATGCGAGAAGATGATGTTAAAGTAAAACTGCCGCTAAGACCTTTCCATTCTCTTAATTCCGGTAGAATCAAAGGAGCCGCATTATCCTTTTCTTCCTGTTTATACGTACCTGGAATTGTTAAGCCGATTTCTTTAAACTCATACTCTTTTGTCTTTTTATTTATTATTTTAAACGAAATGTTTACTACAGTATCCACAATAGGTTCATAGATATTTAAATTTTCATCGACTACTTGTTCATAATCAGTTCCATTGTAAGTCACTTCATAATCAGCATTTTGTGGAAGTTTTAGTTTTAATTTTTTATCACCTAACTGTGGTTCTTCAATCTTGATCTGATTTAAGATATCCGACACACTTTCACTTGGTTCACCGCCATATACTTCCATTTCATATACGGAAACATTATTCCACGAATTAGCAGTATCTGGATCATCCGCTGTAAAGCTATTTACATATAAACGAATATATTGAGCCGTTTCTGCTTTATCCAAAACAATTTTATCATTCTTCTGAAGTGGCTGATTTTTTATATGCTTTACCGTATACCAGCTGCCCTCTGCACCTGTATCCGATAATTGAATTTCATAATCCATAGCTTTTCTTGTTTCCCAATATAAATAAACCGTTTTTATATTACGTTTTTCTCCTAAGTCAATAGATAACCAATGTTGTCCACTACCTAGGCCACTAGCCCATCTAGAATTTCTAGTTGTTTTATCTCCATCAACTGCCTTTAATGCATTTAATTCCTTAGTTTCATTTGAATCTGATGCAGCCATCATGTTGAGCGCAACATTTTCCATGGGATCTTGCGGAGAAATTTGACTGTCCGATAACATCACTTTAAAATCACGACAAGATACACTAGGATAGCCTGTCTGTGTGATAACTTCTAATTTAACATAACGCCCCTTAACACTGTCTTCTAATATTTCTGTGCTTGTAGAAGATGTATTCCCTGTTCTTTTAATAACAGGATCTCCCCATTTATTTACATCATCTGATACATAAATGTTATATGCAGAAGCATAATTATTTTTATCTTCCCAAATCATTGAAAAAGTATTAAAGTTATAGGATTCCTGTAAATCCACATATGCCCATTGAATAGGTTTCTGTTCACTGGACCATCTGGATTTTTCATCATCATCGCATAAATTACTACCTGGCATAGTCGCATATTCCACAGATGTTGTTACACTTTTATGTAAAGCTAAATTCTCATTAACCGGGGTATTAACTTCTGCTGTTGTACCTAAAACTTCAAATTCACGTAGCGAAATACTTGGATAAGCCTCTTTAATCAAGCTTTGAATATGAATACGTACATAACGATAGGTAACATTAGATTCCAGCTTTACCCTAAGATCTGCTTCATAACCATTTGTTAGTGATTTATCCTCTGATTGATATATACTCTCAAATGTACTTCCATCATGGGAACCCTCAATCAAAAACTTACCGATTCTCTGACTTTCATTTTCCTGCAGGATACGAAACTCATCAAAAGTCTTTTCACCTGCTAAGTCAACGCATAGCCATGCACTGGATTCGCCTTCTTTAGCAGCCCATCTAGAATCATTGCCTTCTTTGCCATCTAGTGCTTTTTCTGCCTGAAAACCATTTTCCACATCTTCAAAGCTTGCGAAACCCTCTTTGTTTAACGCAAAATTCTCCTTTGACTCCGCATGAATGAATATATCATTCAAAGGAACACATGTAATTGCGATAGAAGCCACAACTAACGAAATCATAATCGGTTTTACTATTTTTTTCAATTTTTTCTCCTTCCCCCACATATATTTAAAAATATATGCTCAGCGTATGCGTTATATTATTCCATATAATCTATACTTATGCAAGCGTTTTCTTTTGTTAGATAAATATGATGATTTCTCCCATAATTCGACATTTTACTCATAAATCATGAGATATGATAATATGTTATTTCTATTTATTATTAACGCTTAAAGAGCCAAAAAGGTACACTTATGAATTGACATTCTTTCAAACTTTAGGACAAATATAAAAAGGAATTTCTTCATTTCTGATAAATACAGTAATTTTTGAAATTCCTTATTTTGTTGTCTTTATGCTTTTGTGATATAACATTGTTTCTTATAAAAGGATATGCCATATCCTATCGTTTTGCGATAGCCCTGTTTTATAAAGAAACTTTTATAATTTTTTTCATTAATTTGTTTTGCGGCATTTTGACTATCTGATACAAGCTGTTCATTTGATAGACTATGTTTACATTCTAATATGATACAAGTTCTTGTTCTTCTTCTTGGAACTAAAGCAATATCAAATCTTCCATCTCCGCTTTCTTTATTGGATTGTATCATGTATTCTGAACCTTGTAGAAAACCTATAAGAAAGCCATGGTAAAAACTTTCATAATTATCATAGTAACTAATGCTTGCCTCTAATACATCAGATAATATTTCTAAAGCATTATCAGTATCTTCAGCTAATAAGCTATTAATAAAGTCACTACGTCTTTCATTTTGGAAAACGGTAAACCATTCACCAAAGATATTGGTATAGATTTCTTTAATTTCCTGATTTGGAATTACAAGATAATACGTATTGGATACTGCATTATCACCTTCTATAAGAAGCTGTTTTTCAACCTTTAAATAACCTGTGAAGAGAAGAAAACTATAAACATCATCTTTCATTGTAGGATTGCGATCAAAATCCATCTCTCGATAAGTCAATTCGGGTTTAATTCTTTTAATGATACTTTTACCATTTAATAATTGCTGGAATTCTTCTTTTGTGGTTTCATCAGAATGCTCAATATATTGTTTGATAATATCATTACCGCTTGTGTTAGCCCAAAAGCTGACAGGGGAAAAGTCTTTACGATTTAACACCTTTTGAACATAGTTTAATGTACTCCATGGATTATAGATTTCCGTGTTGCCAAACAAATAACCATCATACCAGTCTTTTATTATTTCTCTTTTTTCTTTTATATCATAATATTCTAATAATTCATCGATTTCACTTTGTGTAAAACCAAAACAGTCACCTGCTTCATAATCTAAGATAGAGCGTACAGAAAAATTATTCAGTCCAGTAAAGATACTTTCCTTGGCAATTCTTAAACAGCCTGTCATGATACCTTTTTCTAGGGCATCATTTGTCTTTAAGGCAGAACTAAATACATTGCGTAGAAAGTTTACCATTTCATCATAATATCCTTCTAAATAAGCAGATTGTAGAGGAACATCATATTCATCAATCAAAATAATAACCTTGTTTCCATAATGCTGATATAAACATTCAGCAATCAAAAGTAAAGCATTTTCTAATTCATTTTGTGAAGAATTTTTATTTTCTAATCTTTTTAATTCTTCTTTTATAGATTCTACAATATAAGGAGAAGAATATAATTCGTAATGTTTCACAATGATTTTTTTGATTATGTCATTAAAATATTCATATGCATCTTCTATGTTCTGCTTTTTCATATCCTTTAAAGTGATAGAAATAACAGGATACTGATTTTGATGTTTCATAATTTCTGAATTGAAAGAAATAGCTAAACCATCAAATAAATATTTATTATCTTTTTCCTTATTGGAAAAGAAATAATATAGCATCGACATATTCAATGTCTTACCAAATCGTCTAGGCCGAGTATATAAAACGACTTTTTCTGTTATTATGTCTTCAATCAGCTTTGTCTTGTCCACATAATAATAGTTATGATCAATAATTTCTTTGAAATTTTCAGTACCAGTCATGATTTGTTTCATAAATTCCACCCTTTCCGGTTAGTATTATCATTATAGCATATTTATGGCGCTGAAATTTAAATAAAGAAGATGGTACCATTGTTTTTGTATTCTTTCTAACTTCAGGACAAATATAAAAAGGAATTTCTTCATTTCTGATAAATACAGTAAATTTTGAAATTCCTTATTTTCATATTCTATTTTAATTATCTGAATTTATATCAAGCACTGCTTTATATGCATCATGAATAGCATCTAAAGCCAAACGTGGTTTCACTGCATCCCCAACTACATAATAAGGTATATTCATTTCTTTACATTTTTCCTGTAAATCTTTAGAATCATTTGTTTTAGAGCCTACCGCAACAACAACTAAATCAGCTTCTAATTCTATTTCTTTGCCCTCAGATTCTGCCATTACTTTATGATCTTTTATCGCATTACATGTAGTTTTTGTCATAATGGTAATTGGTTCATTGGCAAGGGCAAATTGTGTTCCAATCTGACGAAGCTGCCCTAACTCAGTAAGAACGTTATCACGCATTTCCACAACTGTAACTTCTATACCTTTCTGAGCCATAAACTCTGCTGTTTCAATGCCTACTAAACCTCCGCCAATCACAACTGCTTTTTTCGCATCGATTTCACTTCCTGATAACACATCATGAGAACCAATTACATAGTCTTCATGAATACCAGGAATTGGAGGAGTAATAGGAGAAGAACCAATCGCAATAAGTACTGCATCTGGTTTCTCTTGCGCAAGAATATCTGCAGTAAGAGGAGTATTTACATGTACCTCAATATTTAGTTCGGAAATTCTTTCAATAGCACGATCACATGCATTTTTGAAATCATCTTTACGTGGTGCTACACCGGCAATCGCAAACTGCCCTCCTAAATGATTACTTGCTTCATAGATAACTGGAGTATGTCCACTTCTCATTAAATCATCTGCTGCTTCCAATCCAGCGATTCCTCCACCCGCAATAACTACTTTTTTAGGTTTGTCTGTTTTCTTCAAAGACATGGTTTCTTCTTCTAATAAAGCTGGATTACGCATACATGTAATATGTTCTATAGAAGGATCATATAAAGATTTGCAGAAATAGTCATAACAGCCCTGATTGCAGCCTAGACAATATTTTATAGAAGATAAATCTCCTGCCTTAGCCTTATTACAGAAATCAGAATCCGCAAGCTGAGCACGAGCCATAACAATTAAGTCCGCCTGATCTTTTTCTAAGATTTCTTCCGCATATTCTGGTGTATTAATACGACCACAAGGCATTGTAAGCATACCTGTTTCTTTACGAATTCTTGCGGCATCTTCTACATTGAAACCATGTGGAATATCCACAGGAGCTACCTCATACACTGTTGCGGCAGTCATAATATTTCCTCTTGAAATATTTAATACATCAACACCATATTCTTTTGCCTCTTTACAGAACTTAATTACTTCTTCAACTGTTAGTCCACCTTCTAACATATCATCATGACAGCCAATACGCATAAACAAAGGCATACCTTCCGGCATATGACTACGAATTGCCTTGATACATTCCAGTGGGAATTTTTTACGATTATCATAACTTCCGCCCCATTCATCCTGACGATGATTTAAACCGCCTGATAACATAGAATGTGGTAAATAATTATGAGCACAATGAAATTCAATCGCATCAAATCCAGCCTCTACACTACGTCTAGCAGCTTCACCAAAGGCTTCAATAACAGATAATAGTCTTTCAGAAGTAATCGCCTTTACAGTATATTCAGCTGATAAAGGCGTATCATTTGGTAATAGGATTTCAGCTGTAGGATCACTCGCAACTGCAAGACCTCCCTGCCACAATTGAATAGCTGTTTTTCCTCCTGCCGCATGAACTGCATCATTCAGCTTTTTAAAGCCTTCAATGTACTTATCCTCCGCAATGGATAAAAAGCCATGAGGGGAACTAGCCTCATCTACTGCAGATACCTCCACCATGTTTAATCCACAGCCGCCTTTAGCACGAGCAACATGATAAGCAATTAGCTTATCTGTAACCATTCTCCCATCTGGACTTGCCCCGCTTTCATGTGTTCCCATCGCAGACATGACTACTTTGTTTTTTAACTCTAAATCACGAATCACAATAGGTTCAAATAACTTCTTAAATTTCATTTTCCTCGCTCCTTTCATTTTTTCGTATATCTACTTTAAGTATAACACTTTTACTCTAAAAGAAATGATTATTTTCTGATTATTCCTATATAAAAAAAGAAGATCTGATTATGGTTATATTCAAATCTTCTTGTTTATCTTTTCAAAAGATGATTACATCATTGGTGAGAATAAATTTAAGATAGCTCGCATGATACGAACTGGTAAACGTACTTGTTTACATTCTTCTAATGTTACTAAATGACTCTTTTCTAACGTCTCTAAATAATCTTTTTTCACATCCATGACTACCTTACTGCGATAGAACCATACACCACATTCGTAATGCAGATAATAGGAACGATAGTCCATATTAACTGTTCCTACGACTGCCATTTTATCATCTACAACAAATGTTTTGCCATGGACAAAGCCTGGTGTATATTCATAAATCTTTACACCAGCTTCAATCAGATCACGATAATTTGATCTAGTAACCGCAAAAACATACCATTTATCTGGAATATGAGGAACTAGAATTCTAACATCAATTCCATTCTTAGCAGCTAACACTAATGCTGTTTTCATCTCATTATCAATAACCAGATAAGGTGTCGTAGCATAAACATAATGATTGGCAGCATTGATCATATTGATATGTGTATATTCTCCAACATTTTCTTCATCTGTGGGTGAATCGCTATAAGGCTGTACATATCCATCATTTGAGATATTTTCAAATTCTTTTACATCACATTTAAAATCAAACACATTATCTTTTTCTGCCTCATCATAATTCCAGAACTGTAGGAACATTAAAGTTAAATTCCATACGGCTTCTCCCTTTAACATCACAGAACAGTCTTTCCAATGACCAAAACGTTCTTTTTTGTTAATGTATTCGTCTGCTAGATTGATTCCTCCAGTCATTCCGACTTTCCCATCAATGACTAGTATTTTACGATGATCACGGTTATTCATCTGCATTGCCAGACGTGGCTTAATCGGATTAAATACCTTAGCTTTGATCCCTAGGCGATGTAAAGTAGCACAATAATCCTGTGGAAGTGTTGTAATACATCCTGCATCATCATACAAAACACGTACTTCAACACCTTCTTTTACCTTCTGAATTAAAATATCTAAAATTGTATCCCACATAATACCTGGCGCAATGATAAAGTATTCCAGGAAGATAAATTTTTCTGCTTTCTTAAGCTCCTCAACCATAGCCTTAAACTTATCTTCTCCAATTGGAAAGAATGAAGTTTCCGTATGATTATAAATTGGATACATAGCATTTTTCCACAAATAATTTGCCTGTTTATATGCAACCGGATCCTGTTCCTCTAGCTCTTCCATGATTTTAGCATTCTGCCATAATACTTCTTGATAGATTTCTTCCGCTTCCATATCACGTTTACGAAGCTCTTTAGGAACTTTCTGTCCACCAAATAATATGTAAATCAGACCGCCAAATACCGGTACGGTCATAATTAACAATACCCATGTCAATTTATAAGTTGGATTATCATTTTTATTGATAATATAAATACTAATACCAAAACTTAGCGCAATCAGTATAAAATAGATAGCAACAAAATATTCACTGACTTTAAATACTATTGTAAAAAAAACTAACAGCTGTATCAGAATCAATAAGGTAACAATGAAAATTTTATTATGAAGTAATGATAATAACTTTCGTAACATAAATATTCACCTTCCTACTTCTGATTTTGCAAATATTCCCTTACCATTTTGATGTTATTTTCTAATACATGCATATCAATTTCACAATCTTTTCCTGTGCCTGTGCCATATACCACAAGTGAACCATTTTTATCAAGTTCTCCACTGGAAATAACTACGGCTTTTTTATAATGTGACATTGCATTTTGCAGACGCATCTGATCATCTAATTTTACTAATTCTATTTGTTTCTTTTCAGGATGATATTTTGCTATTTCTGTAGCTAATTTACGATTCTGCGGATTAAATCCTATCTGTACTTCACTGCCCTTTGCGATGCAATCAAGACAAATCAAAGACGGATTTTTCCCTTGATTAACTAAATCCTGTGCAAAGGATTCAGCACCTGCAAAACGTAGTTTATTCTTATCTGTAAATGCGAAACCAATCTTTCTTTTTTCTTCTTTATTTAAGCTTCTCGCAATTTCTAATGCCGCAACAATAGATGCTGAGTTTCGATTATAGTTTTTTGAGTTATGAAACCCATGAAGCATCCAATACATCAACATTATCGTCAATAAAAATAAGCAGACAGATAAAAGTGCAGATAGACCAATGGAGGTCACTAAAGGTTGTAAACCATATAATCCTAGAAATAAAATCGCAAAGACAATTCCAATAGGCAAATATGTCGCAACTACGGTTTTACTTGCAGTTTTATTCCCATCAAAAGGATAATAGACAACTTTATTCCAAAACTTACGCTCTGGAGTATCATAAGGAGCCACAATAATAGTTTTCATCTGTTTTAGATTTCCAAACAAATAATTTTCAGCACGAGAAAACAATTTTTTCCCTTCAATCATAGTATGTGAATATCCTATTGATTCAAACTCTTCACACAAATCTTTTATAAATTTTTTCTTCTGTCTTCTTGTAAAACGAACACCATACGTTTTTGTATATTTCTCAATCAATTTATGATCCATAATAGCCTCCCAAACATCAATATCTGTTATTATACTAAATATTATGAAAAATTTACAGTGCTTCTGTCGCATACTCATAAAGAATTCACAATTTGTTTATGATTATCGTCCTTCTTAGGTGAATAACTTACGGATAGTAAATCACTTAATAAACTTATTTTATAAATTTTTCTGCATTCATTAATATTCTTTCTTTTTCTGCTTCAGGCATCTCTTCAATTACTATCCAATCGTTTGGATTAATTTCATGATTATTCAAGTCCTTTGAAAGCCATATCACATCATGCCATGCATCGCATTTGTATCCAGCCTGATGAAACAATCCCATTTCAGTGAAACCAAATTTTTTATGTAAGGCCATACTTTTATCATTAGGCAATGTGATGCAGGAAATAGCTTTTTGTAAATTCTGTTTCTTTAAAAGTTCCAATAAAGCAGTGTATAATGCTGTTCCTATTCCTTTGCCTTGTGCTGTTGAAGAAAGATAAATGGATAACTCTACATTCCATTTATATGCATCTCTTTGCATATGACGATGAGCGTAGGCGAACCCAGCAATCTGATTATTTATTTCACATACAAGATAAGGGTAAGTTTCATACACGTCTTCTACCCGTTTTGTAAATTCTTCTATTGAAGGTACATCATATTCAAAAGTGATTACTGTATTTTTTACATAGTATGCATAAATATCTCGTAGTTTTGGCACATCGGATAATTGTACAAAACGAATCATCATAACCTTCCTTTCCTTAAAAAAACCATGGTTTCCCATGGTTCATTAAAACAACAGATTTTTTGGAGTACGTGGGAATGGTTCTACATCACGAATATTCTGCATACCAGTCAAATACATTAAGAAACGGTCAAATCCAAGACCAAATCCTGCATGTTTACAGCCGCCATATCGTCTTAAATCCATATACCACTGTAGATTATCTTTTGTCATACCCATGTCATCCATACGTTTTTCTAATACATCATAACGTTCTTCACGCTGGCTTCCTCCTACAAGTTCACCAACACCTGGCACTAACAAGTCACATGCCGCAACTGTTTTACCATCATCGTTAACACGCATATAGAATGCTTTGATATCTTTTGGATAATCTGTCAGGAATACAGGTCCATTAACGATTTTTTCACAGATATAACGTTCATGTTCAGAGTTTAGATCCATACCCCATTCAACTTTGTTTTCAAATTTAACATCAGCCTTCAACAATAATTCAATTGCTTCGCTGTAAGTCATACGTTTAAATTCAGAATCACGTACTTTCGTAATACGTTCAATACAAGTCTTATCAATCATTTTGTTGAAGAAATTCATTTCTTCACTTGCATTTTCTAATACATAATCAATACAGTATTTTACCATATCTTCAATCAGATTCATGTTATCTTCTAAATCCGCAAATGCAATTTCCGGTTCGATCATCCAGAATTCACTCGCATGACGGCTTGTATTAGAGTTTTCTGCACGGAAAGCAGGACCAAAGGTATATACATCACGGAATGCCATCGCAAAGGCTTCTACATGAAGCTGTCCTGTAACTGTTAAAAATGCTTCTTTCCCAAAGAAATCTTTTTCATAATCCGCATCATCACGAGTTGTCGCAGTGAACATTTCACCTGCACCTTCTCCATCGTTACCAGTTAAGATTGGTGTATGCACATAAACAAACCCCTGGTTCTGGAAGAATTCATGAATTGCCATAGATAAAACAGAACGAAGTCTAAAAATCGCATAGAATGAGTTTGCACGTGGACGAAGATGAGCAATTTCTCTTAAATATTCAAAGCTATGACGTTTTTTCTGTAAAGGATAATCACGATCACAGTCACCTTCTAATACTGATTCTGTCACTTGGATTTCAAAAGGCTGTTTTCCTTCTGGTGTTAAGACAAACTTCCCAGTTATCGTAATGGCGGCACCTGTAGGATATTTTTCCACTTCATCAAAGTTTTTTAGTTCCTGCATGTACACTAACTGTGCATTACGGAAATAAGTTCCATCATTTAATTCGATGAATCCAATTTTACCGTTACAGCGATTTGTACGTACCCATCCTTGTAATTGTACATATTCAATTGTATCTAGTTCTACATGAGACGCACTCATAACAATCTCATATAGTTCGCGTATAGTCATAAATTCAAACATATCATTTCCTCCTTCATGTATAAAAAAAACGTCCCTATTCAGGAACGTAATGATACGCGGTGCCATCCTGATTCTCATACTTCAAGTATAAGCATCTTTATGGGATATATCGCTCCCACACGGAACCGTCTACTAGCTTTCTCCGGTTCAGCTCCACAGCTGTTCAAATATATACTCGTCTGCATGCAGCTTTCACCATCCTGCACTCGCTTTTGCACGTTGTATATTTTGTTCTGTTTCATCGCTCTACATTTAAATTGTTTGTCTCGAAGACTAACTCCTGTATAGATGATACCACATCAACGCTCTTTAATACAACCCCTTTTGGAATTTGTATGTGTTCATGGGTAAAATCTACTAATCCTGTAATACCACAGGCAATCAGACGATCTACTGTCTGCTGAATATTTTCACTGATCGCCAAAATTGCGATACGACAGCCTTCCGGTACTTTTTCCTCTAAATCTTTAATATCATAAACAGGAATACCAAAACGTACACCCTGACGATCTGGATTAATATCAAACGCACATTCAATTTCACCGACTACATAGTCCCATTTATTATACTTCATTAATGCACGTCCCATATTACCAGCACCAACTAAAATAATTTTTTCATCAAAATCCATGCCTAACTGCTGATTAAAAATTTCTATTAAACGATTTACATCATAACCATAACCCTGTTTCCCAAGATTTCCTAGAAAAGAAAAATCACGACGAATTGTAGTTGGTTCAATGTTTACAACACTCGCCAATTCTTTTGACATAATTCTTTCTACTCCTGAGCTTTTTAACTTACGCAATGCTTTCAGGTAAACAGGATATCGCTGAAGCGTTGCCTTTGGTACATTTTTTTCTGTCATGTTTATCACCTACTGCTTAGTATACCATATTTTCTTTACTTTGTGAATAAAATATCATATATAGCTTTTTCTATCATATATATTTATAGTTTGCCCATATTCAGCTTTTTTTGCATCTGAATATGTGGTACATGCTCATCCATGTGTATTTCTCCACACACTTCATATCCATAACACTCATAAAAAGCTTTTACGCGACACTGTGCATCTAATATACAGTGTGTACCCTGATGCTTTTTAACCTCATTCTCTAATTCCTTTAATAACACTCCCCCAAGTTTTTGATGACGATATTGAGGTAATATCGCAATTCTTCCCAACACCCAGCAATCACTATTATTACCTTGAGGAAAACATCTTGCACAGCCTGCAATCTTATCATTTACATAAAGTGTAATATGAATCGCATAATCATCAATATTATCAAACTCATTCTGAAATCCTTGTTCTTTCATAAAGACTTCTTCTCGAACAAAACGCCAATCCTTTATATTATCTTTCGTTTTAATCGTAATCATATAAATCCACTCCACCATTCATATAAAAAGACTCTTAAAAAGAGTCGAAAAAGAGATATGCTTATCTAAATAATTTGAAAACCTAAATCATTAATTACTTTTCTCGCAACCGAAACCATATCGGAATTACCTTCGATAATAACACATTGTTTTTCTAAATTCACCTGATAATCTACTCTTGTTTCTGCTAAAGCTGCTTCTATCTTTTTAACTTTTTCTACGTCATCAAGATGTTTGATCAAAATAATATTCTTCAAGTTGATCACCTCAGAAATATTGTATCATAAACAAACTAAACATTCCATACTTAGCCTAGACTTCAGAAAATGGTAAGAATTAATCTTCAATCACTGTTCCTAGACTCGTGGAAAATGTCCCCTTTAAATTTATACGTATATGATGTTTTTTCGCATAATTTATACAACGATCATGAAGAACACGAGATTTCATATTCAGCATTTCATCATAAGTTAGTTTATCATATTTGATCGCATAAGAATTCAGCTTTGGATCGTTGTCGTAAACACCATCCACATCAGTATAGATATCCACTTCCTTTAAATCCATCATATCCGCAAATAAAACAGCGCTATAATCACTTCCCCCTCTTCCCAATGTTGTGACATAGCCTTTTGGTGAAACTCCAATAAATCCGGTAACGACTAAAATATCATAATCATTTAGTTTCTTTTTCAGTATCGTATGATCCAGTTTTAAGACATTAGCATATTCATAATTTTCATCACTCAGTATCCCGCAATCGAAAAAAGAAGGCGCATAGGTACGCAGCCCCATCTCTAATAATTCCGAACATACTTGAATAGCCGAAAGCTGCTCTCCTAAGGAAACAAGTCTTGCCTTTTCTTCTCGAGTGAGAGCCTCATTTCCCATAGAAAGCAGAGTATCTGTTGCATACTTATCAGGATATCTGCCCATAGCAGATACAACAACGATGACTTTATGCGTTTTACTGTATTCTAGTATATGGCGATACACATATTTTCTTGTCGTTTCATTACGCAAGGAAGTACCACCAAATTTCATTACTTTCATATTCATATGCATAACCCCACATTCTCTATACCATATGACAAAGTCGTATAGAATGTGTGTTTTTTTTGCCTAACTCATATAAAGTTCATGTTATTTTTTATGTAGAAAACGATATGTTTTTTCCATTAATTTCTGATAAACAACTTTCGTATCCGCTTCTGTCACTTTAGCTGGTATATCATTTATTGCGATCCAGGCAACACCGCTATTTTCATCAGGTTTTATATGCAAGGTTTTTGATTCACTTGCTTTACAAAGATAAGTTACGTTTAAATGTACATGAGAAGATACAAATTTTCCATGTTTTACATGAGGCGGTACAGGAAGGATATCAATCGCAAGAATATGCGAATCCAGCAAAGATAGCTGTGTTACACCTGTTTCTTCCATTCCTTCCTTTAAAGCTACATGGATCAGATCTTTATCTCCATCCGCATGGCCTCCACACCATCCCCATGAATCATAGATATTATGATAAATCATCAATACTTTTGATGCATCTTCATTTATGATCCACGGACTAGCAGTAATGTGTCCAAATACATTATCTCTTGTATACACATCATCAAATGATTCTAAATATTTCATCATAACCTTCAAATCCCCTGCTTCCTGTTCATTGTAAGGTACATAGGATTTTAATTCTTCATATAAATTCATTTTTTCACCACTCTAACCATGCTTTCTTATACACTTTATATGCAGTAGGTATCGCATATGTTTCTTCTATCTCTTTTTTTGTACACCAGATACCATCGATAGTTTTATCATTTAATTCAATCAGATATCCTTTCATATGCCATTCCACATGGGAAAATATATGTTTCGTATCTTCCAAAGCTGTCATACGTTTTATATTTCCTTTGAATTGATCCCTAATTTGATTTTTTGTCAAATATCCCTCATAAACATCAAATTCATATAAACCAGCTAATAAACCTTTCTCTTCTCTCTGACATAAATGAACCTGATTCTGATATGTGATAACTAAAACTGTTTTCTTATCTATTTTTCTTGCTTTTTTCACCGCTTTATTAGGAAGACGATGAGCATCACCGCTTTGATATCCCATACACTCACTTGCGACAGGACATATATTACAGCGAGGTGCTGCATTTGGTACACAGATTAATGCGCCTATTTCCATTAACGCCTGATTAAAGGCATCACTTCGATCTTCTGGGAGATACTCCATAATAATTTTCTGAAATTTACGTTTTGTACTTTCTTTTAATATATCATCTTCACTAATCAAAACGCGACTAAATACACGAAGAACATTTCCATCTACTGCAGGTACTTTTTGTTTATACGCAATAGAAGCAATCGCTCCTGCTGTATAAGCACCAATGCCTGGAAGCTGAATTAATTCATCATAAGTACTCGGAAGATTCCCTCCATGCTTTTCCACACATTCTATTGCGCATTTTTTCATATTCATTACTCGATTATAATACCCTAGCCCTTCCCATAACTTGAATAAAGTATCATCACTTGCGACAGACATATCTTGTAAGGTTGGAAGTTCTTTCACAAAACGTTCAAAGTAAGGTTTTACAGCTTCTACTCTTGTCTGTTGTAGCATAATTTCACTTACCCAGACACGATACGGAGTTGCGTCTTCTCTCCAAGGTAATATTCTTCTATTTTCATCATACCAATTTAATAATTGTTCTCTAAATTTTTCTATACTATGTTCTCTTTTCATGTCGGTATTATATCATATTGTCATTTTTATTAATATACCTACGCTTAGAAACAGACTAAGTATTAACCTCTAACTATAAAATCTTTATATATTTAAAAAAAGGCAGCCTTAACAGACCGCCTAAATAAACTATTATTGTAATGCTTCTTCCACTTGATCTCGAAGGTTTTCTTCTATTTCCAAGATGTCCATTGCTTCCTGCATGCTTATATTAGGTATCTTTTTCATCAAATTTTTAACATGAAGAATTGTACTTTCTAATCTTCCTTCAATTTTTCCTTCAGCTATTCCTTCTAATTTGCCTTCAATTTTCCCTTCAGCTAAACCTTCTAGTTTCCCTTTGACCAGACCTTCCTGCATGGCTTCCATACGTAGACCCAAGCTTAAATCACACATCTCTTCTACCTCCTTTTCTTCTTCCTCTGATATAAGTATACCATAATCCTTCTCCAAATACTCTTTCTTTTGCTGTGCATTCAAATCTTTTCCTAGTATGATATGCAATAGCCTATCCAAGCTTCGATCATCCTCATCATAATCATATTTTTTATTTACATAAATCATGACAACACTCATTAGATCGTAGTCTTCTTTTGGACTTTTATATTTTCCATTTCCTTTTTCCGTTATCGTGTAGTATTTTATGGTATTGTTCTTTTCATTTGTATGATTCATACATATCCATATACTATACACTTTCTTCAGTTTATTAAATTCTGAATTTTGAAATCCTTCGCTGGAATTCTTCTGTCTATCTAACAATCTTACTGCATAATAAATAGCTCTTCTCAGTAATACATACGATTTCTGGTCTGTTCCCTGTAGTTCCACATTCACGATGATTGTCTCATCTTCTTTTCCTGGAACCCTTGCCTCAAATAAAACATCATAGATTATTTTAGCTCCTGGTATCGTCTCATCTTCTGTATTTCCACTAAGAATATTCTTTCCATTAGAATCCAAATATCTTTCATGAATATAACTTGATATATCACTTAATGTTATATCATTAAATTCTATTGTGCAATTCTTTAAAATCTGCACCAGAATTGCCCTAATACTTATGAATTTCTTAGATAATCGATCATATGCTTCATCAGCATTTGTTTTGATTAAAACTGAGATATCATTCTGCTCCATAAACACCACCCTTTCTATCAGATTTAATTCATTCTGAAAGAAGGTGGCGCTTTATTTACTTGTTTATAATATCTACCTAGCTGTAGTCCGGACGAAAGAAGAAATCAATCCTGATGTATTCAAATGTTTTAATATCATATCAATTCCTCCCATCGTATATTGAGTAAAGTATAGCATATATTCTGCTTTATTCAATATTCAAAACGCAATACTAAAAGTCGTATCATATGTTGGGAGCCATAGATACGACTTTTATCATTACATAGAACTATTTAATTTTAGATTCTTTAAAATATCCAATCCAAAATTCCATGCACAATATCGTCTACCACTTTGATAGTATCTTCTACGATGTCCACAAAGTTTTCCCAGCAGGATTTTCTCTCTACTGTTACGATAATGGATTTCTCTGTTGTATTACCAGCTAGATCAGTAACAGAATATCTTACTTCATATTTTCCGGTTTTTCTTGTGTTTACATGGTTCTCTTCCACAATGATTGATGATGTAATATCTTTACCATCATCTGTGGCTTTTACACCATTTAATGGGTTAAAACTACTATTTTTCTTGATAGTTATGTTTTTAGCAAAGATGACTGGTGCTGTTGTATCATAATCAAATTCAAAGATTGTCTTATTGCCATAGATATCATACACTTCTACTACATTGTGTCCTTCTACATAACTTACATTAGCATCATTTAAGTCTGACCATGCATCATTTGCCAAGTCTTTCTTTACACCATTTACTATTACATAATCAATAGCTTTATTGTCATAAAGTTTTAAATCTAAGTAACTATAATAACCATCTGTTCCTTTAGAACTGTCTTTTACTGCTACTTCTGGTGCAACTGTATCATAATCAAATTCAAATACTGCCTTATTGCCATAGATATCATACACTTCTACTACATTGTGTCCTTCTACATAGTTTACATTAGCATCATTTAAGTCTGACCATGTATTGTTTACCAAGTCTTTCTTTACACCATTTACTACTACATAATCGATTCCACTTGCATCATATAGTTTTAGATCAAGATAACTATAATGACCTTCAATTCCCTTAGAACTATCTTTTACTGTTACTGTAGGTTTTACAGATTCTACTATAGTAAAGGATACACTAGCTTCATTACCTGCCTTATCAATTACTCTAATTGTGTGTGTACCTACACCAGATATTTCTTTAGGTGCATTCTTTTCATTGTACTCTACACCATCAATTACAATCTTAGAAATGCTTTGTTCAGTAATAGTATAAGTAACTGTTTCTTTTGTTGTACCATCTGGTTCTACACCATGTAATATAATAACTGGCGCAATCTTATCGATACGTTTTACTTCAAAATTAACAATTGTCTTATTGCCTGCTAAATCATATACATCAACAGAATATTTACCATTTTCGCTAAATACTTTAGTAAATGTTTCAGCTGATGTACGTTCCCAGCCTTCAATATCTTTAATTGCTTCATTAGCTGTTAATGTTACTGTAACATCATCTTTAGTTACCTGGTTACCATTATCATTAGAATATGTTACTTCTACTTTTGGAGCATCTTTATCAAAACTATCTACTCGTACTTCTACATTAGTTTTATTATCCATGGTATCATGGAAATTAACAATTTCTACTGTATTTTCATTAAATACTTTAGTAAATGTATGACCCATTACTTCCTCATTCCATCCTGGATTCTGAGTACTTGAAGTTAAATATACCGCTTCATCTGCGAAGTTAATCGTAACTTTTACTTCTCCAGTTTCTGGAAGTGTTTCATATTTCACATCCGCTACTGGTGCTTCATGATCTACATCAAATATTACTTTATTTCCTGCAAAATCACGAGCTTCTACTTGATAAATCTTATTCTCTGTAAGTGTTCCAACCCATAGCACGCCATCTTCTTCGTAATTATCTTCTAGCATTTCCCAATTTTCATCATCAATAATTACTGGCTCACTAAATTTAACACGGATAGTACCATCTGGATTTGGAGATATAATATTTGCTGTTGGAGCTTCTTTATCAATATTATTAACTTCTACTTTTACAGTCACTTTATTTCCAGTCTTATCAATGAAAGTTACATCTTCTGTAGTATTTTCACTGAATGTTTTAGTTGCCTTTAGATGATTTACATCATATTTCCAACCTGAGTTTAACTGTGTATCTGCTACACTAATATATTCATCAAAATTAATAGTCACTTTTACGTCTTTATTTGTTAATTCAGTTTCAGAGTAGCTGATTGAATTTACTACTGGAGCTTTGTGATCAACTGTAAAGGTCATGGAATTACCAGCTAAATCCTTAGCAGCAACCTCATAGAATTTATCTTCTGTTAAAGTACCGATCCAAACACTTCCATCTTTTTCTCCAGATTTGTCAGATTTCTTCCAGTTAGTATCTTCCATTTCAACTGGTTCATTAAATTCTACACGAATTGTTCCATCATCTAATTTCTTAATACTTAAGACTTCAGGCGCATTCTTATCTACATCAGTTAAATAAGTTCCAATAGAATATACTAGAGACTTACTTGTTGGTTTAATCTGCCTTAATTCAAATGTAATATTTCCTGGATCTGTCTCATAATCAAACTGGAATCCTTTCGTAAAATCAGTTTCTCCATTTAATGGTTTGAATTCTTCTGCTTTTACATATCTTGTAGAATTATGGTTACCATTTTCTTCATCATCATAATAAATATTTTCAATAAAAATTCTATAATTAGTAATCTTTGAAAGATCTAAAGCACCTAGTTTTTCATTTGTTAAATGATTAATTCCATCATTATGATATTCACCATGAAGAATTACTTTATCACCATTTGCCTCTTCCGTAACTGTAAAGTAACCTACATTGTTTTTATTATCTACTGCTTCTTTATTTATACCTTTTTCTACTTTTACAACACCTTCTTCTACTTTAACTAATGCCGCTTTTTTATCATCTAGATCTTTAATATAAGCTTTAAGCTCATCAGTTGTAAGAGTATTTTCATCAAGAATACTTTGTGCTGATCCTAAAGTCTGATATAAAGCTAACGCACTGTCTGTAGTATAATCAGCATATTTTTCATAAGGTCTATTATAATAATCCAAGATATAATCCTGAATCTGACATCTAGCATAAGCTTTATCAAGTGCAGCATAAGCATTATCTACTTCTTCTTGCGTTGCAGAATTCTGATTAGAAAGAATTTCTTGTGCTTTCTCAAACGCAGGCTTAAATTCATTGTTGTGGATTCCTGTATTTCTTTCATAGTCATCAACTGCATCAACTAATGTCTGTAGTTTAGAAGTATCTACCTGATTATTTCCAACTAACAATACATAAGCAGTATTTTCTACTAACTTGTCACTGGAAATATCAATATAATCATCTGTTAAAGTAACATTTTCTTTCATGATGATTTCTCTTGTAGTATCTACATCACCATTAGCAGTAACTGGAACATAGAATACAAATATTTTTTCATCTTCCACACTATTATGTTTACTAACTGATAATTTTACTTCTGAAGTGCTTGGCTGTATCCTATACATTAAATTCTTAAGACCACTAGGAATTTCAATACTAGCATTTATATCTTTAATAGCTTTTACATATGTATCAAATTTTTCTTCATTTCCACGTCCTAATCGAATATCTTTATAGTCTTCAGTTAAGACTAGATGTTGCGTTCTATTCAATACATTTAAATTTCCTTGAACAACACCTTTCTTTACTTCTATATATGAATTACCATCAGCAATTAAATCTACATCTAATTCATTCGTATTTTCTGAAATTACACCTGCATTTAAATATACTTTAGATGATGAACCTGCATCATGAGAGACACCAGTTCTATTATTGGAGATAGTACCACCATTCATTGTAAATGTACTTCCGTCAGTTACCCAAACACCTGCTAATTTATTATTTGTAATAGAGCCTTCAATTAATTCCACAGTTGCGTTATTAACTAGTTTTAATCCATTACCAGATGCTTTTGTAATGCTTCCTCCATTAATATTAAGAGATGCATTATCAACCATAACAATTGGGGCTGAATTTTTAGTTATTCCTGTTATAATTACATCCTTACCTAAGGTTACTACAGCACCATTCTTAACATTCAATACAGCCTTGCACATAGCTTTTGCATCAAGCGTAATATTTTCAAAGGATACTTCTGCTTTTTCTACATTAACCATATTTGTAGTAGCATTAATCATATCACTAGGGCGAATAAAGCTATAACCATTACCATTAATTGTGATATCTTTATTAATTGTTATTTCTGTTTTATCCAATGTAATATCAGAAGCTAAACTAATTGTTCCACCATCTTCTACTAGTTCCAATGCTTTTTTCAAAGATGCAACTGGAGATTCAGCTGTACCGATTCCTGTTTCATCATTTCCATTATCAGAAATGATTATTGTGCCATCATCAGGTGCTTCTATAGAAGTATAAAATTCACCTACTGTTGCGATTGTATTACTGTTTTCTGTGCTATAGAAACTATATATTCCACTTTCCACAACAACATCACATTGGAAACCGTCTAGATAAGATGTTTTATCATCAAGATAAACTACATCTTCATCAAGAATTGGTTTAGTTCCTCTAGCACCACTTATTGTTTTATAGCGATAATTCAAATTCTCTGCATATGTTCTCATATCAGAAGTACTGAACTTACCTTCATCTTCTCCTGTAATTGGGTCAATTCCTGTATTATAATATTCTACATGTAATTTAACCTTTGTTACTCCATTTTCTTTAAATACATCTGTCTGTTCAACAGTAAATGTTCCTCTATTATCAATATTAATACCATCTTCTGTTAAACCTCGCATAATATTTACTTCGGAAGTTTGCACAAGATTCTTTTCTGCTTCTTTAAAATTAGTAATTGCTTCTTTGATTAATTCTATATCCGTATTCCAATTATAATTATTTGTATCTTCATACACTTTATAAAGTGGAATAATAGATTCTGTTGTATAAGAAGAATAATCAAAGTTATTATTTTTAAACTTGAATTTTTTCTGTACCTCACCAAATTCACATAGCCAATATGCTTTATCCAAATCATTATATGCAGTATCTATTTCTTTCTGTGTTGCATTAGGATTATCTAATACATTTTTGGCTTTTTCTAATTTATCAATAAACTTTTGTTCATACCATGCGCTATCGCTCTTATAATCTTTATATTTATCATATAGCGCTTGTAATTTAGATGAATCTACAGCTTCATTAAGTTTATAATACCAAGGTGATTGAGTATCATCAAAACTATCTTTGTAATAGCGTAATGTAATATATTTAGCTTTATCATTATCTATTACCTTTGTTGCAATGAATCCATCAGAATAATTGTTTTCCCCGTCTAATTTTTGATATTCATCGAATCCTGATGAGGAAACAAATCCAAAGTTCTCATTCCAAACATAAACAGTAGCTTTAAGTTTTGCCATATCACTTGAAGAAAATCCTTTATAATCTGTCTCACCATTAGCATTTGGTCTACTTTCTCCATAAATAGGATGTTGACCATCATTATCAAAACGCACAGTAATTTTAATCTTTCCTTCTACATTTTCTTCACTAATGATAGAGAAATTCCCTTGATATTCACTGCTAGAATCACTTTCTGGATTAAATCCGATAAATTTATCTGTATCTGTTGCTTTTTGTAAACCTTTTATAGCTTTTTGATATTCTTCATACCAGCCTTTCATCTGACCTTTGTTTTCAGCGTTCTCTGAATAATTCACATTTGTTCTATTTCTTGTTATTCCAAGCATTCTAATTACAGGAGTAACTGTTTCCGTCTTATATGATGAATAATCAAATATGTCATAATCATATTCAGAATTTAATTCCGCAACTTTAACTAAATAGTAATGTGCTTCTAGATTAATCACAATATTATCTACTTCTTCTTGTGTTGCTGTAGTTGAATCATTAATGTCTATTGCTTCTTTTAATGTGTTTTCTAATATCTCAAAGGTTTCATGATCACTTTTAAATTCCTGACATTGTTCAATCAATTTATTTAATTCTGTTTTATCTACTTTAACTTCCTCTACAAGATTTTGTATTGCGAAATCAATAGTATCAGTAGCATTTGTAATTACTTCTTTCGTCGCGATATTATTATCAGCTACTTCTTTTCCAGCTGTAACTGCATCTTGTAAAGTTTTCCAAGATTTTGCTGTATAGTCTGTTTCATTCAATGCTTCTGCTTCTTTAATTGTATTATCTAACGTTGTTCTAGCTTCAACACAAGAATCATCGTAGTTTACAGTAACTTCAAAATACTTTGAGCCATTTGAAGCATAGTGAAATGATAATGCAAAAAGTCCTGATTTAGGTTCTTGCGCACTCTTATTAATTAGTGGAATATCTACACTTTGATGATTACCTGTAACTTCGATATCTAGTACATCTTCAGAAGGTATTGCATGTCTTACAGTTACTTCACTTATATCAACGCTTTCTACATGCACATAAGGAACATCTGTAAATGTTTCTGGTATTGTTATGCTGTAATCTTCTTTAGTATTAATATTAACTATTTCATCCCCTACTTTAACATAAATAGTAGGATCTTGTAGATTATATTCACTACATACATCTACTGTTCCATCTTCATTTACATAGAAATAACTCCAAATTCTTTTATCAGTAGATCCTGCAAGACAAATATCATCATACGTAAGAGCTGATAATGGTTTATTACTTACTGCATAATATTCACCATCAATCTCAGTAATAACAAAACCTACACTTGTAATTTTCTCTGGTTTCCCATTTAATTTTAAATAAACATAGCCATCGGCATCCTGATAACCTTCAGTTACATATACTTCTTCTACAGATGGTTCTGTATCTATTTCTGTTTTGTATAACTCTACTTCTGCAGCAGTGATAACATGATGTTCATTAAAGTTATTCTCAGGTGTAGTAAGTTCTACTTTCACAAAACGAGCTGTTACTGGTTCAAATGCAATATCTGTCCAATCTTCAACTGTCGGATCAATACTTCCTTCAGTTATAAGACCTAAATTATCTGCATCTGTTCCAGCATAAATTTTATAAGAATTAGGTCGTCCATAATCTATCCCTTTACGTGGATGTATACGAACTCTACTTACATTAACCTCTTCATTCAGTTCAAACTGATACCACTGTAAATTCTCATTATTATGATTATTGTAGTTTGAATCCATAAATGTATCGACATCATTATCCATTAAATAATCTATGGAAGAATTTTGATCAAAATCTGCAATGGATTTTACAGTAATATTACTTACTTCATCTCTAGCAATTTTTACTTCATCGTCGTTAGCATGTATTAGCGTTGGCATTGTACTCATGACAGTAGTAAACGCTAATACGGCACTCGTGCATATGGCAAGAATCTTCTTACCAATGCTTCTAATTACCCTTTTTGTTTTGCCTTTCATTGCCTTTTCCTCCTTGTATTCCTACTTATATCATATCAATTAAGAAAAGGCTTAACAATTTAGAATAATTGTAATTTATTTTACAAAAATACCACCCTATAAATGGTGGTATTTCAAAGATATTTCTAATAGTCCCTGTATCAATAATCCTACATCTTTACTCTTTAAAACAATGTATTCTTGATTATTCACGGTAGAAATGTCTAGACTATTTTCTTCTAAATTATGTATACAGAATCCTATATTCACAAATCCATTAACTTGTATAGGATAGTCTATATCCTCTTTATCATCTAGATAAGAAATCTGGAATTTACTTAAAGCATTTGTATAATCATATACTCCTATATTTTCTTCTTGTAGAAAGTCTTTGACTATATGTAATGTTCTCTTTTTGTCATCTACATTCAGGAAATTTAATGCATATTCCATTTGTTTCATATCAATTTTATGACGTTTAAGTTCAAATGGAATATTATCTAACTTATCGTAATCTTCTTTTGTTAGTGTTAGATTAATTTTTACGATCTGAGGATAATAGCGTAAATAAGATGGTATATCTTCTGTAAATAATATCGCATCATATTGAAATATATCAATATCCAATTCATAAGAAGTGATCTGACGTACTATATTTATATTATAAGTTCTTTCTAAATCATGACACAATGCTTCTATGACATATTTAGATGCCGAGGATACTAATAATACCTGTTTCTTAAATGATTGTCTCTGATTGCGTAAAGCATTCTCAATATGGAATTGAATAAAGAGAATCTCTTGTTCATCTAAATCTTTCTGATAATGATAACAATATTCTTTAATTAATGTTTCTATCTCATGAGATAAAGCAAAATTATCCTTAAATTCTAAAGATATATACGCATTTGTTTTATCTGTAAATGTTAACATCATATGCTGATACAATGCATTTAATAAATCTATATCTTCATGTAGACAATAATCAGTCTTACTCTCAATATAAGATATTAGATTATACACAAATAAAATCGCATGATTTCTTATATCCTTCTGTTCATCATTATCTAACGTATTATACATATATGAAATAATAGAATCAAAGTAAATCTTTTGTTTATCACTTAATGTAATATTACATCTATCTTCCAACATCTTAATAAAATCATCATATTGATTCATATAAGCTTCAGGAAGCTGATATTGAATATCTGGTAATTCAATATCATATCTGCAATAATACAACAATGTTAATATCGCATGAGACAGATTAATAAGCCTTTGTCCTTTCACCACATCATTAAGTTTAGATACAAATTGAATAATCCAGGTTTCCAATTTATGCATTTCATTTCTTCTATCAACACTAAATAATTCAATACCTTCAAACTGTTTAAAATTATAAATAGTACTTAACTCATAAAAGTCAAAAAGTCGTTGTATACAAAATACACGATATTTAAATATATCCGATTCATTTCCATGTAATATAAACTTTTTATCATAGGATAACTGCATGTTATATTCCAATAATTGCTTCTCTACTACCTTTAAATCATTCTTTACAGTAGTACGATTCACATTCATTATTTTAGATAAGAAACTAAGATTTAATTTAGATAAGCTGAACGCTATTAATATATGAATGCACTTCATACGATCTTCTTTAGACAAAGTAAACTCTTTATTATTACTTATCTCCCTCAGTAAGTCCATATCCTTTATATGAATCCCACCCTTATGATCCATATAAACAATATCCTCATTTACATACTGATTAATCAGATCCAAATAATAACGAATCTGCCTTTGTTTCATATTTAATTCCAGTGATAGACTACTAATAGTAGGACAATCATTAGATAAGATACTATCTATCACTTGTTTCATCCTTACCGTCATTTTCCTCATTATATTACCTGCCTAATAATTATACTTATATTATACAATTCTAAGAAAACTAGGTAAAGTGAATAATTGTAAGCGTTTTTAATTAATAATATAAATATATGATTGTTGCCAATTCATCGATTTTGTATAATTTATTTATATGAGGGAGAGATGAAAATGAAAAAAAGAATTATCGCTTTATTATTACTAGTTGAACTTTTAATGATGTTAGTTTTAGTATATCTACTTTATTCACAAAAAGGTGGTGCGAACATAACAGATGAGTGATTAAATTACATTATGACACTATTCAGCATAGCTATATCTACATGGCTTGGACTTAATATATACAATGTTATAGAAAAAAATGAATTTGAGTCACTTAAAAGAGAAGTAGAAGACAAAAAAAGAGATTATGAAAAAAGCGTTGATGAATTTACAGAAAAATTATCTGCCGCAGATAATCTTATACAGGTATTAAAGAATGACCTAACAAATATGAGTAAGCAACAAAAAGCTCTAAAAGAAAATATTTTAGAAGAAAGAATAAGTATATTTGAATCTAACTTAAATATTAATAATACATGGTATAAACCGTTCAAAGCTCTTTGTCATGATAATACTACTATGACAACCTTTGAAATCCTAGGATATCTAACTCAAGTTGAAAAAATGTATTATGAAGCATATAAAGCTGATGAACAGGATGATCCAGCAGAGTCACTAAAATATTGTAAAGAAGGTCTACTAATCTTAGAGCAGTGTAAGAACCACTTTAATAATGAATCCTATGAAACATCAAAAAGTAATCCTTGGTTCTCATTTTATCTTCAAATTAGAGAAAGTGATTTCTATTATTTTATGGGAAATTATTATCGAACACATCATAGAGATGAACAAAAATCAAAAGAAAACTATATTAAAGAATTGGATATATTAGTTTCTATAGATTATCTAATCAAAAGAAAAGAATTATTAATTAACGATCCTTATTGTATAGCTAAACACTATAATACAATTGCTACTTCTTATATATTTTTAATGGACTTTAATGATGAACATTATGATGAATACAGTGTGTTGGCCTATAAATATTCTCTTTTAAGCATTAGAAGTCAATACGCCAATTCAAAAGCATATAGGAATTTTGGTGTTATTTCTAATTTGAACAAGCAGAAGAAGCATATCGCACATCTATAGGTAAGAATCCAAAAGAATATAAGTCTTATCTATGTTTAGCTAGCTTACTACTAAAACAAATAACTAAACAATTAATTTTAGAGTCTAATAACACATATACATTTAAAAATATCAGTATTTCTGAAAAAACATATATAGAAAACAAACTAAAAGAGATAAATACTATATTAAACTCTGGTATGAGTTTTTCAACAAAACAAAATGATTTTTATAACAAACTGGGATGGAGCTACTCCTACCTATATTTATTAGAAGATAATCCTGAACTTTCAATTTCTTACTTTAATGAAAGTGAGAAACAATTAAAGATTGCAAATCAATTACAGCCTAACCTAGCAAATAAAAATCTAGATAGACTTTACCATATAAAAGAGTTCAAAGAATCAAAGAATACTCATATAAAAACTATTTAGATATATGTTATATGTAAACTTTCTTAAAATCGATTTGGACAGTACTATTAATCTTGATTTATTTTTAGCTGAAATAATCAATTTAGAAACTATAAATCCCATAATTAGAAAAAGACCTCATCCGTTACGAGAGGTCAAATGTATACTATGATTTATCAAAGTTCTGCGTGTTTTTTATAAGTTCTACAATATATTTATCTTCATCTTTGTTAAAGATAAATTCAACCATTTTTTGAGGAATAACAATAATTGTAGAAACAAAAGTTACTATAGTACTAATTACTATTACATAACTTCCTATATCAGCCTTATTTTTACTAATCACAATATAAAATACTATGATAGTAAAGAGAATAATTAGGATTAATAAACTAAAGAAAAGCCAAAAAGTAAACGACCTAGCTCTATTTTTAAACTTAATCGTCTTACCAATAAAATCAGTATAAACTGAGATTAATTGAGAATAGTTCTGTTCTCGCTTCTTACGTTCATCTTGAAGGTCATTATCTGTACCAATATGTGTTTTAACAGCTTTTGCGATATCACCAACTAAATTAGTATTTTTATTACTATCTGAACTGTTTTCACTCATATTAAATTCAGTTCTTTTAGTTCCTTTATTCTTAAATCAATAGCAGTTGGTGACACGATGAAAATCTTTGCTAAAATATTTACTCTATCATAATATACTGACTCCTTTACCTTATTATATTCTTCAATAAACTTTCCTTTTGGCATTAACAATGCAGCCGCAAAACGACTAGCCCGTATTTCTTTACTATTTTTAAAAGTATCTTCCGTTCTATAAAAATTTATAAATTGATAATCTTTTTTCTCATTGAAATCAAACAAATAATGTCCTAATTCATGAGCAATTGTAAATCTTGAATGTTCTAATGTTTCTTTATCACTTAACAACAGAACCTTATCACTTCCAAGTATTTCATTCATCTCGTTACTAATAATAATTAAACCAGATGCATTTTTATACTTTCCATCCGCAAAAGAATCAAAATCTGTATCGTAATTTAAAAAGCCAAAATGATTAGATATACCAATAATTGGAATTGCGACAGCATTATCTTTAATAGCTTCAATTTTATAGTTTTTATTATCCAAAATATTATTCAATAAAGTTTCTGCCATTTCTTCTAATCTCGTATTAATTTTGTTTTTAGCTTCAATACCTGTTTTCTCATTAATCAATAGACTAGAAAAATCATATTGGTATTCTTCTTTAATTCTCTTTACTTCCACACACATAATCATCATCCTTTCCATCACTATCGTATCAAATATAAGCTAATATATTTGATATTAGAAAGTGATGCTTTTCTTCAAATTATAGATTAAAAAAACACCATAAAGGTGCATAAAATGACAACTTTTACATCCAAATAATACACCTCGGTAACATTATTAAGCTGGAGCCGTTACTTTCTTAGGCAATACACAATGCTTTTTAAGTATAACATTTATAAAAATTTTTTACCAGTATGTATAAATTAATTTAACTAAAAATGATACTAATATATCTCCTACATAATTATAACATATTTAACAATAAAATTAAAAAGGACAGAACCCCAACAACTCAGCAATTCTGTCCACCAAGAAAGACAAGATAATATAAATAATCTCTTATACTTTAATAAAATGATATACTAATTCATGTTTAATACTTTCTCTTGTGGCATTACTTCTTCCACATCAACATCAATGAAGAACTTCTTATTATTCAAAGAATATTGTACTTTTCTCAGTACACGATCAAACACCATGGTACAATCTTCTCTTTTACAATTTAGTAATAAGACAATAAACTGATTATTACTCAACCTAGAAATAACATCTCCTATACGTAAGCCTGAAGACAAAGCCTTTTGTATCCTTATCATGATTTTTTCAAGTTCTTCATCTGGTGTATCATTAGTATGCTCTGTAAGCGTAATAAGACATACATGAACAGGAATTCCCCATCTACCTATTAAACGTGATTCCATTGCGTAAATCTCTTTAAACACCCCATAATCACACAAGAAAGCACTAGTTGGAGAATTTTGAGCAAATTCTTTTTGTAAATCTGCTAATTTCATATTGGTATCATGACTTTCTTTCTGGATCATATCATATAATTCTTTCATAGAATCTGATGGTTTAACTCCAATAGTATGATACAACAAGTCCATTGTATATTTATAAACTTCTTGTGCACTTTTATACTTCTTCTGAAAGTATAAAGAACGAATTAATATTTCATGGAACTTCTCCTCAGTATTATCTAGTTCAATAGCCTTTCTAGAAAGCTCCTCCATTAATTCATAATTATGATTTTTCTCCAAAATTTCTGAACATTTAACTACATCCTCAATTAGCAAAGAATGATAATATTCAGATTTCATTATTACTCCATGGTCTCCCTTAAATTCATTAAAATACTTTCCCCGATATAAACTGAATAGTTTTTCAAAGTTTTCTAAACTATCATCATGTGAAAGTTTACGATGATATTCCTCAAAAGTTTCCGCATCAATATCAAACACATAGTTTTGATTTAAACTATACGTTCCCTTACCAGTCACAATTAAATCCGTAATAGAAAACTGATTCTTTAAAAACGTACGTAATCGATATATTAAATTCTTCAAAGCACCAATTGGATTCTCTATACTTTCATAATTCCAGATATAATCTACCAATTCGCTAGAAGGTATAGCACGTTTATGATTAATCACAAAATACGCCATCAATCTAACTAAACGATCTGATTTAAAATCTGGACTACTAACATATATCCCTTGATATGTAACTGAAAATTTTTGAAATAACGTTATATGTAAAACATTATCCATCGATGCACACCCCTTTAAACTTACTTGCTATTTCTCTTTTTTCAACTTTCTTTGAATAGAATCAGCGAATATCCAACAAAAGATTGAAATAGAGAATCCAATAATAATACAAGCAAGACCAGTAGAAGAATGTATAAATAAAGAAATTGCTCCCCAATATGGAATACTGCCTTCTACCCTACCTAACAAACGATCATAAGAAATAGGACTAGCATCAATAGTCTGATTATGATCTCCCTTTGTAATAAACTCTTCATTCTCACCATCAATCTCTACTACACGATGAGTAGCAACAACATCAGAATCAGCACCCATCTTATATGTAATAATATCGCCTATCTGTATTATATCAGAATTTACTTCTTTAACAAATACAATACTACCTGTTTTAATCTCAGGCTCCATACTATTACTTAATATTCCATATATTTCATACCCAAATACTTTAGGTACTGTCAATGGTAACAACAATCCTAAAACAACGATAACTATTACTAAACCAACTCCATTCAATACTTTAGCCAATAATTTCTTATTCTTCATATCTATCACCTATCTATTTAAAAAGTCAATTCCTTAAGAATTGACTTTATTATAACATATTAGTTACCTGGATTATAAGTATCAACAGTTACTCCATTCCATCCAAGAATTTGTCCACCTTCTACATAAGGTTCAAAATTTTCAGACTGAATAGCTTCAGCTGAGATAATAATTTGTATTTCTGAATCGGCTACATCATTTCCCCAATTTGAAGGAATAGTTACTTCATCAAAAAGAACTATTTTTTCACCTGGATCAACTTCATATTGGAAATAATAATAATTTCCCTCACCTTTTTTCCAAGAAGTATCTTCAACTAATTTAGTTCCTTCTAAAGTTAATTGACCTTCTAATTCAGAAGCATATTTAGCTTCCATAGGAGCTCCATCCATTAAAAACTCAATTTTTGCTCTGATGAATGCAGGCTGAGAATCTTCAGCAACTGTAATTGTAGGGTCTTTTGTAATTGTTTCGCCTGGAACTAAATCCTCCATTACGTTATCATCGCCAGGTGCATAGTTTGGTTCATCTAAATCAATGTCTACATGACCCATTGTAACAACGTTTCTTGCCACATCATTATCTGTGAAATATGCTAAAGTTGCTCCAACACCAATAGCACCTACAAGTGCTAAACTACCTACTAAAGTATATAATTTTTTCTTATTCATTTAAATCCCTCTTTCTATTGAAATGTTGTCAAATGTTGTGAAATTGCAGTAACACTATCATATGCATCTTGAGCAGATGTGAAATTACCTTTCTGTACTGATGCTGCTTTTACTAATACATTATCTATTTTTGTATTTGCTTGTACATCTGCATCAACAGTTACATGACTAAATAATGGTGGTAACTGAATACCTGCATTGTATCCTTCGGTAGTTTCAGCATCTGGATCTTTTAGATCATTAGTAGTACCAGTAACACTAGTTACATAGTAATAAACATCTACACCATCAACATTTTCTGTGATTTGTTTCCAGTTATTAGTATCTATATCTAAAGTTACATTAGTACCTTTTTTAACAGACATAAATACATATTGTTCTGTAACTACATCTTCTTCTCCTACACGTTCTACTGTAACAGTAGGATCTTTAAATACAGGAACACCTGGTAATACATCAACATAATCATTACCATTTTCAACACGTTTATCATCATTAGTAGAATCGTTATTTTTTTCATCTAAAAAGATATTAATAGATTCTCCCATAGTGAAGGTATTAGTTAATTGCCCTTCAGTATCAGATAAATATGCAAGAGTTGCTCCTGCCCCAATTGCTCCAACTAGAGCTAAACTTCCTACCATCGTAAATAATTGTTTCTTTTTCATAATCTTTCCTCCTAAATATGTTTAGAATTATTTTACACTTAAATTATAATTTTAATCAGTAACAAGGGGGTCACATGCATATAATTTATATAGAATTTATCTTTAAATTTTCATTAGTTTTTATTTTTACTTTCTTCTTTTTCTAATATTTCAGGCAAGAAATTTAATATTATTAATATTGCAACAATACCACATATAACAGCAATTCCCAGTGGAGTTTTAGCATATAAACTTATATAGCCTAATAACGGTATATTAAAATTTACTTTTCCTACTATATTATCTTCACTTACTGGACTTGCATCTTCTACTTCGTTGGCATCTCCCTTTGTAGTTACTGTTTTATTTTTGTCATCAATAGATACTATTCTATGAGTTACCATAGTATCTTCAGATAATTTATATCCAATAACATCATCAACATTCAATTCATTAAATTCTACTGGTTTTGTATAGACAATAGATCCTACACTAATATTAGGCTCCATACTTCCACTAATAACTGCAAACATATCATATCCCATTATTTTAGGTACAAATAATAAACCAGCTAATGCTATAAGAATAATTAATATAATTCCAATTAAAATATTGCATACTTTCTTTAACATATTTTTACTCCTTTATAAAATGATAGGAGATCAAAAGATCTCCTTATCAATTATTTATTTTGCATTTTCATAAGCTTCCCAAATATATTGTACATCACTGTTAGTTGGATCACCTGTATTTGGTTTTTTATCTTCAAATTCTGCTTGAACAGATTCATGATAAATAGTAATTTCTAATCCTTCTAAACCTGGATTAATTACCTTATTACCACTATCATCAGTTATAACTATGTCAGTACCATTAACTTCCTCAAACAATGGCTCAGTACTATTATTAGGTTGTAATACATCCATATAATAATAATATCCATTATAATATTTCCATTTATCCGTTTTATAGTTTATTGTTAAATTAAATCTTTCCTCTAATTCTTTTGGAGAAATTGTAACTTTTGCACGAACTAAAGCAGCACTTTTTCCATTATTTTTAATATAAGGCGATTTATTAATGTTTTCATCATAAGTTATATCTGGTTCTTCTATATCTGTAGTTACATCACCTAACTCAAATGTATTTGTTAACCCATAAGGTGTATCCAACAAAATAGCTAACGTGATTCCACTAACGACAATTGCAATAAGAAGTAATGATACTATTACTGTCTTATTTTTTATTTTTTTACTAAACTTCATATATCATTACTCCTTCCTATTTATCTAATTTATCTTTTTCAACAACTAGATTTCCGTTATCACCAATAACGAATTTATTAATTAGTATACCATTATCTGAATCAAAATCATCAGATTTTACTTTATTAGTATAATGAAGTTCTACATGTGAATTCTTATCACTTATAGAGAATTTAGCAATCGCATCATTAATAGGTTGAGTACTACTATTACCTTGATAGTTCCAGTGTCCATTCATGAATTCATATCTTAATGGAGTTTCTTCAGTTACTACATAATTTCCTTCAGGAAGATTACCAAATGTAGCCTCTCTTGTTTGTACCCATGTATCTCCTTCTTTTGTAAGTTTAACATATTCATAACCTACAGTTTCATAGTTTCCTGAGCTAGTTTCACGTTCAATTTTATATGTGAAGATTGGATCACCATCAGTTTCATCAACTTTCATCTCATTAAGATTTAATTCTTTAAAGATTTCAATAGTACCAGCATTCACGTATACTGTGAAATGATTTTTATATTCACAATTGTCACCTTTTATTTCAGAAGAACCTGAATTGAATTTTGTTGCATCAGTAATAAGTTCTTCTCCATTTTTAACTGTAACATGGAACGTAGCATCCTCTGCCTTCGTTGGTGTATAATCATCATCAGTTTCTTCATTATCTAAATCTGCTGAACCTGAATCTCTACTATATTCATAAGTCAACTTATTTGTTCCTTCAATTTTATAATTTGAAGGTAATTCATCTTCTGCTGTTGAATCATGTTCCCAGTTATTTCCAAGGCTAACTCTATTATTTAAATTACTGGTTTGACCTAAGAAAATTTCTTCATCAGTCAATGTAACTACAGGATTCATAATGTGAAGAGTAGATTTTCTATTATTAATATTAATAGTCTCTGCATATATTGGTGTTTCATTTTCAAGAGATTTTTGTTTAATTGGACTTACATTTACTGATATAACAAAGTTTTTGCAGTCTCTAAGTTTCTCAGAGTTTATTTCTAGATTATTAGTTTCCCATCTTCCAATTGTTTTGCCAGCATCTACAATGTATTTACCAACTGTAACTAATTCATCAGGATTTTCTTCACTAGGAGTTTGTATTGTATAAGTAATATCTACAAACTCATTATTTATTCCATTAATGTTGTAATTCTGATCTCTTCCATCATTATTTCTTTTATTTTTATAAGTAATTACATCTTTTCCATCTACTTTATTTACATTTAAGAAACGTTGTACATCATCCCAATCGCTTCCAACATAAATAACAGCATCTTTCTCATCAAAGTCAAACATCAATGGAATATCGATAGTATTTACATCAGTTGTTCTATGAGGATTTCCTTCAGAATCTTTTACTGAACATTCATCATTCGTCAATATCTGATTACCACCAATGAATCCTTCAGTAGGTTTTAATTTAATTTCAATAACAAGCTTTCTTCCTTTAGCTACTCCATTATTTTGATTTGCTTCTAATAGATATTCTTTACTATAATCAAATCCTTTAACTTGAATTTCTCTGTTTACAGAATCCAGAATAATATTTTCAGATGATATTGGAGTATATTCAGCTTGGTTTGTACTAAATTTACCATCACCAAGATAAGGTACACTATATGCTTTTACTGAATTAACATTTTCAGGAAATACAAAAGTATCAGAAATAACATCTGAAACATATGAAGTTTCGTCTAAAGAGCTACCAGCATTTATATCGTCGTTAATTTTATCAAAAATTTCTTTAAGCTCATCAGCATTACCAGCAGCTAAATAATACCCTTGATTAGAGCCTTGATTTAAATGACCTTTTTCCCAATAAAAATTTCCATCTACTCCATATCTATGTCCAGTTGCAACGGGATAGTTACTAGAAACACCATGCATATAACGATTCATTTCATCAGTATTTTCAGTAACATCACTAGTGTTTGCTCCATCAAAAACTCCTACGGAATATACTGTAACTCCTTTATCCTTTAATACTTTAGAATTTTCTATAGTATCTATAGCAACATCGTCATCAAAAGGGTCAGCTGTGGTTCCACCTGGTCCTCCATCCGTAAACATGATTACTACTTGATTTCTCTCTGTATTTTGATTTCCTAATACATCATTTGCTAAGTTTAACCCATCTTCAGGATGAGTTCCACCCTCTGCATTTAATCCATTAACTGCGCTTTTAAATAACTGAGCAGTAGTATTATTTACTATAGTTAAATTTCCATAGTTTAAATTCTCATTAAATCGTCCAACCTTAGTAGCTGAATCAGAAAATCTTATAATTGATAATCTATTTTTATCTGACTCGTTCTGTATGGAATTATTCTGAGTATTTACTTGATCAATAAATGCATTCACAGCATTTTGTAAAGCTTCCATTCTAGATATAGTAGTTGTTGTATAAACACAAAATCTATAATTTGAATATTCACTTAATCTTGTATCACCAGATACATCTTCGCAGATATTGGTAACTTGACCATTGTATGTATATGACATTGTATAAACAAAATGACCTCTAAAACCAGTAGATACCCATTCTCTTGTGATATCAACTGGAATATATTCTCCATTTAACTCTACAAATATATCACGTTTATAGGCTTGTGATATTCTTTCTTTATATGACTCGTATTTTCCTTCAGAACTTATACCATCTTTCATACTTCCTGATGTATCTAATACTAATACAATATCTGATGGTACAGTACTAGTTGTTACAGAACCTGTTGTATAAGATTCTATTTTAATTGTAGCTTCTTGTGTTGTATCATTCCATTCTGCTGTTTTACTTAGATTAATATTTTCATTTTCCTCTACTGGAGGTTCTGTAGTTCCAGTAGTGTTTTCACCTTTTACAATACCATTGCTAGAAGCCAAAGTTCCAACCATGACTACAGCAAGAACACATGCTGTGATTTTTTTTAGTAATCCTTTTTTCATGATGTCTTTCCTCCTATCTTGGTCTTAATCCTTTGCTTCTTGCTTTTTCTTTTTGCTTAACATATAAGCAATTAAAGCAATAATGGCAACGATTCCGATTCCACCAGCAACATATAACGCATTGTTATTTGTGCTGTCTTTATCTCCATCAGATTGTGGAGTGTCTGGATCTTCTACATCTTCTGTATTATCTCCAGCTTGTGGAGTGTCTGGATCTTCTACATCTTCTGTCGGTGTATCACCAGTGTCTCCAGCATCACCTGCATCACCGGCATCTCCACCAGCAGGTGTTGTTGTTCCAGGTGCTGTACCAGGAGCAGTTCCTGTTCCTTCTTGTACTACATCTACGTATACTGGTTCACCTTCTACATAAACGATTTGTTCTTGTACAGGTGGTTCTGCAACTTCTGTTGGTGTATATACGAATTGAATTTCAACTTCTTCTCTAGATACAGTTAATCTTTTCTGTAGAGCATCTGGTGTATAACCATCAATTGTTTTTGCTCTGACTACTTCTTCTGTACCTAAGTCTGTTGTATAAATCATTGGTGTTTCTAAATCTACACCATTTGCATCTACATAACGTACTGTAAATTCTACAGCATTTACAAGTTTTGTATATTTTGCGACATAAACTTGTTTTTCTTCAACTGTACTATTTACTGCTGGAAGTTCTTTACTCCATTCATTGTTACGATATCCTTCATTAATAATTAATTCAGGAACATCTGGGAATATTCCACCAGCTTCTACTTCATAAGTTACACTTGTGTGTTTCTCATTATAGGTAGCATTTGGTCCTAAATCTGATACATCGAACACACCTTGTGATCCTGATTTGAATGTGACTTCATAAGTTCTATTTGCTGCGGAGATATTTGTAATACTAGATGGAATCACTAAAGCAAGAAATACCAAGACAGCAGTGATGCTTTTTAATACTTTTCTCATGATCCCATTTCCTCCTTTTTGTCGTCTTTACGTTTTTTCATTACGATTATAATTAAACCAGCAGCAACTACAATTGCGATTGCATATGGTGCTAATACTGTGTAATTACCAGTGTTAACTCCTTCTACTACTCGTTCAATTTCTTTTCCAGGTAGCTGTACTATTTTTTCTACAATAATAGGTTCTTGAACAACTGGATCATCTTGCTGAACACTGAATACGAACTGTAATTGTCCTGCCGCATTTTGATAAGCATTATCCATGGAATCACCATCTAAACCAATGGTCATTTCAATTTCTGTTCTTTCGTTCTGATTTAAAGTAGCCATTAGCATGGATTCACCCATACTTTGTCCACTTAAATCAACTAATGAACCATTTTCACCACCAACGGTACCTTCATAGAACACTTCTCCATCTCTTTTAAAGGTAATATTGTATACAGCTCCAATTGCCTTATTATCTTCTCCTAAATCTTTTAATACATCTGTGTTTAGGAAGAAGCTTAATTCTCTTTCATCATTGTTTACTAGTGTAAATACTTCGCTTCTGCTTTCTCCAGGCATCATACCTTCAAATTTATCAGTTAAAGCATTCTGGTCTGTAGAAAATTCGAAGTAATCCTGAGAATCACCATCAAAGGAAATAAACGGAGATTCTTCGGCAGCATAAAGTGTATTCATGCTTCCAGCAAACATAAGACATAATCCTAATGTCATTAACATTTTCTTTCTCATACCATTCACTTCCTTTACTCTTCTACAGATACCATAGTTCCATCTTCATCAAATGAAACATCTAGACCCCATTCAGCAAGAATAGCATCTTCTGCAGCTGCTTTCTGAATAGCATCTACTTCAACATCTACTTTTATTTGTAGATTAGAATACAGATTCTGATCTTTACTTTCGATATTTCCTACTTTAATCTGATCAATTACATTACTAGAAGCTTCTTTGCTTGACAATGGATGTTTATAGTAACAATAAACAACTTCATTATTTTCATCAGAATCATCAACAATCCAGTTTTCTGAATCTAAATTAATCAATTCTATTAGTGATGAATCAGCATCAAAGTTTTTCTCGCCATTTTGATCTTCCCAATATTTAGTAAGAGTAATACGTACATAAGAATCAAAATCGCCACTGTTGTATGCCTGTACTGGGTAATCATATGTATCTCCAGGAAGAGCACCAGCAACAATAAATCCATTATCTTCGTAAACCATTGAATTGTCTTTATCTTCAACAACTAAGTCAACACCAAGATTTCCGGCACTAATGGTATTCCTTGCATCACCATCTGCTCTGAAATAGGCAAGTGACCCGCCAACGATAGAAACAACTAATAATCCCGAAGCGACTGTCAATAGTCCTACTTTCTTTTTCATAGCTTTCCACCTCTTATTCAATACTATATGTTTTAATCCAGTTTTAGTATATTAAAGAGTCGTAACACAGAGGTCACATAGATATATATTGATGGAATTTATATTTTAATTTTTCTGTCTTTTTAATAATTCATATTCTAAATATTCAATGTTTTTTAATCCTTTTCTTTTTTACATAAATGAAGGCAATTCTACCATATAAAAAAACTAATACATTTACATTATGTCTGCTGAAATAATTATTATATAAAAGAAAAAGCCTTCTACTTTGAAAAGCAAGGCTATCTCCAGATATATTTCTAAACTACTCTTATGTATTATCCATTAAACAAATCAAGAAGCTAAGAATTTCTGCCAAAAAGTTTAGGACTATATGATAATTCCCATATCATAAAAAAAGCTGTACATATTTCAGCTAAGTAATATGTACAGCTTTTATAAGTTTATTTTTCTTTATGAATTATTTATTCATTGCTTCTGATACAGCTACTGCAACTGCAACACTAGCACCAACCATTGGGTTATTACCCATACCGATTAGTCCCATCATTTCTACGTGAGCAGGAACAGAAGAAGAACCAGCAAACTGAGCATCAGAGTGCATACGTCCCATTGTATCAGTCATACCATAAGATGCAGGACCTGCAGCCATATTATCTGGGTGAAGTGTACGTCCAGTTCCACCACCACTTGCTACAGAGAAGTATTTCTTACCTTGTTCAACACATTCTTTTTTGTATGTACCTGCAACTGGATGCTGGAAACGAGTAGGGTTTGTAGAGTTACCAGTGATAGAAACATCTACACCTTCATGATGCATTACTGCAACACCTTCACGTACATCGTCTACACCATAGCAGTTAACTGCAGCTCTTTCTCCCTGAGAATAAGCAGTTCTAGAAAGTTCTTTCAATTCTCCAGTGAAGTAATCAAACTGAGTTTCTACATAAGTAAATCCATTGATACGAGAAATAATTTTTGCAGCGTCTTTTCCTAAACCGTTTAAGATAACGCGAAGTGGTTCTTTACGAGCTTTATTTGCATTACGTGCAATACCGATAGCACCTTCTGCAGCTGCGAAACTTTCATGTCCTGCAAGGAATGCGAAACATTTAGTTTCATCACTTAATAGCATTGCAGCTAAGTTACCATGACCTAAACCTACTTTACGATCATCAGCAACTGATCCAGGAATACAGAAGCTCTGTAGACCTTCACCTAATGATTTTGCTACATCATATGCAGTTTTGTCACCTTTTTTAATTGCAATTGCAGCCCCGGCAATATATGCCCAGCATGCATTTTCAAAACAAATTGGCTGAATGCCTTTAACGATGTTGTATACATCAACACCTAAATCGTCACATAATTTCTTTGCTTCTTCGATGGAAGAAATACCATATGTGTTTAATACTTCATTGATTTTATCAATACGTCTTTCGTATCCTTCAAATAATGCCATGATTTTTCCTCCTATTCGTGTCTTGGGTCGATATATTTAACAGCATCTGCATAACGACCATAAGTTTTCTTAGCGTTGTTTAAAGCTTCTTCAGGATTTACGCCTTTCTTAACAGCATCCATGAATACACCCATATTTACATATTCATAACCGATGATTTCATTGTTTTCATCAAGTCCCATCTGTAGAATGTATCCTTCTGCTAAATCAAGATAACGAGGTCCTTTCACTTTAGTAGAGTATACAGTACCTACCTGAGAACGAGTACCTTTACCAAGGTCTTCTAGACCAGCTCCAACTGGAAGTCCGTTTTCAGAGAACGCAGACTGTGTACGACCATAAATGATCTGTAAGAATAATTCACGCATAGCAGTGTTGATTGCATCACAAACAAGGTCAGTATTTACTGCTTCTAACAGTGTTTTACCAACGATTGCTTCACTTGCCATTGCAGCTGAGTGTGTCATACCAGAGCATCCGATTGTTTCAATTAATGCTTCCTCAATAATACCTTCTTTAACATTTAAGGTAAGTTTGCAGGCACCCTGCTGAGGAGCACACCATCCGATACCGTGTGTCAAACCAGAAATGTCTTTGATTTCACGAGAGTAAACCCATTTTCCTTCTTCAGGAATAGGTGCACATCCATGGCTTGCACCACACTTAACAGTGCACATGTTTTCAACTTCTTTTGAATAAATCATGTCATTTTTCTCCTTTCTCACAATCCATGACATATACCGCTTTTCGTAAAAAAAGCTTTGGCTTTTTACGCAACTGTCATCTCCTCTATTAAATGACATCTGCACAAGCGATAAGCATTATTTCTTATAAGTTCAATAATTCACAAGAATAGAATACCGCCGTTTTTATTTTAATTCTTTTCACTGCTAATGTCAATCTCTTACAGCGTTTTAGCCCATAAAATTACCATAAAAATCACATAATAAAATGTAGAAATCTTAATACACATGCATACATATAAAAAGAAAAAAGACTCCGTTTGGAATCTTTCATAAGCTATCCTTTACTAATTTGTTTTTCTTCTATTTTATAAGCTTTTACTTCACAGTTAGATATAATGAGTTTTGTTAGATTATCCACATGATCATACCCCTCAAAGTAACATTGAAAAGGAATACTTACTCCACCATGGGCAACTATTAAAATTTCTTTATCCTTAGCCATAGGAACGATTTCAGATAAAAACTGTTCAACACGTTTATAAAAATCTACAGCATTTTCTCCATCCTGAAATTTTACTTCCTCTGTACAAGACCAGATATTATCAAATGGTATATCTTTGCGCAAACAACCTTCCATTTTACCAAAATTACGTTCTCTTAATCGATCATCCAGCTGTATTGGCAAATGCCATAACTCGTTTATAATTTCAGCAGTTTCCTTTGCTCGTTTTAGAGGTGAACAATATATTTCATCCATGCGAATTGTTTTTAGATGTTCCCTAGTAATCTCAGCCTGTTCTCTGCCTGTCTGGTTTAATTCAATATCACTGCTTCCTTGTAGCTTGCCCATCACATTCCAATCAGTCTGTCCATGTCTTACAAAATAAATTCCCATATCTTACTCCTAATGCTAATTTAACTGTAGCTTTTCATACAGCTCTTTTATATTCATGCCAACATGTTCGGGTACATGTGCATCACTAGCTGGCATAATCTTTACTCCATATTTTACTAGCTGTTTCATAAACTGCTCATTGGTACCTAAATCTTCATGATGATAACGATAATGGCAGCCTGTATTTGATTCCATATATACGTCATGCTGCTTTGCTAACTTCGCTATTTCTTCATAAGTAGATGTTAAATCATAATCTGGTTCATAGTGAAAAATCTTTAATTGATCAGGATGACCAATCTGTGTAAACAAATCACTTTTAATCATATCTTTCATAATTTCATAATAACGCTGATATATCTGATTAGTATTAAATTTATCCCATAAAATTTCCCGGGAAAATGCATTCATATCATACAGTAAGCCATCAATTGAATGAATACTTCCAATTAGAAAATCATATGGGTATTGCGCTAGTATATTTTTTAAAAAGACTTTATCCTGTGGAGCATAACACACTTCAAGCCCAAAACGTACCTCAATAGGAAGTTTCATTTCTTTCATATTCTCAATTAAATCATAATAATGCTGAAGAGGTTCCAACTGCTTTTTTTCAAACCATTCTTTTTGATATAAAGATGCTTTTTTCAAAGGTTCATACATTGGCTGAAATTCAATAAAACGATGAGTATGGTCTAAGATTTGAATCGTATCTAAACCTGTATCGATTGCTGCCTGTACAAATTGCATTACATAATCTGTACTCAATGGTCCATTCTCTAAATGTATATGTCCATCAATCATATGGCTGCCCCAGATTATATAGTCATAAAGCCTTCAGGCTTACGTGGAAATGATTCTAAAGGATTATCCATGATACCTAACGGATCACTTTCTTCAAATGATTCCTGTCCCATGCTTTCTCCCGTTAAACCAGCATCCTGTAATGAACAGATTAACTCTGTATAAGCAAGGATATCATGATAAGTTGTACGAATATGTCCATCTTTGTCCTGTAAAAGAGATACTCTGATTTTATTTTCAAATTGTCCATTTGCAATCGTAACGATCATATTACCAATAACTTTCTGCCAGCGAACAAACCCTTGTGCATTACTTTCTTCCAAAGAAAAACCAAAACTACGTAAATGTACTAAAACATTATCATTTTTAATTCTCATCAACATTCCTCCATTATTTTTATCATAGTTTATGCAATTATATGTTGTGAATACAAAAAGGTTACAAAAGATAATAAAGATTTAACTTATTATAGTTATCTTCCTAAATACTATACCGTATTTTCGTTATACTCGCAAGTGAAGTAATGTCCTTTACATTTATATTTTATGTTGTATAATATAGGTGTCAGGATGACAACAGTAAATATTTATTCTTATATTTATAAGAATGGAAAAAAGGATGTGTGCTAGCACATCCTTTTTTTCGGAGGATGAAAACAGTAAGTAAGTAAATCAGAGTATCTAGAATTACCGATTTAGTGTATTATCCTTTGCGATTAATTAACACAAGAATCACAATTAGTGCAATTAAATATTCCACCAATGATTCCTCCTATTTATCTGCTGACATCCTCCATTTTCATGAATTTTATCAGCATATAGCCATCCTCCTTTTTGTGAATATTCACTGATGCTACGGTTGCATCTACAGTCCCGTCAACTGTATTCATAATTATAACACAATACATATGAAAAAGGTATATTCGCCCATAAATTTAATCTCATATTAATCACATATTAATTGTCTCTGATTTCTTATCATTAATGTGAAAGCAATTAAAAAGCACCTTCAAGTGCTTTTTAATTATTCCTGTGTTGCAAACTGTGAATTATATAGTTTTTCATAATAGCCTTTACGTGCCATCAATTCTTCGTGTGTTCCTTGTTCTACAATATCACCATTATTAATAACTAGAATTAAATCAGCACTACGAATTGTAGATAAACGATGTGCAATCACAAAGCTTGTTCGACCTTCCATAACACGATGCATTGCCTCCTGCAGCATTTTTTCCAATCGTGTATCAACGGATGAAGTTGCTTCATCTAGAATTAAGATTTTTGGATTTTTTAGGATTGCTCTTGCAATCGTCAATAACTGTTTTTCACCCTGTGAAACATTATTTGCTTCTTCATTAATAATAGAATGATATCCATCAGGAAGCGTACGAATAAAGTGATGCACATTAGCCATTTTTGCTGCTTCGATGATTTCATCTTTACGAGCATCTAAACGTCCATATCGAATGTTATCATAAATACTTCCGGAGAATAACCATGTGTCCTGAAGTACCATACCAAACATATCACGCAATTCTCCACGTTTCATATCACGAATATCGACACCATCAATGGAAATACTTCCACCTTTGACATCGTAGAAACGTAACAACAAATTAATTAATGTTGTTTTACCGGCTCCGGTTGGTCCAACAATTGCGACCATCTGTCCGCTTTTCACTTCAACATTTAAATCTTTCATCAGATCTTCTTCTCCATAACCAAATCGTACATGGGAAAAAGATACATTTCCTTTTACATTCTCAATATGTTTTGCAGGTTCTAATTCTGGCACTTCTTCCTCTTCTTCTAATACATCCAAAACACGCCCCATAGCCGCAAATGCTGCCTGAATCTGTGAAGATAGTGAAGAAATCTGATTCAATGGATCATTTACCTGCCAGATATAACGTATAAAGGCCTGTAAATTACCTACTGTTATATTTCCCTGTAAAATCTGCATTGTCCCAACAACGGCAACAGTTCCAATCGTTAAATAGGTTACTAGTGAGTTTAAGGGACTAATGGCACTAGATACAAACTGTGCCATGCTGGCATTCATACGTAATTCTTCATTTAATTTTTTAAACTTTTCTATAGAATCTTCTTGCTTATTATACAATAAGATTTCATTATAACCACTATACATTTCCGTAATTGCGCCATTTAATGCACCCAATGCATTCTGCTGTGCTCTAAATCGCTTCTGCGAATGACGAACGATAATACTTGTGATCAGCAATGATAATGGAATAATCAAAAATGCAATAGCAGCCATTAAAACATTAATGCGAATCATCATGATCAATGCTAAAATAATCGTTAATGTACCAGTCATGACATTCATAAAGCTCTGCTGCAGTGCATTACTAATAGCATCTACGTCATTTGTTATACGACTTAACACATCGCCAAAGGCATGGTTATCAAAATATCGCACTGGCAGACGACGAATTTTATTCTGTAATGCATTTCGTAAATCCTTCATCGCATCTTGTATAGCATTCGTAAGCCAGATTACCGCAAAAACCTGTGCTAACGTTTTAACTAAATAGATAAATATCAGTAATAACATGATTTTTGTTATTTCATTAAAACTGATCTGTAATTTTCCAAGTGCCTCCGCATTGGCTAAATCATGTTGTAATTGAGTAGTGATCATCGCCTCAACACTAGGTGCTGCCACCATTGTCACAACACTGACAACTGCCATGAAAAGGGCTCCCATCAGCTGCCATTTATAAGGTGAAATAAATGGTTTCATACCGGAAATGACTCTTTTTATAGATGATAATTTTCTATTCATGAGACAATTCCTCCTCACTTAACTGAGATAATGCAATTTCTCGATAAATATCACAATTTTTCAATAATTCCTTATGCGTACCTTTTCCAACTACATTACCTTCATTTAACACAATAATCTGATCCGCATCCATGATGCTGGAAATACGCTGGGCAACTACCATGACAATGGCATCTTTAGTTTCCTTCTTCAACTCTTTACGTAAAATCGCATCCGTCTTAAAGTCTAAAGCTGAGAAAGAATCATCAAACACATAAACATCTGGTTTTCTTACTAATGCACGCGCAATAGATAAACGTTGTTTCTGTCCGCCTGAAATATTCGTTGCACTCTCTGTAATTTCTTCCTCAAAGCCATGATCTTTCTCCATGATAAAATCATATGCCTGGGCAACCTTAGCCGCATGTTCTACTTCTTCCATCGTTGCATCCGGTTTCCCAAAACGAATATTATCCGCTATTGTGCCATGGAATAAGAAAGCCTTCTGTGGAATAACACCAAGACGAGAACGAAGTTCAAAAATATCATATTCACGAATATCAATACCATCTAATAAAATTGCACCTTCACTCACATCATAAAATCTAGGTATCAGATTTACTAATGTACTTTTTCCAGAACCTGTACTACCAATAAAGGCAATTGTTTCACCTTTTTTCGCTGTAAAATTAACATCTTTCAGTACTGGTTCTTCTCCATCAGGATAAACAAATGTTACATGATCAAAACAAATTGTTCCTTCCTTTTTATTTTCTGTAGTTTTACCAGTATTACGAATCAAAGGTTTCGTATCGAATACTTCTTTGATACGCCCTGCGCTTACTGCAGCACGTGGATACATCATAAATACTGTACAGAATAACATGATAGAAAACATCGCATGGAATAAATAATCATTAAACGCAACCAGCTGTCCTAATGTAAGATTACCATTCTGAATCAAGATGGAGGCAACATAATAAATACATAATCCTGCCACATTCATCAATAAAAAGAAAATTGGTGAAGTCATCATCATGACCTTAAACAAACGTTTAGAATATCCCGCAAACTCTTCATTTGTATGATCAAAACGTTTTTGTTCATAAGCATCATTATCAAAAGCACGGATAACACGAATACCGCTTAAGTTTTCACGCGAAATACGGTTTAATCCATCCAGCTTGCTTTGCTGGTTTTCTGATATTGGCTTACTGATTTTCGCAACAATCGTCACTCCTAAAATAATCAAAGGAATCGTAATCGCAATAATACCGCTTAAAGGAAGTGAAGCTCTTGCGGTCATCACAAAACTTGCGATAAACATGATTGGTGTCATTAATGCAGTTCTAAGTAGAACATTCACAAACATCTGAATCTGAAAAGCATCATTATTGGTACGAGTAATCATAGATGATATACCAAATTGATTAAACTCATAAGCTGTAAATGTCTGTGCATGGGTAAAGATATCATTTCGAATATCTCTTGTAATCGCTGTAGAAATTTTTGCACAACAATATCCCAATAAAATTGTCATACTTACACCAATAATGGAAATAATCCCAAGAATAATTCCCATTCGTATTAGATAATTCGTATCCGCATTACCGACTCCAACATCAAGCATATCGGCAATAATGGTAGGTATACCTAGTTCCACTAAGGCAAAACCAAATACCGAAATGACATTGACAATAAATAATTTTTTATATCGTTTTAAATAATGTAAAATCAGTTTCAAAAATATCCCTTCCTTTCTTGACGTAATCTCGAAGCCATATTATCATAAACTATAAGGTAACCTTATAGTCAAGAGGAGAATCATATGAAAAAAGAAAAGTACTTAACAGCTGGTCAATTTGCGAAAATCTGTGGTGTAGAAAAACATGTTTTGTTTCACTATGATGAGATTGGACTCTTTACTCCCATCTATGTCAATGAGCATGGTTATCGCTATTATTCATACCATCAATACGATACTTTTTCTGTTATCTTAAAGCTAAAGAAGATGGGCATGAGCTTAAAGGATATCAAACTCTTTCTAGAACAGCGTACTCCTGCTTTATTTCTTCAATTGCTAGAAGAAAAGTTTGAAGAAGTTGATCAGGAAATCCAAAAGCTATTAGCCTTAAAGCGTATGATGGTTTATATGAAGGAAAGTACTGTATTTGCAGTAACCCATGCCTATGATGAAATTAGTGTTCAAGAGTATCCAAAAGAAATTTTACTTTGTAGTAAAGATCTAGAAAACTCTTCAAGTAAAAGCTTTGCCTCCTTTATGGTGGAATATATCCATTTCTGTCAGGAAAATAATGTTCTTGTTCAGGAATCCGTTGGCTGTATGATCAAAATCGATAATATAAGAAAACAAGAATATTCCAACTTCTCTCATTTATTTATGATAATTGACCATGACATTCAAAAAAATACACATATTCGTAAAAAAGGCTATTATCTATGCGGATGGCACAACGGTCCTTATGACACTATTCAAAAAACTTATCAGCGCATGCTGGAATATGCCAAGAAACATCAGATAACTTTAGGTACCTTTGCTTACGAAGAATATCTGATAGCCGAAATTGCACAAAAGGACCACAATAAGTATGTAACTCATATTCGTATGGAAATTCTATAATACCTTGTATAAAGATAAAGTATCCTCTCATACTACCAATAATAGGAGGATTATGAAATGGAACTTAACTTACAAGGAAAAGTCGCATTAGTCAGCGGCTGTTCACAAGGATTAGGCTATGCCTGCGTTATTGCACTCGCGAAATCAGGCGCAGATATATTTGGTGTCAGCATTGGAGACGATGATGAATTACAGAAGAAAGTAGAAGCTTTAGGCAGAAAATATCATTCTGTACAAATATCCCTAACAACACCCGGCAATATTCGCACCTTAATGAAAGAAGTCCTAGCAGCCTATGGGCATGTGGATATCTTATTAAATTTTGCAGGTATCTTAAAAAAAGAAAATACCTTAACTTTATCTAGACAGGCATTTCAAACTGCCATGGATATTAATGTTACAGCGGCATTTACACTTTCACAAGCTTTTATTCTTCAATTATTAAAACAAGAAACCGGAGGCAAGATCATCAATGCCAGCGGTATCCAGCCCTATGATACAACTGATTATTGCGCGTATTACACCAGCAAAGGGGCAATTGAAGCAATGACAAAATATATGGCACACGAATTTGCTTCACAAAACATTCAAATCAATGCCATTACATTAGGATTTATGGATGAAGGAAATCGCCTACAGGAAGGTACTGATAAACAGCAGATACTACAAAGTATCCCTGCAAAACGCTGGGGAACCTGGCAGGATTTAGATGGACTGATTTTATTATTATGCAGCTCTTCTTCCAATTATATCACTGGTGCATGTATTCCATTAGACGGCGGATACAGCATCTAACACATCCAAGAAAGTATCATTTATGGTACTTCTTTTTTTATCCAAATCCCTCAAAATCTATGATTTTTCATTTACCATAAAATAAAGTTAATTTTTTTTATAAATTTTTTTGTTTACTAATATTAAACATTTGAATAGAAATAAGATGTTTTTTTATAAAATTAAAAAAACACTATATATATAAGGATAAACAAAGAAAAAGTAAGAGAAGCCTTTTATACAAAATATCAATTTTAACCCCTATTTCTTACACAAAAAAGCTTATTGCAATAAAGTAAAAAATATGTATAATAATTTATGTTTCATTTTTGAAACTGTATGTTTAGTAATAGTAATATTTTTGAGGAGGAAAAAAGATGAAGAAGGCACTAATGGGTTTATTGACAATTGGGCTTGCAGTATTAACCACTGGATGTGGTTCAAGTGATGCAGAAAAAGAATACGCAGGACAAGAACTACATGTATACAACTGGGGAGAATATACTGGAGAAAACATTATACAGGATTTTGAAGATGCGACAGGGGCAAGAGTAGTTTTAGATAACTTTGATTCTAATGAACAGATGTATATTAAACTTACAAGTGGTGAAAGCTATGATATTCTTGTACCTAGTGATTATATGATCGAACGTTTAATTAGTGAAGATATGATTCAGAAATTAGATAAAAGCAAACTAAACTGTATGGATAAATTAGTAGATGGAGTAAAAGGATTAGACTACGATCCAAATAACGAATATTCTGTACCATATTTCTGGGGAACAGTTGGTATTGTTTATGATAAAACCAAAGTAAGTGAAGACGACCTTGAAAAAGAAGGGTTCAATATCTTCCTAAACACAAAATATAAAGGTGATATTTATTTATATGATTCTGAACGTGATTCTTTCATGATGGCACTAAAAGCATTAGGCTATTCTATGAACACAACAGATGAAAAAGAATTAAATGAAGCATATGAATGGCTTCTACAATGTGTAAATACTATGGAACCAGATATTGTCACTGATGAAATCATTGATAATATGGCACAAGGAAGAAAAGCTATAGGTTTGATTTATTCAGGAGATGCTGCCTATGTAATGAGTGAAAATGAAAACATGGGATTCTATATGCCTGAATCAGGTACTAACTTATGGAGTGATGCGATGGTTATCCCTAAAAATGCTAAAAACGTAGATCTTGCGCATGAATTTATTAACTTTGTTTCTGATTATGAAGGCGCAATGGATAACTCAAGCTATGTAGGTTATACTTCACCAAATCAGGAAGTAATGGAAGAACTAAGTGGTCCTGGTGGAGATTATGAAGGAATCAACGCTTATCTTCCTAGAACAGATAACCCTAACGATGAAGTATTTAAATATGATGAAAACAGCAGAAAAATCATTTCTGAATTATTCAGCAAGGTAAAAGTAGCCGCAAGTAATGCAAATTAAAGTGACGGAAGATCCGTCACCTTTTTATGTCATAAACCAAGCTAATATACCAATACACAATAAACCAATCAGTAAGAAAATAAATAATGTAATATATGTTTTCTTCATATACCGATACTTATATTTCATTTTAAACACCTCATTCATATATATGAATTTCTATATATCTTAGATAGGCTTTTGTCTTAAAATTTAAGATTTGTATACTTTTTTCAAAAAAAGTGCAAATTATATACCTTTTTCTAAATTTGCGAATGTTTTTGTATATAATATTATTCTGAAATTATGAGTATATAAATAAGGAGTTAAAAACATTATGAAAAAAAGAATTCAGCTTAAAAATGAAATAAATATTGCGATAAAGGAAGCTATGATTTATAGAAACCTTACACAGAAACAGGTCGCAAAAGCTATTGGCGTTGCCCCACAGACATTAAGCTCATATATACACAATCGCAGAATACCGAATGCAATTGATCTATATCACTTAGTTCATGTATTAGATTTAGATATCGAATATCTATTTGATCTCAAACAAAGAAACAATGTATTAGATTATCGTCTACATCAAAGTTTAAAATTATTTTCACATGAGCAAAAACAATTTCTTTTATCATTTTTAGAAAGTACATCGAAAAAACGTTCAGGTAATGATAAGAAATAAATGTATACTAAAAACATCTCTAGTTGAGATGTTTTTATATTAACATGACTAAATAAGCACTAACACAAGATGCAATTGCGACACTTAATAAACTTTTTTCTTTATAAGCCATGATCAATCCCACAAAACATCCAACTATACCTGCTGGCAGATGATCTGTAGAACTAAAGATTGCGGGAAATGTCATTGCCCCTAACACCGCATAAGGAACATAGAAGAGAAAAGATTTTACAAATTGACTCTTTATTTCTTTCTGAAAAAAAGTTAGAGGAAGCATACGAATCAAATACGTAATCAGTGCCATAATTACAATATATGGAAAATACTCACTCATGTTCTCCCTCCTTTATTGGAAATACATAAGCTGTTACAGCTGATGCGATTAATGTACATAAAATAATCGCAAATCCTGAACTCATAGATGTAAATGATAATAAACAGCTCAAAAGGATAGAAATAACTAACACTACACGAACTGCATGCAGCTTCTTTGCAGGAGGAATAATAATGGCAAGAAACATGCCATAAATTGCTATTCCTAAAGCACTTCGAATCGTTTCAGGTAAAAGTGTACTAGCAACACCACCTAAAAATGTTCCTAATGTCCAGCAGAACACAGGAAATAAAATCAAGCCGGCCATGTAGTATTTTCCTATTCTTTCATAAGAACTGCTTGATACCGCAAAAATCTCATCTGTAATCCCATAAGAAATCAAAGCTCGTTCGTATGTTTTCACAGAACGATCCATTTTCTGTGTCAATGATAAAGACATTAACGCATAGCGTAAATTAATCACAAACTGTGATAAAGCCAATTCCATATAAGAACCTTGCGCCAGCATTAACTCTAAACCAGAAAATTGTCCAGCACTCGTTAAATTGGTCAATGAAATCACTACAGCTACACTCACAGGAATTCCATTTGATACAGCCATCATACCAAAAGTAAATGATACTGATAAATACCCTAACCCAATCGGAATTCCATCCTGTATACCCTTTTGAAAACGATTCTCGATTTTCTCCAATATCATACACCCCTTAATTCTTAGAAATATTATACAAAAAACATCTTCAGTTTTAAAGATAAAAAAGCCACAGATAATCATTTACCTGCAAGCTTTCTATCTATTTATTAAAGATAAAACGTTCTATTACCTCCGCAACAGCTCCGTTATTATGATCCTTTTTACACACATAGTCACACATTGCTTTAATCTCATCAACGGCATTTTCTACTGCCACAGCTAAACCAGCTTCCCTTAACATACCAATATCATTGAAATTATCACCAATCGCAATGGTCTCACTTAAATCAATCCCTAAATAATTACATAAATCCCTTAACCCTAGTCCTTTATCTACACCAAATAGGTTTAATTCCATATATCGATTACTAGAAAAAGAGATGGATACTTCATCACTCATTGGTTCAAGTTCTTTTGCCAATTCATGTAAATAAGGTACATTGGTATTCTGAAATAATATTTTTGTAATTGGAACATCCTTTAGGAATTCAATATTATCTTCTTCACACTCAATTGAATCAGGCTTAAAAGAAAATAACCACTTTCTTTCTTCATCATTCAAGTGAAAGGCATAAACATCCTTTGCGGTAAATACTTGAATACAGACATCTTTTTCATAACCAAAGGCAAATAACTTCTTTGCGAGCGGAAAAGGCAAGGCATGAAAAGATAGTTCTTTATAATCTTTATTTTCTGTCACAACCCCGCCATTATTGGAAATTGTAAACTCATTTTCCGCATCATATACGCCAAGTGTATGCAAGACATTATCAATGCACGTATAGCCTCTGCCTGTTGCAGGTACGAAACGAACCTGATATTCTTCCTCTGCTTTTTTGATTGCGCGAATATTTTCTTCACAGATTTCCTTTTCTGTATTCAATAGTGTTTCATCTAAATCACAAGCTATCAGTTTATACATTTTGCATATCCTTCCTTTCAAACTCCTTTAACAGCCAAGAAGCTACTGCATCTTCATCATGATCTCCAATCACATCACTAGCTACTTGTTTTAATTCATCTATTGCATTATATACCGCATAACATTCATCACTAATCTCAAACATAGCGATATCATTTTTCGCATCTCCAAATGAGACGATTCGATCATATCCGCCTAATTCCTTCAGTTTCATAATAGCATTTGCCTTGGAAACTCCACTTGGCATTACTTCCAGCCAATATTCATCACGATACAATTCCTGTTGAAAAATCACTGTATAAACAGTATTATCTGTTAAATACTTATATATTGGATCTAATACATTTTTATCATGAATAAAATTCAAATAAAATATATCCCCCTCCAACAATTCTTCTATTGTATTAACTTTACGAAAACGTTTATCATATGGTCTAGATTCCATATAATAGATTGCCCCGTCATGAAGTTCCTGTTCCATATAACTTACTCGTTCTTTTCCATCAATATAAGCATATACAAAAGGAATTATATTATGATGTATCATTTCATCCATTATCTTCCTTATTTCATCTTTATGGAAAGAATAAGAATATAAGACTTCATGCGTTATGGGATCTAGAATATGTACTCCATTGTAAACAATTAAAGGTGTATGAAGCTGAAGCCCAGATGTCACAACAGATGCTGATGTGATAGAGCGTGCAGTCGCAAAAGTAAAATTCATTCCATTCTTTACCAACTGATTAATTATTTTCTTTGTTTTATCAGATAGTTTCGTATCACTATTTAATAATGTCCCATCTAAATCACTCACATATAATGTTTTCATAGCTTACCCTCTTTTCAGACAATTAACATTATACTATAACATAAGCATAAAGTTACATTTTTCATTAAAAAATACGGAATGACTCATTAAATTCATTCCGTAATTATTTTTATTTAGCCATTCGATAAATCTCTTTCATATCTTCTAAATCCAAGACTTTGAACTTTCCAATTGTACGAGTATTCTGAAAACTGCATTTATAAGCAAGTGTTTCAATATCCTCTTCTGTTAGATCAATTCCCAATTCATGGATAGAAGTAGGCATTCCGATTTCTTTAAAGAATGCTTCTGTCGCAAGAATTCCTTTGATAGCACATTCTTTATCATCCTCTTCACATATCCCCATTACATTTCTTGCATATTGCGCAAAACGAGATACTTTTTCTTCATATACATACATTGCCCAGCTCTTCCAGACTGCAGCTAATCCTGCACCATGAGCTACATGATATAAACCACTCAGTTCATGTTCCAGCTGATGACAAGCCCAATCCCCAAAGCTTCCACTTCCTGTAACATTATTATGCGCATTACTTCCTGCCCACATAATTTCTGCACGAGACTCATAGTTGGTAGGATCCTTCATTAAAATACGCGCATGTTTCATAACTGTGCGCATTAATCCTTCCGCAAACTGATCTGTTAAGTCCATGGAATTTTCTTTCACAAAATATCGTTCCATCGTATGCATTATGATATCGGTTGCCCCACTAGCTGTTTGATACAGAGGCAATGTCATTGTTAATTCTGGATTCATAATTGCGAAACGACAGCGAGCATAATCTGAACTTAATCCTCGTTTTAACCAGCCATCTTCATTCGTAATAACACTGGAATCGCTCATTTCACTTCCTGCTGCTGCAATCGTCACAATAGCGCCAATAGGAAGACAGCCTGATACTGCTTTTTTCTTTTCATAATAGTCCCAGATATCTCCCTCATTCACAACACCATATCCAATTGCTTTTGCGGAATCAATTACACTTCCTCCACCAACAGCAAGAATAAAATCTACATTCTCTTTTTTAGCTAACGCTATACCTTCTTTTACTTTGGATAATTCCGGATTCGCAACTACACCGCCTAAAGTAACATACTCTATGTTTTGTTCTTTTAAAGATGATAAAACGCGATCCAGTAAACCACTAGCTTTTGCACTATGACTACCATAGTGAACCAATACTTTCTTATACTGACCTTGTTTCAGTATCTCTCCTACTCTCTCTTCTTTGCAAATGGCGGATACTTCGGTGCGCCTCTAGCGATTCAATCGGTGCATTATGACGGATATCACGGTGTGTTATGACGGTGTGACGGTGCACTTTCCTCTCTTCATGCTATAGTTTATCTGTAGTATGAAGGGAGGTTTTTTTATG
>URYK01000009.1 GCA_900552125.1 uncultured Solobacterium sp. | reverse complement strand
TCAACGAGATGTGCAATTTAAGTTTAGGTCTACGAATGGAAGCTATGCAGGAGGGGCTAGCGAAAGGGAAACTAGAAGGATTAGCAGAAGGTGAATTAAAAAGTACAATCCAACATGTAAAGAGCTTAATGGAAGAACTTCCTAATCTAGACGTAAATAAAGCGATGGATATTTTAAAAGTAGAAGAAAACCTTCGAAAACAGGTATTAAAAGCATTACAATAATAGTTTAATTAAGGTGGTCTTGTTAGATTGCCTTTTAATTTGAGATTGTATAAAACGAATTATATGTTATACTTAATTCAATATACGGGTGGGAGGAATTGATATGATATTAAAACATTTTGATACATCAGGATTGATTTCTTCCTTCGTCCGGACTGCAGCTAGGTAGATACTATAAACAGGTTAATAAAGCACCACCTCGTAATTAGATTGAAATAAATCTGATAGAAAGGGTGGTGTTTATGGATCAGAATGATATTTCAGTCTTAATCAAAACCAGTACTGATGAAGCATATGATCGATTAACTAAGAAATTCGTAAGTATTAAGTCAATACTGGTAATGATCTTAAAGAATTGCACAAAGGAATTTAAAAATATACCATTAAGTGATATAGCTAGTTATATTCATGAAAGATATTTGGATTCTAAGGGAGAGAATATACTTAGTGGAAACACAGAAGATGAAACGATACCAGGAGCTAAGATTGTCTATGATATTCTATTTGAGATAAGATCTCCAGGTAAAGAAAATATGGGAATCATCATAAATGTGGAATTACAGGGAACGGATCAGACATCGTATATATTATTGAGAAGAGCTATTTATTATGCCGCAAGATTATTAGATAGACAGAAGAATTCAAGTGAAGGATTTCAATAAGCTGAAGAAAGTGTATAGTATATGGATATGTATGAATCATACAAATGAGAAGAACAATACCATAAAATATTACACGATAACGGAAAAAGGGAATGGAAAATATGAAAGTCCCGAAGAAGACTATGATCTAATAAATGTTGTCATGATTTATGTGAATAATAAATTTGATTATGAAGAGCAAGATCAAAGCTTGGATAAACTGCTGCATATCATATTAGGAAAGGATCTGGATGTACAGCAGAAGATAGAGTGTTTAAAGAAAGATTATGGTATACTAATATCAGAGGAAGAGGAAAAGGAGGTAGAAGAGATGTGTGACTTAAGCTTAGGATTGCGTATGGAAGCCATGCAGGAAGGCTTGGCGAAAGGAAAAATTGAAGGCTTGACTGAGGGAAGATTAGAAGGCTTAGCTGAAGGTAAACTAGAAGGTATTGCCGAAGGAAAGAAAGAAGGTTTAGCTGAAGGTGAACTAAAAAGTGCAATTCTTTATGTTAAAAATTTAATGAAAAAGATGCCTAATATAAGTATGCAAGAAGCAATGGACATCTTGGAAATAGAAGAAAACCTTCGAGAACAGGTATTAAAAGCATTACAATAATAGTTTAATTAAGGTGGTCTTGTTAGACTGCCTTTTTAATTTATTGAACAAAGAAGAGATAGATGTGCAGGGAAAAATAGTTCTTGTTATGATAGAAATTTCTTGAAAAATAATTTGATTTTATTATAATAGTATTGTCAAGACAGGGGTGCCTTATGGCTGAGATGTATTATACAATCCCTTATGACCTGAACTAGGTAATGCTAGCGTAGGGAGTCTATGAAAATTTTTATATTTTCTTTATACCTTACGCCTCAGCTATGTGTGGAGGTGTTTTTTTATGAAAAATGTATCAGTAAAAGATCTAGTTTTGATGGCATTTTATGTTGCCTTATTTATGGTATTGGACACATTTGTCAATACATTACACATTTTGGAAATGCCAAATGGAGGAAGTCTAGGTGTATCTACGCTTGCTTTATTAATGGCAAGTTATCACTTAGGGTGGAAAAAAGGTTTAATAGTTTCTATTGTTTCTGTTTTTGCTCAATTTGTGACTGGACCAATGTACACACCAGATTTGATTGGTTTCTTATTAGACTATTTCATTGCGTTTAGTGTATATGGACTAGCATCTATATTTCCTAACTTTGGATATGTGTTTACAGGTGTATTCATTACAAATCTTATCCGTTTTATTTCATCAACGATTTCAGGTGTTATTGTTTGGGATACTACTTTAAAGGGAAGTATTATTTATCAAGCTAGCTATATGGTTCCTACCATGATTATGGGAATGATCGTGCTTCCTCTTCTATATAAAGCATTAGAACCACAGATTAAAAAAATGAATATTCGTAAATAAAAATGGTGTAGAAATTCTATACCATTTTTATTTGTCAATCAAATTTAATAATTACATTAAGTGCAGTATTAGTATTTCCAGCAGTTTGAATAGCTTGTTCAATATTATCTAATGGGAATTCATGAGTAATAAGTTTTTCTATATCCCATTTACCACTTTTCATAATATCCATAACTTCTATGACATCTTCTGGCATATATCCGCCTGAACCAATAATACTTTTTTGAGAATAGGTCATATGTAACAAGTCAATTTTACGTTCTTGCTTGTTTACCGCAACAGAAATAAAACGGCTTTCGATTTTCCCATATTCCATAAATAAGTCAAGAATCTCTGTAGCACCGCTAGCATCGATAAAACCGTCAATATCTGCTGTTAAACCTTTTAAAGAATGAGCTTTTCCAAAGTAGGAAATTGCTTGATCAATAAAATTGTTAGTATGAGTATTGCAGGTTTCAAATCCAAGCTCTTTAGCAATGTTTAAACGAAAATCAGAGATATCGCAAACCATAACTTTATCAACACCAAAGTGTTTTAACGTAATGGCACATGCCATACCAATTGTTCCACATCCAAAAACAACAAAGTTTTCATTTTTCTTTGGCTGCCCTCTACGAACTGCTCTACATCCAACGGTAAAAGGTTCAATTAAACAGGCAACTTTACTAGGTATTTTATCATCTACATCATACAAAGAATAATTTTTCTTTGCGTTTGGTACTTTGATATATTCAGAGAATCCACCGATTGTGCCAGCTCTTTTTGTGTCTCTGGTTGCGAATAAAGGATATGGATAAACACGTTCACCAACAACAAAATCTGTTACTTTATCTCCTACCTCAACGATTTTAGAAACAGTTTCATGTCCAAATTCTTCACCAATTGAAATACGATGACCTGTGTGTTCTCCATGTTGATAAACAGCAACATCAGTTCCACAGATACTAGAATATATATTCTTAATTAATACATCATATTCTCCTATACTAGGTAGTGGCATTTCTTTTATTTGAATATGTTCTTTTCCTAAATAAATAGCTGATTTCATTTTTTCACTCCTTTATTTAACAAGAATATCCTCTTGTAATTAACATTATGTTTCGATATAATATGAAAATCAATCATCAATAACACAATTTGTGTTGGAATAATAAAAGGGAATGATGTTATGAATATTAAAAATAATCAGCGATTTAAAGATATAGAGATTCGTATGCAGTCTGTAATGCTGGATTTAATGAAATATACAGAATTTGAAAAAATTACTGTCAAGAAATTGTGTGAGAAAGCAGAAGTTAATCGCTCTACCTTCTATGCTCATTTTGAAGATATTTATGATATGCTTGATAAAATGGAAAAAACACTAAGAAAAGAGCTTTTATATAGTTTTCAGGATATGGATGAGGAATGGGATATTTTTTCTGAACAATCATTTATTCCATTTTTGAAACATATAAAAAAACATAAATATTTTTATAAAGTAAATCTGCAGACGAGAAAATCCTTTCCATTAAAACAGGGATATGAACCTTTATGGAAAATCATAGAGACTCGCTGTAAAGAAGCTGGATTAACAAGTGAAGAGGAAATCATGTATTATTTTATAAACTTTCAAGCAGGATTCACAATGACGTTAAAGCATTGGGTAGATACTGATTGTAAAGTAGATGAAAAGAAAATTGCGATGATTATTAGGAATTGTATACCAAATGTTTTTGGATAAAAAATAAGCAATAATGACATTGCTTATTTTAGTATATGTGGATTTATAGAATTATGACTTTCATCTAAGGTATTTAATTTATGAGATGCAGGACCTTTCACGATATCCCCTTTATATGAGAATCTAGATCCATGACAGGGACAGTCCCAAGTTTTATCTTCATTATTAAAATGTAATGTACATCCCATATGAGGACAAATAATATCTACGATATGTAAATCATCTTCTTCATCACGATAGACACCATATTTATGACCATCTAATTCCATGATATTTGCCTCTTGTTTATTTGGGATATCATCACTTGTATTTTGTAGTTTGCTTTTTATGAAGGCAAGGGCAACGTTTGCATTTTCCTTTACAAAAGGTAAGGAGAAAATGTTAGATAAACGTTGTGGAGAATATAGCATACGATAGATTGAATCACGTCGTAAAGCATGTGCACACAATAATTTTGCCGCAATACAGCTTGTGGTATTGCCCCATTTATTAAAGCCGCTGGCAAATAACATAGTATCATCAAATTTATCTAGTTTTCCAACCATAGGCAGCTTATCAAATGTTATGTAGTCTTGAGAAGACCATGTAGAAATCAGCTGATCAATTGAGAACATAGAGGGCAGTTCATAGGCAAATTCCTGTTGGGATTTTCTTTGATCCTGTCCGCTTTTATGTTCGTTTCCTGCGTATAATAAGATATCTTCATCGATATTAAATGATTGTACATATTCATCTATTGACAACATCATATCCATGTCTTGTTTTTCTTTTAGCTTCGCATAAGCAATTGTTTCCTGTTGGGAATACATCCTCGCAAAATAAAAGTTTCCATAGTCAATAAAAGGAAATTGGGTCGCAAATATCACAATATCTGCATGTACATAAATATCATTGATAGTTAAACGATAACCCTGATCTTCTTTAATGACTTCTTGAACCGGAGATTGTTCATAAATAGGTACCCCCATATCATGAGTTATTTTTGCTAGGGCAGTTCCATAGGCATATGGATCAAATCGTGCCTGTTGTTTCATTGCTAGTCCTGCTTCATAAGGAAAAGGAGATTGTGTATTATTCATATATTCGCAAGGGATTCCAATATCTAGATATGCCTGATATTCATCCTGTAGATTAGGAATGTTTAATGGGTTCTTTGTGTATAATACAGAATCAACTCGTTCAAAATTGCATTCAATCTGATGTGTTTCGATAATGGATTCCATCGTATTTAATGCTTCTGCGTTAGCTGCATAATACTGTTTAGCCATTGCCTTGTCATAGCGATTGATTAAATCATGATAGATAAGACCGTGTTGTGCACTTACTTTACCAGTGTTTCTTCCACTTGCTCCATAACAGATTTGATCTGCCTCAATCAGTATGACATCTTCATTTGCCTGGGCTAGAAAGTATGCGGTTGTAATTCCGGTAAGTCCCGCACCGATTATGGCAATATGGGCATCGGTTTCCTTTGTTAGTGCTGAATAGCTAGTTTTGTTTTTCTGTTTATTTATCCAATAAGACTCTTTCATATTGATTCACCTCATCTAAAGAATACCCATGTTTTTAGATTTTATAAGTTAATGAAAAGGATATAATTCGACAAATATTCATATAGTGAAGAAAGGAGGTTTCGTATGATTACAATTCGTGGGTTACAGGTGAATGCCATATGTAAGGGAAATGGAAAAACTTCTATTGTTTTACTACATGGCTGGGGTCAGAATTTCTATATGATGAAGTTTATACAAGATCATTTTTCTGATCAATTTACAGTATTGAATATGGATTTACCTGGGTTTGGTGAAAGTGATGAACCAGATACTGTCTGGGATGTGGATATGTATGTGGATTTTTTACATGAAGTGATAGAATACTTTGGTTTAGAGGATATTATCTTGATTGCTCATTCATTTGGAGCACGAATAGCAATAAAATATGCACTTCGTTATCCAGTAAAAAAAATGCTACTGACAGGTGCAGCAGGTATCCAGGCAAAAAGAGGAATTTCTTATTGGATAAAAGTGAAAACATATAAACTGTTAAAGAAACTATCAATGACACCAGCTATGGGAAGTAGTGATTATAAAAATGCAAGTGAAGTGATGAAAGGTGTATTAGTCGCAAGTGTAGAAGAGAATCTGCAGCCTATATTACAAGATATCGATGTGGAAACATTGTTGGTTTGGGGTGAAAAAGATGTGGAAACACCATTATGGATGGGGAAGGAAATGGAGAAGAAAATGAAAAATGCATCTTTGATTGTTTTGGAACATGAAGGTCATTTTGCTTATTTTCATTGTAGTATGCAATTTATTAGAATAGCTGAGGTGTACTTAAAAGAATGATGTATATTGGTTATATAATCGTATATCTTTTTTTCCTCTATCTTCCCTGTAAAATGGCAATGCATATGTTTCAACAGAATCGATATCATGTAGGGCGTTATCAATCCTGGTTAAGAAACTATATTCACACTTCATATCGCTATATATTATTTGTGTTTTTATTGTTGTGTTTTAGTTATGGTTTATATTTTGTTTATCCGCTATCGATGCGTCCTTATTTATTGTATATGTTGATATTAATTTTTACTTATATTAATGGAAAAGTAGAGAGTGAACATGAATATCGTAAGCCATTTGTTAAGACAGCACGTGTTTATCGATTAATGGCCTTATTTTTACTATTTTATGTAATCGTATTAACGATATGTTATCTCTATGTTCAGGCATTGTGGATTTTTATGACGCCTTTTATGTATTTTTCACCATGGATCATGATTCTTATTCTTGCGAGAGTGATTGAGCCTATGGAGAATAAAATTCGAAATTCTTATGTGAATGATGCGAAGGAAATTTTGGGACAATATCAGAATCTTACTTGTATTGGTATTACAGGAAGTTATGGAAAAACTAGTGTTAAGCATATGATTCATACATTATTATCGAAAGAATATGCGACTTTAATGACTCCTGGATCTTATAATAATTTAATGGGTATAACTATAACAATACGTAAGCAGTTGACTAGAATTCATGAATTGTTCGTATGTGAAATGGGGGCAGACCATGTAGGTGAAATTGAAACTCTGATGGATTTTGTAGAGCCTCAGATTGGAGTTGTCACCTCTGTTGGTTTTCAACATCTTCAGACATTTGGTTCTATTGAAGCTATTTTACATGAAAAAATGCAGATGATAGAAAAATTGCCATCGGATGGAATTGGTTTTGTGAATATAGATAATGAGTATATTCGATCATATGGAATACAGAATACATGTCAAATCATTCATTATGGGTTTTCACAGGATGCGGATTTTAGCTGTGTAAATGTTGTTTATCGAAAAGATGGAACTACGTTTCAAATTGTTTATGAAGATTTCTTGTATACATTTCATACAAAATTATTAGGAAAACATCATATTTTGAATCTGACATGTGCAATTGCAGTGTCTCATACACTTGGCATTTCCTGGGAAATGATGTCATATGCTGTCGCAAGAATGCCATACATTGAACATCGCCTACAGGTTCGTGAAGGTTTTTGTATGATTTTAGATGATGCTTATAATGCGAATCCTGAAGGTGCCAGCTGTGCTTTAGAAGTATTACGAAATATGCCTAACAAACGTTTTATTATTACACCGGGTTTTATTGAGTTAAAAGATCAGCAGGAACAGGCTCAGTATGAGTTTGGTTTAGAAATTGCCGAAAGTGCCGATGTATGTTGTTTAGTTGGAAAAAATCATACACAAAGCATTGCGAAGGGTTTAAAAGATGCACATTTTGATGATTCTAATTTATATATTGTAGATTCCTTTATGAAAGCATGGGAAATTGTAAGGGAGAAGGCAAAGAAAGAAGATTGTGTATTGATTGAAAATGATCTTCCTGATGCATTTAACAGTTAGTCACAAGAACATGTTTTAGGCTAGTGCATACACTGATAATATAAGGAGTGGTGCATCTATGAAATTAAACATTGCGGTGGCTTTTGGTGGAAAAAGTGTAGAACATGAAATCAGTGTCCTATCTGCCATACAGGTCATGTCTGCGATATCTGATGACTATGAAATCTTTCCTCTTTACATCGCAAAGGATGGGAGAATGTTTTGTGAAGAGGAATTAAAATCATTGGATACTTTCTCTAATATTGAACAATTTACACTTCAGCATCAACCAGTAACTCTAGTACGAAGAGATGCGAATGTCTATTTGGTACCAGCTCGTAAACATTTCTTTGAGAAAGAAAGACGAGTTGATTTAGTAATACCAGTTCTGCATGGAACAAATGGGGAAGATGGAAGCTTTCAGGGTTATGTACAGACATTGGGAATTCCCTATACAGGGTGCAGCGTATTAGCAGGTGCTATTGGACAGGACAAAGTGATTATGAAACAAATTCTTCAAGATAGCGGTTTGCGTGTAGTACCTTGGTTTTATTGGAGTAGAAAAGAAAAAATGGAAGAGGATTTCTTTAAAAAAGCGCAAAGACTAGGATATCCTTTGGTTGTAAAACCAGCAAACTTAGGAAGCAGTATTGGTATTAAGGTAGTAAATAATGATAGTGAGTTACATGTTGCGATGATGGATGCATATGAATATGATCATAAAGTACTAATTGAAAAAAAGATTGAACCACTACGTGAAATTAATATATCACTTCTAGGGGATGAGGAACATTGTATTTGTAGTATGCTGGAAGAAGTATTGAAACAAGACGACATATTATCATTTGAAAATAAATATATTGGCAAACATGCGAATAAAGGAATGATCAACACCAGTAGAAAACTTCCAGCTGATATAAGTGAAGAACAGATAGAAGAAATTCAGCGAATGGCAAAAGAAGCATTTTATGCATTAAATGCTTCTGGAGTTGTACGAATAGATTTTTTGATGCAGAAGGATAGTGAAGTAGTTTATATAAATGAGATTAATTCCATCCCTGGTTCTTTATCATATTACTTATGGAAAAAGGATCAAATGAATTTTACAACTCTAATTGAAGAACTGATACAATTAGCATTTAAACGAAAAAGAAATGAAGATAAAAAAGTATATAGCTTCTCATCAAATATACTAAAAGAGTGGAAACATGGTGGAAAAATGATGAAATAAAACAAGAGCTTGAGGAAAACTCTTGTTAGTGATGGTTATGTAAATGATATGGTGGAGCAGTTCTAGCACGTGTCACAACTAGAATAGGAATTTTCTGAAATTTGGCAAAGGTTGGATCGCTATGTAAGATATCACGTATAGCATTCAATCTTTTTGTGCCATCTACACATATATAACCATTTTCTTCTTTTTTCACATGAATAGGAAAGTTTAGTCCGATTCTTTCTAAACTGGATTTTAAGCTATTAGAATAGCTGGTATCTTCAAATGATATGTTGTCTATTGTTGTATATTGTATCTGCATATAATCACCAGATGTATTCTATCATACTTTCTATAGAATCTAAAGAATTCTTAACAATGTCAATTGTATTAAAAAATAATGTTAAAATAGATGCTGGTGATTTTATATGAATGATTTTTTTACATTTTACAGTGATATACAGGATTTGAAGGCGCCTTTTATGTGTTTTCAGCTTTCTCATTTTATTTATATAACTTTATCTATCTTGTTCATTATAATCTTATATAAGCATTATTGTATACTTGATGAACAAAAGAGAATTCATATGCAGAGGAAAATAGCAGTTTATTTTCTAATAGAAGAATGTATCTATACAATCTGGTTATTATTCTTTTGTCATGATCGTGTATGGGTACAGATACTGCCTTTTGAATTATGCTCTTTTTGTACATATATAAATGTTTATTCAGCTTTCTCACAAAAAGAATGGTCATGCTTTTTTAGTGGTGTCATTGGTATTTTCGCAGGAATGGCCGCAATGATATACCCAATGAATATTAGTGGATTATATCCTGTTTTTAGTTATCGTACAATAAACTTCTTTATGCTTCATGCAGCATTTGTGTTATTTGCCTTGATGCAACTTAAGAATAAAAATTTATTAGATTATAAACATTTGAAAACAAACTACTTGTTTCTTTGTTTATTATTTTCTATTGCATTTTTTACCAATATGTTTTTAGGAACACAATATATGTTTATCGGTTTTCCACCATCATTACCTATTATGAAAGATATCTATAATCTAGTTGGAAGTTATCTCTTCCTGCCTTTTGTTTGGTTAGTGTTATATTTCATACAAAGTATAATATTTTTATTCTTAAGAAGAATCTATCATGTAAAGAGTATAAAACATAATTTTTTCTTACAAAGGAAAAACTGAATTGACATTTGTTTTTATATAAGGTATACCTTAAGTAAAGGATTGATGTCATGCTGAAACTAGAACACATATCAATACAATTAAACAACAATACACATCAGCTGCATGATGTGTCTTTTCAATTTCCAGATACAGGTTTTATCAGTATAGTTGCGGATGATGAAACAATCATGCTAGAACTTGCAAGAGTACTGGCTGGTCTGCAGGCTCCATCAACGGGTACGTTACAGTATGATAATACGTTACTTTCGGATTTTAATGAAGAAGCATTTGCGAATTATCGTAAACATTATGTTTCTTCTTTGTTTAATGACTTTCAGATCCTAGAGCGTAGAACGGTATGGGATAATGTCTGTTTATCCACAGAACAAAGTGCATTTGATGTGGATAAATGGCTAATAAAATATAAGCTGTATAAGAAAAAAGAAATGCTGATGGAAGAGCTAGATTTTGAAGATCAGTTACGTGTGATAATGGTTAGAATTTTGCTGCATCAGCCTAAAATGCTGGTTGTTTATCCGCCAAGTACTCCATTTTCTATAGATGAATGGAATAAAATATATCCTATGCTACAAATGCTTGATCATGAATTACTGGTAATTGTTGTACAGGATCATCATAGTTTTCTATATAGTGATAGAACAATTGAAATACAGGATGGATATGTCATAAGTGATTCTAGAGGTAATCCTGAAAGAAATATTGTATCTAAAGAAATAAAGAAAATAAAACTAGATAAACCACATAAGAAAAAAATATTATCTTTCTTACATCAGCATTTTCGCTTTATGTTTTTCTTATCAAAATGGTTCACCGTACTAGGGCTAATTTTATTATCTTGTGCATTGTTTTCCACAACTTTAGATGTTACGAATATCCAGATGTCGTATCTTGAAGCTAATAACTTAACAGCCATTGCGCTTGAAAAACATGCGACAGGGGAAAGCGGCATGGTTTATGAGAACAAATATGAATATATGAATGAAAATGATCTGAAAGTATTAAAAGAAGAACTGCAAGGGGATGTTTTCGCAAGTTATGCTCCAGTAAATAGCGATATAGCGAATACTATGGTTTATGGAATGTCCGCAAATGATATGCATGTTGTGGAATTAAATAAACTTGAACAGGCAGGTTTAACAAATATCCTCGGTCGTTATCCAGAAAATCAATATGAGGTCGCAATGACTGCCGAAGCTATAAATACTTTATTTACTTATATAGATATAAATCATTTAGAAAACTATTTAGGTCTAACCATTAGCTGGTATGGAACTCCCCTTACAATCACGGGAATAATAAGTGGAGATCAGCCAAATTTAAATCTTTATCTAAGTATGTATGGATATAAAGGAGAAGTAAATTATCCTTATGATTTATATAGCTCTACTATATTTGTTATGGAGGGATTTCATGAAAACCATAGTATATCCCAGCAACAGGCCTTTGTACCTTCCAGTAAACGAATGATTGATACGATGACACTTCGCTCCTATGATGTATCCAATATATATCCTATTATGAGCGCAAATGCTTATTATTTTTATGATGGCAAACAGCTGTTATTGGATAATGATGGGTATAACCAATCCATGATAAAAGAAGATGAAGTGATTTTAGATTTTTCCATGGCTCTAAAGCTAGGATATTCTTCTCATTATGTGAACGGTTATCAAAATGATCATATTCCTTGGAGTCAAAGAGAGGAAGATTATTGTGAGTTTATAAAAAACTGGATTGGTAAAGAAATACAGGTACAGGCCTATAAAATTGATACTGCCCCAGATGATAGTACGATCATGTTAAAGACGGTAACTATCAAAGGATTCTTATTTCCTGTTTCCTGGGATTATGATGAAGAATATCTAAAGAATGGTGGAAGTGTGTTAATAAATAAAAATGCTGTCAGTGAATGTATGCAGCCTAATACGAGCATTCAGGAGGTTTATTTCCATACTGAGAATCAGGAACAGATGTTACATACTTTACAATATCTAGAAAACCACCCAACGTATTCTTCTTATTTTACAAATTCACTGCTATTACAATTTTTTGTAATTGATATCAAAAAAGTAGGACCAATTCTATATATTTGTGGAATTATTGCTTTTATAATCGCAATTTCCGTGACATTACGTTTACTTTTCCAGGTTATTAAAGAAGAGAAAAAAGAAATGAGCTTATATTATGTTCAAGGAGAACAAATGTCCACATTGAAGAAATTTCATATTCAGCAAATGCTTTCTCATCTTATGAAAAGTGCTTTGATCGCATGTGCATGTTCAATGCTGATCATCGGTATATTTATTCAGATTATTTATTATCGATTATCTGCAGATGCTTCCATTCTATTCTCAATTCTTCTTCCAGTTATAGTAACAATTCTGTTTATTTTAGCTATTGGTGTTCTTCTTAAGATTATTGTACAGAAAAATAATGTTGTAGAAGATTTATTTATCGCAAAAGATGAGTAAAATTTATGATAAAATAAAGATCGGTGAAGTAATATGAATGAACAATTTTTAAAACGTATGCAAACATATTTACAGGATGAATATCCTGCTTATTTAAAAACATTAGATGAAGAAATATATAGAGGAGTGCGTGTAAATACTGCCAAAATATCTATTTCAGAATTTATGAATCTAAATTTATGTGAATTACGTTCTTCCTCTATCTGTAAAGAATCCTTTTATATTCCATCAGATTTAGAAGGGCTAGGAAATCATCCAGCTCATTTAGCAGGGTTGTTTTATATGCAGGAACCAAGTGCCTCTAGTGCTGTGGAGGTCTTGGATGTTCAAGAAGGAGACTGGGTACTAGATTTATGTGCTGCACCAGGAGGTAAAAGCACTCAAATAGCTGCTAAATTAAATGATACAGGGTTTCTTGTCAGTAATGAAATTGATAAAAAACGCGCAATGATTCTCTTATCAAATATGGAACGATTAGGTTTTTCACAATGTATGATTACAAATACCCATCCACAGGCTATTGCGAAAGAGATGAAGGGCTGGTTTGATAAAGTATTAGTCGATGCCCCATGTAGTGGAGAAGGAATGTTTAAAAAACATTCTAAAGCTATGGAAGATTGGAGTGAGGAACATGTCTTGGCATGTAAACAGCGTCAGCTACATATTCTAGACAGTGCTTATGAGACATTAAAAGAAAATGGGGTATTAGTTTATTCAACCTGTACATATTCAATGGAAGAAAATGAACAAGTGGTTTATGAATTCTTAAAAACATATCCAGATATGGAGCTAGTAGATTGTAATGTTTCTTTTGGACGAAAAGGACTTCCATATCAGGATTTAGAATATGATAAAGTACGTAGAATTTTTCCAATGGATCATGGAGAAGGACACTTTGTCGCCAAATTTATCAAACGAGGAACACAGAAAGAAAGTAAGAAAAAATTTATAAAACAGGCAAATCTTCCAACTTTCGTGACCCAATTTCTAAAACAGTCTTTATCTGTAATACCATCCTATTTGTATGAAAACAATGGTAAGGTATATGCCATGGAGATTCCATTTTTACAATTAAAAGATATTCATATCTTACGACAAGGGGCGTTAACCGGTGAAATTATAAAAAATCGTATAGAACCTCATCAGCACTTCTATGTAAGTAATCGCTATGGGAAAGAAATCGTACAGTCATATGATATGAATGATGAAGAATGTATGATGTTTTTAAAGGGTCATCCTCTATCTGTTAGAGGTTATAAAGGCTATACACAGGTTACATGGAAGCATCATGCGATAGGCTTTACTAAAGGAGATACACAGGTATTAAAAAATAAATATCCAAAGGGACTTCGTTTATAAGTCCTTTTGGATATAGTTATGAATATACATTCTTGATGATGACCCATCATTATTTTGAACCATACAAAGAAATGACCAATTATAACGCTCATAAAAAGATGTGTGATCCGTAATAAGATAGAGGATATCAATGCCAAGATCATGCATATCGTTAGATACATATTGAAGCAGATGCTTTGCGATTTGTTTACATCGATAGGCTTCTTCTACATATAAAGCACAAACATTAGGAGTTAAATCAATACGATCATGATAGTCATTATTAATAACACCGATTCCTCCAATGATTTCTTCATTTTCCATTACCACATACCATTGCGGTATGTTTTCTTTTTTATTGATACAGGCTTTTATACTATTTTTATATAATTCCATAGGAATGTCCCATTTTGAATGAAACCATAATGCGGCTTGATCAATTAATTCTTCATGTTCTCTAAGTTTTATAATTTCCATAAATTCACCTGAAATCATTATATCAGATTTATAATTTCTATGAGCATTATGTTTGCCTTTATAGAAATAAGAGTTATAATATAGATACAAAGTTAGATAATACTAACAAGGAGGTAAATTATATGGAAAAACAATTAAATCAATTATTATCAAATCTAGTAGTAGAGTATCATAAATTACAGAACTTTCATTGGTATGTAAAAGGGAAAGATTTCTTCCCAGTACATGCAAAATTAGAAGAACTGTATGATTATGTAAATGAAGCAGTAGATGAAGTAGCTGAACATTTATTAATGATTGGCGGAAAACCTAAAGCATCTTTGAAGGAATTTTTAGAAGCAGCTTCAATTAAAGAAGCAGAGTCTAAATCTATTGTTTCTAGTGATGTATTTAAGGAAGTACTGAATGATTTCGAATTGTTATTAAGTGAAGTAAAAGAAATCAAACAGGCAGCTGATCAGAAAGATGAATATGTGATTTCTAGTCTGATGGATGAATACATCAAACAGTTTGCGAAATCAATCTGGATGATCAAACAAGTAGTAAGTGAATAATTAAGCAGGTTCGCCTGCTTTTTTCTTTCTCTTTTTTCTGCATATGTGATAAAATAAGGCAAGAAAGTGGTGAGATTATGCTGATATCAGTGGAACATCTGAGTAAGCAGCAAAACGTAAAAGAAATCGTAAATGATGTTAGCTTTGCGATTGAAGATAAAGATAAAATTGCGCTTATTGGAGTAAATGGAACAGGAAAGACTACATTATTGAGGATACTTGCAGGGGTTGAACATTATGACAGCGGTTCAATCATTCGTAAAAATGGTCTACGCATCTCTTATTTACCGCAAGATCCGGAATTTGAAGAAAATGAAACAATTTTGTATCAGGTTCTACATATGGATAAAGATATTCAGGAGTTTGAGGCAAAAGCTATTTTAGGAAAATTAGGCATTCATGATACTTCTGCCATTGTTTCTAACTTAAGCGGAGGACAGAGAAAACGTGTAGCCCTAGCAAAAGCTTTATTGAAACCTTGTGATTTATTGATTTTAGATGAGCCTACTAACCATTTAGATAATGAAATGATTGAGTGGCTGGAAAACTATCTAATTCGTTTTTCTCATGCTATTTTAATGGTAACCCATGATCGATATTTCTTAGAAAGAGTATGTAATACGATGCTAGAAATTGATCGAGGTAAAATTTATAGCTATCATGCCAATTATTCATCTTATCTGCAGGAAAAGGCGGAAAGAGAAAGTATTCTTGCGGCTCAAGAGAAAAAAAGACAAAGCATTTTACGAAAAGAGCTAGCTTGGGTAAGAGCTGGTGTACAGGCAAGAGGTACAAAGAGTAAAGAACGATTAGAACGTTTTCAGAAATTAAGTGAGATGGAATCTGTCAAGGAACAAGGCTCTATCGTATTAGATACAGTCGCATCTCGATTAGGAAAGAAAACGATTGAAATTGAACACATTTCTAAAAGTTATGGAGAACATGTTTTATTCCAGGATTTTAGTTATCACATGACAAGAAATGATCGTATAGGAATCATAGGCCCTAATGGCTGTGGAAAAAGTACTCTATTAAAAATTCTAGCAAAGGATTTAGAACCAGATTCAGGTATGGTAATCCATGGGGATACTGTAAAAATAGCTTATTTTCGCCAAGGCTGTGAAGAAATGGATTTATCGAAAAAAGTTATTGAATATATAACAGACACAAAAAATGAAATTAAAACACTAGAGGGAACTTATAGTGCATCACAGATGCTGGAACGTTTTTTGTTTGATTCTAAAATGCAGTATACACCAATTGGAAGATTATCTGGAGGAGAGCGCAGACGTTTATATCTATTAAAGGTATTAATGCAGGAGCCAAATATTTTATTCCTAGATGAACCAACAAATGATTTAGATATTGCGACACTTCAGATATTAGAAGACTATCTAGATAATTTCCCTGGAGCAGTAATCGTAGTATCTCATGATCGCTATTTCTTAGATCGTATTTGCGATAAACTATTTGTATTTCAAAATGGAAGCATCAACCAGTTTATTGGCGGATATAGTGCGCTGATGGAACTAGGTAAACAGGAGAAAGAAGTAAAAGAAAAGAAAAAAGGCACAAAAGTTCAAGTAATTCCTCGTATGACAAGTAAAGAAAAACAGGAATTAGAAGAGATGGAAGAAAAGACTTCATCTTTAAGTGAACAGTTAGAGCTAATTGATGAAGAAATGAATCAGGCCGGTGATGATTTCACATTAATTCAAGAACTAGCTGATAAAAGAGCAGTGATGGAAAAAGAACTAGAAGCATTAATGGAGCGGTGGCTTTATTTAGAAGAAAAGAAAGAGGAAATTGAAGAAGCTAAGCGTAAGTAAGGGAGTGTAGTGTATGGTACATATTGGAAATGATTGGGATAGTATTTTAAAAGATGAATTTGAGAAAGAGTACTATCAAAAACTAAGGGTATTTCTTGCCAGAGAATATAAAACGCAGACAATCTATCCAGATATGTATGATATCTTTAATGCACTACGCTATACGGCCTATCAAGATGTAAAAGTTGTTATTTTAGGGCAGGATCCATACCACGGCCCTAATCAGGCGCATGGATTAAGTTTCTCTGTGAAAAAAGGAGTTACACCGCCGCCATCTTTACAAAATATATTCTTAGAATTGCATAATGATATAGGTTGTCAGATTCCAGCTCATGGAGAACTTACTAAATGGGCAAATCAAGGAGTACTGCTGTTGAATAGTGTGCTTACTGTGCGTCGTGGCAAACCAAATTCTCATCAAGGTATGGGATGGGAAATTCTAACAGATGAAATCATTAGTAAGCTAAATGAGAGAAGAGAGCCTATTGTATTTCTTTTATGGGGGCGCTATGCGAAAGAGAAAGCATCAAAAATTACAAATCCTCAACATCTAGTACTTACTAGTTCACATCCTAGTCCATATAGTGCATCTTATGGGTTTCTTGGATGCCGTCATTTCTCTAAGACAAATGCCTTTCTAAAAGAACATGGAATAGCTCCGATTGATTGGCAGATTGAATAATTTGATAGTAATAAAATGAGCATATCATAATTAAGAGCATTTGTAGTTCCTTGTACGAAGAATTTGCAGCATATCATGGCAGTTTCTATCATATTTATAATGTTATTCTAAATTAATAAAAAGGCCCCTCTTTTGTAGGGACCTTGTTGTTTTATCAATATTATTTTTTTAGTTGTAATCCGTCTTTAAATGCTTCGCCAACACGCTCAGATACTCTATAGTACCCATGAGTATACGGATCAAAAGCGATAGCATTTACTAAAGACATATCTACCTTGTCATTAACCATTACACTTTCATCTGCTGTGATATTTACCACTTTACCTATAACACCACACCCATATTCGTTATCCTGATATTCAATGAATTCACATTCTAAGCAAAGAGGAAATTCATTGATTACAGGTGCATTTACTGTATCAGCTTTACTTGCGGTTAATCCACTGTTTTCAAATTTATTTGAAGTGTTATTTCCTGATACTACACCAAAGTAATCTGCTTCAACAACATGGGCTGCATCAGCAATACTTACTGTGAAAGCACCAGTTGCCTTAATGTTTTTTACTGTTTTATGTGTTTCTGTTAAATTAAGGGCAACTATACCTCTTTCTTGCATCGTACCCCATGCAGCATTCATGACATTAATACTGCCATCTTCGTTGTAGGTTGCTACCATCAAAACCGGCATTGGAAAAATACCTTCTGTTAAGTTAAGTTTCTTTCTCATAGTGTTTATACCTCACTTTCTAATATATGATTGACAAGATGTCATCCTTCATATATGATTTTAGCAAGTAATAGTAAAAATACAAGTACTATCAAATATAATAGGTACTATCTTTTAGGAGAGTGTGATATGATAAAAAATATATTGAAAATGCAAATTTTGAAGAAACCGGATTTAGCTACACATTATCTCTTATATCAGGTAAGCATAAAATGGTTATTCTATATTGCCTGATGGAATTTGAAGTTGTGCGTTTTAATCAATTGAAGCGTTATTTGAAAAATGTAACAGATAAAACACTCAGTAACAATTTAAAGGAGCTGGAAGCAGATCATCTGATTATTAGAAAAGAGTATCCTCAAATACCACCGAAAGTTGAATATAGCTTAAGTGATAGAGGCAAGTCCTTGATGCAAGTTTTAGATCAACTGTGTGTCTGGGGAGAAAATAATAGGGAATAGGATTATTTGAAAATAGTTGTGTGGTTCAACACATGAAATTGATGAAGCAAGATTGGTAGGCTTACTCATGATTTCATCCCATAGAATTTTCCCTCAACATATCTAACGATAATACTTTTCTTTATCAGATAATTTAAATTATCATTATAGAATCTTTTATAAATCGCCAATGACATCAAGAGAATCAAATCTTAATTATATTATGAGATAATATACCTTATAAGCTAGAGTTAGAGAGAAAGATTGAATAATAAAAAAGAAAAGTAAATAAAATAATTATTTTCAATAAGTAGGAGATGTTTTTGAAGAAATGTGGTCTGAAATTATGCAGAAGAAAAGATTTAAAATCAAAACACCATCAAAATTTCTAAAAGATAATAAATATCCAAACGAAGTGTAATATTAAAGATTTTGCAGTTGCACTTGGAATAAATATAGATAATAGCATTGTAAGCATAGTATCTCCAAAAGAAAATTTTAGCATGCTGCCTATGCATTATAGCTAAAAGTTCCACAAGGAAAGAACATTGGTTTAATTTCTTGTAACTTGATATATTAAAGTTCATAACAGTTTAGTGAGTTTAGCAACTCCTAGTTGCTTGTATCATATATTTAAAATGCTATTATATTTATGAGGTGATAGTTTATGCAAACAAAAGAAGTGTTATTTGAACTAAGAAAAAAATATGGTTTATCTCAAGATGAACTCGCAGAAAAAGTATATGTGACTAGACAAGCAGTGTCTCGATGGGAAAATGGAGAAACTATACCTAATACAGAAACATTAAAATTACTGTCAAATCTATTTGATGTTTCCATAAACACACTGTTAGGTTCTCCAAGAAAGCTTATATGTCAATGTTGTGGTATGCCACTAGATGATTCAACTATTAGTAAAGAGATTGATGGTACGTTCAATGAAGATTATTGCAAGTGGTGTTATGTTGATGGAAAATTTACTTATTCCAACATGGAAGATTTAATTTGTTACTGCTCAGAACATATGTCAAACGAAAGCTGGTCGCCAGAGCAAGTACGAATTTACATGGAAGATTTATTACCAACATTAAAATATTGGAATATTAACAGAAAATAAAGATTTATAATTTCTTAAGACATATAGTAACAAAAATGTTGCGAAGAAATTAAGAGTCTTTAAACATTATGTTAAGTTAAGTGGACAAATTGCCAATATACGTTGTTTGTCAGTATCTCTCTTCACAATATATAATTTAACCACCAGATGCAAGGAGGTTTCTGTAAAATGAAATTCAATGAAAAGCTTTTATCTATACAGAAAAAGAATGAATTATCTCAAAAGCAGAAAAAAATGACAATTCTTATAGAAGAATGATATAATGAACGTAAAGATAAACCGGAATCTTTCTAAATAAAGTGGTTTCGGTTTTGAGAGGAGATATAGGTATGAAATATGTTATTAGGTTTTTTCAGGCTTCTATACTTTTAGGTGGAGTAGAGTTTATGGTAATGTTGCTTTTTGGAGATTTAACAGAAAGTGTTAAGCCAGCCGTATTCGGGGCAGTACTTGCTAGTCTTATTATATCTGGAGTACTTGGTATAATTGACAAAAAATTAGTAAGTAAAAGAAACAGGATGTTAGGCGTCTTATCCTGATAATATTGAAAAAATACATCAGAAAATATAAGCCAGTACGGCAGATATCAAATCTTAGTTTGTGCAGTAAGCGATAAATTGGAATTTTGTAAGGTGAAATTATGAGATTTAAAGGTAAAATTTCTAAATGGTTTTATGGCATTATGATATTTGCGGCAGTAATTCTTATCCCGCTTGTTATATTAGCTATTAAGGATGAGAAAATGCTTGTAATGGTTGTTGTTTTAGGAGTATTTGCTTTAATAGAGACGTTTTGCTTTTCTATAATATTTCACAATTTTGTAGAATTAAATGAAGATAGTCTGCTTATTGCTTTTGGATTTGTTAAGGTCCATATACTATACAGCGATATAGAAAAAATCAGTGAAACAAAAGACTCTTCGTCCGCTTTGGCAGCGTCATTTGATAGAGTTAAAATTCAAACAAAGAATGGAAAAATCGTGATGATTTCTTTATATAACAAACAGGAGTTTTATAAAGAAATGCAAAAGAAAAATGCAGATATTAGAATTATCTAAATTTCAGTTTATAGAATAAATTGGCTAAAAATCTCATGAAACGACGTAGTGGCTAAGTTACTTTGGCGGTTAGACGAGTGTTAGCGAGCCTAAGCACCTGATATCTAACAAGGAGGCGCAAAAAACTGAAAACTATATTCCGCAAGGCATAAAAAGCCTTTGTTTATGCACTATAACAGCATTTTAATAATATGATTTAAATTCACCATATAAGCTGTATACTTTATATCTGAGATAGTTGTGGTTGTAGGATTTATTGCACATTTACTATTTCCTGATATAGAATGGCTTTGGAAAAGAATGTAAGTATGTAGAATAATTCCTATATTATTCTATAAAAAATCTTTTGAAAAATTTAGAAAAATTCAGTATAATAATGATACAACGTGTAGCCGTTATGCGTAATTCCAGTTGCGTGTAGGCTACTTTTTTATTTGGTTATTAAGTAGTTATATATGAAAAGCGTGTGGCCTGTGTGCGTAAATCCAGCAGAGAGGCTACACGTTTTATTTTGAATAGGAAGGTGGTTATGTTGGAAAATTCAAATCAGTTTTTAGGGACAGAGCGTATTGGAAAATTAATGATACAGTATGCAGTTCCTTGTATTATTTCTCTTTTGGTTGGTGCACTTTATAATATCGTAGATCAGCTGTTTATTGCGAATGCTAGTTATCTTGGGTCTTATGGAAATGCGGCTAATACGGTAGTATTTCCACTTACTGTAGTAGCTTTAGCTATTGCGGTTATGATTGGCGATGGATGTTGTGCATTTGTCAGTATTAGTCTTGGAAAAGGGGAAATAGATGTTGCGAAAAAAAGTGTAGGAAATGCTGTTATAATGAGTGTTGTAAGCAGTTTAGTTTTAATGGTAATTTATCTGGTTTTCCAAAATCAGATTATTGCCATGTTTGGTGGAACGGTAAATGAAGAAACATTTTATTATGCTAAAGAATATTTCTTTTATATTAGTTTAGGTATTCCATTTTATATGTTTGGACAGGCGATGAATCCTGTTATTCGCGCTGATGGCAGTCCAAAGTTTGCGATGGTCTCTACTTTAGCTGGTGCAATTACAAATATTATTCTTGATCCTGTATTTATTTTTGTTTTTAGATGGGGAATGATGGGAGCTGCTGTAGCTACAGTGATTGGTCAAATCCTAACAGCACTTCTTTCCATTTGGTATATCTTGCATATGAAAATAATTAAACCACATAAAACAGATTTTCATATGGATAGAAAAATATGTGGTAGGACACTAATATTAGGAATAACAAGTTTTCTTTCTCAGATATCTTTAGTTGCAGTCATGGCCGCAATCAATAATATGTTAAAGAAATATGGAGCTATGGATGAAATCTTTAGTCAGCCACAATATGCACAGATACCAATGGCTGTAGTTGGGATTGTAATGAAATTCTTCCAAATTGTTATATCGATTGTTGTTGGAATGGCGGCAGGCTGTATTCCTATTGTTGGCTTTAATATGGGGGCTGGTAAAAAAGAACGTGTTAAAAAACTATTTACTAATCTATTAATTGCGGAAGGAATTGTTGGTGCAACTGCGTTTATAATTGTTGAGTTCTTCCCTCAGCAATTAATTTCCATTTTTGGCGCAGCAAATGAAAGCACTTATTATACTGAATTTGCTATTCGAGCATTCCGTATTTATTTATGTATGATTATTTTTGCATGTATAAATAAAGCCTGTTTTATTTTCTTACAGGCGATGGGAAAAGCATTTGCTTCTACTGCACTTTCCATGATTCGTGAAGTTGTATTTGGTGTTGGTTTTGCACTTTTATTACCAGTTTTTCTTGGTTTAGATGGGGTACTTTATTCTATGCCTGTATCAGATATTTTGACTTTTATAATCGCATTATTTTTGATTTATCGTACATATAAAGAGTTACGTGTAAAGGAGGAATAACATGAGGAATCGAATCATAACAATAAGTCGTGAATTTGGAAGTGGGGGGCGAACAATTGGAAAAATGGTAGCTGAAAAATTAAATATACCATGCTATGATAGTGAGCTAATACAAAAAATTGCGCAAGAAAGCGGATTTACAGAGAATTATGTAAAAGACACAGATGAATCATCACTCTCAAAATTTATGTCTACTGCTTTTTCATCACGGACTTTCGGTTTAACGAATGAAGATTACTTATGGGAAATACAGCAGAAGGTTATTATTGATTTAGCTCAGAAAGAATCCTGTGTAATTGTAGGAAGATGTGCAGATTACGTTCTTAGAGAAAAGGCAGATTGTCTAAAAGTATTCATTCATGCAAGTACGGAATTTAGAGCTAATAGAATTGTTAGTATCTATGGTGAAAGAACGGAAACACCTGAACAGCGTATAAAAGAAAAAGATAAAAGAAGAGCTGCTTATCATCGTTTTTATACAGATATGAAATGGGGATATGCAAAAAACTATGATGTATCTCTAGATAGTGGAAGATTAGGAATTGATCGATGTGTCGATATTATAGTATCACTATACTAAATCAAACAAGATAAAAAGCAGTATCGTTATGATACTGTTTTTTAGGACTTATAAATACTTGCTGGCTTCTTTAATACTTAAATTAGCCATTTGATTGCTGTATTTGTTTATAAAAGCTTTTACATATTCTGGATTTGTTTTTGAATAATCACGTAGACTCCAGCCAATAGCTTTATTGATAAAAAATTCATCACTTCCAAAGTTATTTACTAAAATCTTTTCTAGTAATTCTGTATTTGTTTTATCTTTTCTACATAGCTGATGATCAATTGCGATACGACGCAACCAGAAATCTTCGTCTTTTGACCATTCCAGCATTAAATCATTAACTCGTTCATCCCTTAAACCAATATCACCAATGATACGATCAAAGGAGTCTATGGTATCCCACCATTGTTTTACTTTAATATATTGTCTTATATGTGGAATATCTTCGTAAGATAAATATGCTTTCATAGTATTCAGATAATCACATACAAAATACTGTAATTCTCGATATTCATCTTTATAACACATGTCTAATAAATTCCAGTCTATACATTTCTGTTTCTTTTCTTCTTTTAAAAATTGTTTATAAAGGTTTCTTCTTTTAGGTGTAGGAATACCATAAAATTCAAACTGATTACGTAAATAGTTTGACATAGAAATGGCTTTTTCTTTATCTTGATGTAAGATAAACTGATTTTTAATCTCTTGATATTTATCCATAACTGTTACTCCTTGTTTAAGTTCTCTTCTATAAAATGATGTTCGTACATATTCCAATACTTTTTATATACGAAATCATTAGTTCCATCAAAATTTAATTGATACATGCGAAATGTAACTGGAAAGTTTTTTGGCTGCCATAATTCTTCATAAGAGTATTGATATTTCATACCTATTGCCTGCATGACATGACCGCTTCTTGGATTGTTAATATCATGAGTTGCGGTTATGTATTCAAGTCCATCTTGTTTTACTTGTTTAATGACAGATAGACAAGCTTCACTAACAATTCCCTGATGCCAGAATTCTTTTCTAAGGCCATAACCTAAATCATGACTATCCTCCATACTGATATGGACATAACCGATAGGAATATTATCTTCTTTTAAACAGATTGCATAGTGATAGCCTAAAGATTTTTCATAAACACTAGCATATTGTTTGTAGTAGAAATGCTGTGCTTCATGTAAAGAAGTTAAGGGAAACCATGGTAAGTAAGTATTAACTTCTAAATCACTATAAATCTGATATAAATAGGGAATATCCTGTTCTGTGAATTTCCTTAAGATAAGGCGTTTTGTTTCTAATGTAGGTGTATTCATTGATAATCCTCCTATTACCTTTTATTATACAGTTTTATTTGGATTTGGAAATAAAAAAGTACGACATAGTTGTCTATGTCGTATCATTTATTAAGTACGAGAACCTGCTAGTTCTTTTTGTGTTTCAGTAGCAACTTTTGCATCTTCTTGAGCAAAGCGCTGAGTCAAGCGTGCATTACTTAACATTAGTTTTAAACGGTTTTCCTGGTTCACTTTTGTAGCACTGGGGTCATAGTCAATTGCGACAATGTTTGCCATAGGATAAATATCTTTGATTTTTCTTGACATACCTTTTGCGACAATGTGATTTGGAAGACATCCAAATGGCTGACAACAAACAATATTGTTTACTCCGCTTTTAATTAGCGCAACCATTTCACTAGTAAGAAGCCATCCTTCTCCCATTTTAACACCACGATTGATGATTCCCTCACTGCTTTCGATTACTTCAGTAAAACGATCAGGAGCACGGAAAACACCTTGTTTATTAATAGCTTTAATCGCTTTTTCCTGTAAATACATGATGTAGTGCTTAGCTAATTTTACGATTGGATAAGCTTTTTTATTTCGGTTATAGTATTCATGGTCAATAAGTGTATTTTCTAGACAATATAAACCGAAATCTAGAACACCAGTAACAACTGGTTCGCATCCTTCCTGGATTAAGAATTCTTCTAATTCATTATTTCCTAAAGGTGCATATTTCATATAGATTTCTCCAACGATACCGACTTGAATTTTAGCTTCATTTCTTCTTGGAAGTTCCGCAAAGTCTTTTAACATTTCTTTATAGTTTTGTTTGATTCTTAAAAAGGAAAGGGAATGGAACTGTTCACAGATTGTTTCTACCCAAGTTGTGACAAGGGCATCAGTGCTTCCTTTTTCAATTTCATATGGTTTACATTGATTTTTGATCCACATTAAGGTATCCGCATAAACAAATCCAAATGCTATTTTTACTAACATTTTTGGTGTCATGCTGAAACCACTGTTTTTCTCTAAATTAGAGAAGTTGACTGAGATAACAGGAACATTTGGGAAGCCTGCTTGAACTAAAGCTTTTCGTAATAAATGAATATAGTTAGATGCACGACATCCTCCACCTGTCTGAGTGATTGCTAGGGCGATATGATCCGTATCATATTTGCCACTTTTTAATGCATCAATCATTTGTCCGATGACTAACAATGCAGGATAACAAGTATCATTATGTACATGCTGTAAACCAGCATCAATGATTTGCTGTCCTTCTGTTTTCAGAATTTCTACATTGTAGCCTTCTTCTCTCAGGATTTTTTCTAAAAAGGCAAAATGTATTGGCAACATCATCGGAACTAGAATTTTGTGAGTTTTTTTCATTTCTTTTGTAAATTCTACATGAGCCATACTTATTTCTCCCTTTCTTCCATTGCCGCTTGTAATGAACGACAGCGGATTTTTACTGCACCAAGGTTATCAACCTCATCAATTTTAATTTGAGTGTATAATTTGTTATTGCTTCTTAAGATTTCTTTTACTTCATCTGTTGTGATGGCATCAATTCCACAGCCAAAGCTAACTAATTGAATTAACTCCATATGTTTTTGATGGGCTACGAATTGTGCCGCATTATACATTCTTGCATGATAAGTCCATTGATTTAGTACTTGAACACTAGGTAAAACCGGCTGTTTTTCTATACTGTCTTCACTGATGACCACAAATCCAAGGTTATTTAATAATCGATGAATTCCATGATTGATCTGAGGATCAACGTGATATGGACGTCCTGCTAGAACAATGGTATCCAAGTTATGCTCTTTTGCATAAGCAAGAGCTTTTTTACCTTCATCCTTTATGCGTTGTTTAAATTCGTGATATTCAGCATATGCATGTTTGCTAGCTGTTTGAATTTCCTTTAATGAAATATCCATCTGACGATCATTAAAATATTCAAATATTTTTTGTTGGAATACCATTGGATCTTCCATATAAACATAAGGATATAAGAAATTAATATTTTCAACATCCATATTTCCTTCAATAACTTCTGGGTAATAAGCGACAACCGGACAGTTAAAGTGATTGTCACTCATAGTTTCATTTACATTATAAGTCATACATGGATAGAAGATTGTATCAATACCTTTATTGATCAATGACTGGATATGTCCATGTACCAGTTTTGCAGGATAACATACGGTATCACTTGGAATTGTATGCTGTCCTAAAGAATACAGAGCCTTACTAGAAGGATCACTTAAGACAACTTCATAGCCAAGATTTGTAAAGAAAGAATGCCAGAATGGTAAAGTATCATACATATTCAATACCAAAGGAATTCCGATTTTTCCACGAACTCCGCTAACTGGTTTTAAATTTCTCAACTGTTCATATTTAAATTCATAAAGGTTAGGCAGTTTTTCTTTACTTACTGTACCACGAATTGGTCTTTCACATTTATTACCGGCAATAAGCTTGTTGTTATCTGAGAATGTATTTACTGTTAGAGAACAGTGGTTTGTACATAGCTGACAAGTAAATGCCTGTGAAGAATGAGTAAAGTTATGAACTGCTTCTTTATCTAAAATCGTAGAATGGTCGATGTTTTTATCTTTCGCAATTAATGCTGCACCAAAGGCACCCATTAAATGAGATATACTAGGGCGAATTACATTTCTTCCTAGCTCTAATTCAAAGCTTCGCAATACTGTATCATTTAAGAATGTACCACCTTGTACAACGATATTTTTTCCAATATCATCTGGGCTTTTAGCACGAATAACTTTATATAAAGCATTCTTTACTACACTCATACATAGGCCAGCTGAAATATCTTCCATGGTGGCACCATTCTTTTGTGCCTGTTTTACACTGGAATTCATGAATACTGTACAGCGAGTACCTAAATCGACAGGGTGTTTTCCTTTTAACCCCATCTTCGCAAATTCCTGAATTTCATAACCCATGCTGTGAGCAAATGTTTCAATAAAGCTTCCACATCCGCTGGAACATGCTTCATTTAGTAAGATGTCATCAATAGTGTTATCGCGTATACGGAAACATTTCATATCCTGTCCACCAATGTCGATGATAAAATCAACATTTGGATTAAAATGTTTAGCCGCATGATAATGGGCAATCGTTTCTACTACTCCAACATCAAGGTGGAAAGCATGCTTGATTAATTCTTCTCCATAACCAGTTACAGCACTATGAACAATCTGGATACGATCTTCCATCATGCCATAGATTTTTTCTAATTCTCGCTGAATTACATCCACTGGATTTCCTTTGTTGTTGGCATAGCTTTCATATAAAATTTTACAATCTTCATCAAGAAGTACTACTTTCGTCGTTGTACTTCCAGCATCAATTCCTAAATAAGCTTTTCCTTTATATGTATGTATGTCATTACTGTCAACCTTAGCGGCAGTATGACGTTTCTTAAATTCTTCGTATTCCTCATCATTCGCAAATAGAGGTGGAAGTCCAGTTGTGACTACTTTCATAGCAGCCATAGCTTCCATTTTTGATAATATTTCATCATAGCTATAGGCTTCCGTTTCATTAGATGCATAAACTGCACTTCCTAAAGCTACAAAATAAGGAGATAATTCCGGGAAGTTAGCTTCATCATCCTGTAGATGAAGTGTATCTTTAAATCGTTCCTGCAATCCTTTTAAGAAATGCAAAGGACCACCTAAAAATAAAACATTTCCCTCGATTTTTCTTCCTTGTGCTAATCCGGCAATACTTTGATCGACAACTGCCTGAAAAATACTTGCGGCAAGATTGGATTTTTCACAACCCTGATTAATTAGAGGCTGAATATCACTTTTCGCAAATACACCACAGCGTGATGCGATTGGATATAAAGTGGTATGTTCTAAAGAGAGCTTATCCATTGTTTCTAGATCCACATCTAATAGACTTGCCATCTGATCGATAAATGCTCCAGTCCCTCCTGCACAGGTAGAGTTCATTCTTTCTTCCATAGCACCTTTTAGAAAGATGATCTTCGCATCTTCTCCACCTAGTTCAATAACGACATCTGTTGTCGGATAATATTTACGTACAGCCTGTGCTGTCGCAAATACTTCTTGAACGAAAGGAAAGCCAGCATCATTCGCAATTCCTAATCCAGCACTTCCTGTGATCGCAAGTGAAATTCTTTTTCCGTCAAGCAGGCTTTTAAGCTCTTTTAGTTTTGAGACACTCATTTGCCGTACTTTTGATTTGTGGCGTTCATAGCTCTTATAAATAATATTGTCGTATTCATCTAATACAACGGCTTTTAGAGTTGTAGAACCTACATCAATTCCCAGTTTGTATGTCATAGGCTACTCCTTTCTTTCTAACAGTTTGTACATCGCATACTTTAATTCCGGTACCATTTCATCGATAGGACCAGGCTGTTCATAGGCTATTGCATTGAAACAGACAAAGCCAATTACTTCCATCGCCATTAAGAAACGATTACAGGTTTTTTGTCTTGGTTCATCTTCCTGCTGCATCAGCTCTAAAAACTGAGGCATACGTTCCACATAGGAAGCAACTTTATTGCGATGTTCTTTTGTATCTAATATGGAAGCAATGTTTCTTTGAATGCTGCGCAATACTTTTGGATTTTGAATATAAAATGCAATCAGCTCATCAATAAACGCATGTTTCCAGCAGATATTGTTCTGTATAGAAAGTTCATAAGAGTGGTTTAAGATATCGTTTATTAGCATACCATGCTGCTTAGTAAGAATTTGGGAAATTAATTCCTGCTTATCCTTGTAGTAGACATAAAAAGTCCCTTTCGCAACATTAGCTTTTTTTACGATATCATTCACTGAAGTTGTCTCTACCCCTTGTTCACGAAAGAGGATTGCGGCAGCTTCTTGAATACGCATTCGTTTATCAATGGTTTTATCCACAAAAACACTTCCTTTATTTATACAATTGTATAGTTTATACCTTTATTGACCATCGGTCAATAGATAAGCTTCTTTTCGTATGAAAATTTTAAAGAATAAAATTATATAAATCTCTTTACAACGTAACAATGTTCTGTTAATATAAAAGTGCAATAAAACAATGTTACGTTATGGAGGTGAAACTGTGGAAATATCAAAAAAAGAACTGCTTAAAGTAACCGGAATTTCCTATGGACAGTTATATCGATGGAAAAGAGAAGGGCTAATACCAGAAGAGTGGTTTGTCAAGCGCTCAAGTCCAACCGGACAAGAAACGTATTTTCCAAAAAACAAAATATTGAAACGTATTCAGGTTATTCAAAAATTAAAAGATCAATATTCTTTAGAAGAGTTAGCTAAGTTCTTAACTCCTGAAGTTAGTAATCGATTATTCTCAGAAGATGACTTAGAGCATTTTGAAGAATTAGATGTAGAGATAGCTGCATCGTTTATGGATGCTTTAGATAAAGATAATTTTGTATATGTAGAAGTACTGATCATGATCGCATTATCAAAACTAAAAATAGAACAGATCTGTAATGAAGAAGATTTATCACGTATGATACATTTCTTAAGTAGGCAGATGACCAAACTACATCGTAATGACTATGTTCTATATATATATGAAATACAGGATAAAATGTATGCTGTTCTCCAGTTAGAAGAGAGTGAAGTATACGTAGATGAAGCATTTCAATTACGATATTCTATTCGATTGAATGATATTAGCAATCAGATAAAGATAAAATATAAGGATTTATTTAATTTTACATTTGAAGATGAGGAGGTAGAGGCAGATGAGAGAGATTAAAATTGATGGATCAGGGAAAATCGTAGAAGGAAATTATGAATGTATCAAAGTGAATGGTTCTGGTAAAATTGAAGGAGATGTAGAGTTTGATTCTTTAAAAATTAATGGAGCATGTAAAGCTTCAGGGAACTTAATTGGCAAAAAAGTAGTTGTTAATGGTAGTTTAAAAACAGAACAAGATATGCGTGTAAAACAGGTAAGAATTAGTGGAGTTGTTAAATCTAGCGCAAATAAAATTTATGCTAATGAAATTCGTGTTGATGGATTATTGGTGAATGAAGATGAAGTAAATGCGGATTATATTGAGGTTAATGGAAGTGTTTCTTTACAGGATGTGTATGGAGATAAAATTTATATGAATCCAGTAATGAAGAAATTTTTATTTTTTAAACGAGATATGACTAAAAACTATGCTAAGACAATTGAATGTAGTTATTTAGAAGCATCAAATCTATATTGTGATACAGTTTGTGCTACAGAAATCCATTTATCCAACAACTGTAAAATTGATCATATTACTTGTGATGGTAAGCTTGTTTATGATCATAGCTGTAAAATTGGCACAGTTGAAGGAGACTGTGAAATTATTGTAGAGTAAGTAGAAAAGAGTTGAAGGATATGAATCTAGATGTTTGGATTAAGAAGAATAAGGTTTATGTAAACTGTAGGATACACTGTGAATCTTCTACATTTTCTTTTAGATTAGCAAAATCTCTTACACTTCACACAACTGATCATTATACTTGTAGAGATATAAAAGTTCCTTTCCAGCCTGATTTAATTGAATATACATTTCAAAATGTAACTTCACCATTACAGTTTTCTTATGAAGGATCTTTAGAAGGCTATTTCTGCTATTTTACAGATGCGGTTATTCATTTTAGTTTTTATAATGCATGGTATCCGATGGTAGTTAATCAAAAAGAAACATATAATATATTGATTCATGGTTTTCAGAATTATGTATGTGTAGAAGGTGTTTATGATAGTAAAATAGGGGGATGGATCTATCATGGAAATAAAATGGAAGATTTAATAGATTGCAATGTTTTGTTAGTTAAAAAAGATAAATGTTATATATATGAAAGTGAATGTTTAAATTTAATTTCTGTTTATCAGAAAAATAATACTATATTATCACTTATTAAGGCTTATGAGCAGATTTATTCATATTACTGTGATTTATACGGAAAAGATAGATTAGGCAAACATTGGTTAGTTTTTTTACAACCCCCGACAGATGGTGAAGGTGCATATAAGCGAAATCATTTAATTGTATACGGCTGTTTACCCAAAAATGTGAGAGATGCAGTGCATTTATTAGCTCATGAAATGGGACATTCCTATGCATTTGGTGCTGATGCAAATACATGGCAGGACTGGCTGAATGAAACTCATGCGGAGTGGAGTGCTATGACATATTGGTATGATGTGGATCGTGCCTATTTTAAAGAGAGGTTAGATTTATTATTAGATGATAAACCATTAAACTTAAATCCTAGCCAGGGTAAACGACCGGATGATGTACACAAAACAGGAAGTCGTTTATATGCACGTATTTATCAAAAATATGGCATAGATGAAATTAAACTATTATTAAAAACATTTGATCAATTACATATTAAAGATACAGAACATTTTTTGAAGGCAATACCTAAGGACATTGCGGAAATGATACAAAATTATCTTTAATAACATTATATTTTAGTTTATGATTTCTTTATAAAAAAAGAATTTCCCACCTATTTTCTTTATGATATAATGCATACGGAATAGGATATGGTGAGGTTTATGAAATTAAGAAAGAGTATGTATGATTATGTATATATTGTGATAGGTGGAATATTATTTGCGATTGCGATGAATTTATTTATCGTTCCTCTTGATTTATATAGTGGAGGAGGTATTGGTATTGCGCAGATTTTACGTTCTATCATGATTCAATATCTTCATTTTGATTTTGGTCAAATAGATATTGCGGGGATTATAAACTTTATCTTAAATGTACCATTGTTTATCCTTGCTTATCGAAGCATATCAAGAAAGTTTTTTGTCAAAACATTGGTATGTGTCATTTCACAGACAATTGCGTTTACGGTGATCATGATACCGAAACAGCCAATTTTAGACGATGTATTAGCTGCTTGTCTGATAGCTGGTTTAATTGGAGGATTTGGTATTGGTTTAGCACTTCGCAGTGGTGGAAGTGGTGGAGGTCTAGATATTCTTGGAGTATACGCAGCAAAAAACTTTGAGAATTTTAGTGTAGGTCGTTTAACGAATATTGTTAATGCTTTTGTATTTGGTATCTGTGCTATTTTATTTCAAGTTGAAACTGCGATTTATTCTATTATTTTTGCGGCATGTATGTATATAGTTGTGGATAAAACACATTATCAGAATATCAATATGACAGCTATGATATTTACTAAAAAAGAAGAAATTCAAGATACTATTATGAAAGAAATGGGGCGTGGAGTCACTTATTGGAAAGGTGCAGGCGCTTATACAAAGACAGACACATATATCTTAGTAACTGTTATTTCTAAATATGAAGAAACACAGCTGAAGAAGATTATTTATCAGCATGATCCTAAAGCCTTTGTGATTTTTAATGAAGGTATGAGTATTAGTGGAAATTTTGAAAAACGATTATAATGAAGGTATAGAAAAAAGAATTCCAATACTAATAGATAGGAATTCTTTTTTTCTTTTAGATAGTTATATAATTTATTTTTTCTTTGCGGTATAAGCTTCGTATATGTATTTTAAACCTTTGAATGTTAAATCACGATCATAGATGTCAATTTCATCTGTGTTCTCGTAGATGATCTTGCCTAATCCGCCAGTAGCGATGACCTGCATGTTAACACCAAGTGCTTTTTTGAATTCTTTGATAATATATTCGCTTTGACCAATATAGCCGTATACCAATCCTGCCTGCATACTTGTTGTGGTAGTTTTTGTTAGTATACTAGCTGGTTTTTTGATTTCAATTTCAGGAAGCTTAGCTGCCTGTGTCCACATAGCCTGTGCACTTGTTTCAATTCCTAACGTAATAACGCCATATTCGAAATTACCGTTTTCATCTACATAATCAAAAGTAGTAGCAGTTCCAAAATCAACGACTAGACATGGACCTCCATATTCATAATAAGCTCCAGCAGCATCAACGATACGATCTGCTCCAACTGCTTTTGGATTTTCAGCTTTTACGTAAATTCCTGTTTTGATGCCAGGCCCAACAACAATTGGTTCTTTATGCATATATTTGCGAATTCCATTTAGGAAAGAATGCATAATCTTTGGCACAACACTAGATACGATGACATCTTTGATATCATCTGGCTCTACTTTTGATGAGTTTAAGAAGTTCATCATCATAAAACCATATTCATCACTCGTTCTTCGCATTTTGGTTGTTAGACGATAATTGCCTATAAGTTTTTCACCATGGTAAATACCAATGGTGATATTTGTATTTCCTATATCAATAACAACTAGCATTTGTTTCTCCTTTTTCATCTAACATAGAAGCTAAACGTTTTAATAATTCAATGCCAACTTCATATTTACTCATTATTTCTAATGTTTCCTGGTTATCTTTTTGAAGTAATGTAACTATGTTTGTATCACATGCAAAGCCTGCCCCTTTTTCACGCAGATTATTAGCAACAATCATATCACAATTCTTTTTATTTAGTTTTTCAGAAGCATTAGCAATTAGGTTTTCTGTTTCCATCGCAAATCCGCATAAGATCTGATGGGTTTTGTGTTCTCCTAGCCAAGCAAGAATATCAGGGTTTTTCACAAATGTTATTTTTAAAACATCACTTTGTTTTTTTATCTTCTGTTCCGCAACATTTTCAGCACGATAATCTCCTACGGCTGCAGCTTTGATGATAATGTCTTGCGTACTATATTCTTTCTGTACCGCTTCAAACATATCCATAGCACTTACAACAGGAATTACTTTTACACCTTGTGGAGGTGTTAAAGAAACCTGTCCACTGATTAAAGTAACTTCAGCTCCCATATCACGAGCAGCCTGGGCAATCGCATATCCCATTTTACCTGAAGAATGATTGGATAAGAAACGTACAGGATCTAAAGCTTCTTTGGTTGGACCAGCAGTAATTAAAACTTTTTTCCCTTTTAGTAGATCATTTGATTCTAATATCGAAATGATACGTTCTTCTATAACTGAGATATCAGCTAATTTTCCTTTTCCTACATCTCCGCATGCTAAATAGCCTGATTCCGGCTCTATCAATTCATAGCCAAGCGATTTTGCTTCTGCCAGATTTCTTTGTGTTACGGGGTTTTCATACATTCCTGTATTCATTGCTGGACATATAACTTTTGGACAGCTAGCAGCTAAGAAAGTTGTTGTCAGCATATCATCCGCAATGCCATGTACGACTTTCGCAATTACATTTGCTGTTGCTGGTACAATTACAAATATATCCGCACGATGAGCAATAGAAACATGTTTTACGCTTCGATCTGCGACTTTCTCAAATGTTGAAACCATAACATTATGTTTCGTCAGTGATTCAAATGTTAAAGGAGCGATAAACTCCGTCGCATTTTTTGTCATGATGACTTCTACATCATATCCTTTTTTAATAAGATTACTGGTAAGCTGTGCTGCTTTAAATGCTGCAATTCCACCAGTTACTCCCAGTACAACTGTTTTTTTCATAATATCCCTCACAGGTTCTTCTTATAAGTCGTTTATTATTATAGCGCAACAAGGCTTGGTTCACAACCGTTTCAAAATGAAAAAAGATAAAAATTTCACAAATATACTCTTTCTCGGTTATCTTTTTCATTTCAGTAAAAAGATATATAATATATATAGAAAAGGATAGGTGAAGATCATGGAAATTGTAAGTACAAATGAGATGCGTGCGATGGATCAAAAAGCAATCCATGAATATGGTATACCAAGCGTTGTTTTAATGGAACATGCTGCATTAGCTATCATGGATTATATGCGTGAACATATATCAAAAAATGATAATATTGTAATTTTATGTGGACCAGGAAATAATGGAGGAGATGGATTTGCCTTAGCTAGACTTTTAGTACAGGAAGAATATGAAAAGGTAAAGATTCAATGTAATGTTCCATTTGAGAAAATGAGTGATGATGAAAAAACCTATGCGAAAATTGCTGATATGTATCATATACCTATAATTAATAGTAAGGATATGGAAGTTATTAAACCAATGTTAGAGGAAGCGGATGTCATCGTAGATGCATTGTTTGGAACAGGTTTATCAAGGAATATTGAAGGCTTTTATTCAGATTTGATTTCCTGTGTTAATGAATTACATAAATATGTTATCAGTGTTGATATTGCTAGCGGAATCCATGGAGATAGTGGAAAAGTAATGCAATGTGCTATTCAAAGTACAGTAACGATTACATTTGAATGTTTAAAAAAAGGACAGGTTTTATATCCAGGCAGTCAATATAGCGGAAAACTGATCGTGAAAAAAATCAGTATTCCTAGTGTTGTAAAACAACACATAAAACAGCCAATTATTTTACTAGATGATAACATAGTAAAAGATTTTCTTCCAAAACGAACAGGACATTCACATAAAGGAAGCTATGGAAAAGTATTGATGATCGGTGGAAGCAAGTCTATGCATGGTGCTATTACTCTTGCGGCAAAAGCAGCTTTACATAGTGGAGTAGGTACCTTAACATTATTTCTTCCGGATTGTATTTCATCAATTATATCAATGAAATTAGAAGAAAGTATGATTTTATCTGCACCTTCAAATGATGGATATTTTGACGAACATGCAATACCTTATCTAAAGGAACATTTAGATGCATACGATATTGTTGTGATAGGTAATGGCATGGGTAGAAATGAAGTAAGCAAAGGCTTAGTAAAAGCTGTATTAGAAAGCAATCTGCCATGTATACTTGATGGTGATGCGATTTATGAAGCAGGTAAGATGGTATCTTTGTTTCAGCGTCAGGCTGTAACGATATTAACACCACATGTAAAAGAGATGAGCTATTTATGTAATTGTAAAGTAGATGAAATTATAGAAGACCCTTTACGTTATGTCCATGAATTTGTAGAACACTATCCTCAAGTAACTCTAGCATTAAAAGACCAGCATACAATTATTTGTGATAGAAAGCATACTTATATGAATACAGCTGGTAATCATGCCTTAGCTAAAGGGGGAAGCGGAGATGTACTCTGTGGTATTCTTACGGGTTTGTTTGCACAGGGGAAAGATGCATTAAAAGCATCTGCAGCAGCGGTGTATATTCATGCAAGCTGTGCAGATGAGTTAATTAAGGAATTGGATGCCTATAGTATTCAGCCAAATGATGTAATTAATAAACTATCTTATATATATAAGAAACTAAAAGTGTAATAATTATGAAAAATGTAAGCTTTTCCAATTGTTTTTATTTCTCATAAAGCGTACAATAAAGATATAACCAAGGTGAATGTAAGACCGAAAGCTAAAGGAGGAAAAAATATGCAAAGATTTACATTACCAAGAGATATGTATCATGGAAAAGGAGCTTTGGAAGCCTTAAAAACATTAGAAGGTAAAAGAGCAATCATTTGTGTAGGCGGAGGCTCCATGCGTAGAGGAGGTTTCTTGGATCGTGCAGTTGCCTACTTGGAAGAAGCAGGTATGGAAGTTAAACTATTTGAAGGTATTGAACCAGATCCATCTGTAGAAACAGTTATGAAAGGTGCTAACGTAATGTTAGAATTTGAACCTGACTGGATCGTTGCGATGGGTGGAGGATCACCAATTGATGCGGCAAAAGCTATGTGGATCAAATATGAATATCCAGATATTACTTTTGAAGATATGTGTAAAGTATTTGGTTTACCTAAATTACGTAAAAAAGCACATTTCTGTGCAATTTCTTCTACATCAGGTACAGCTACAGAAGTAACAGCTTTCTCTATCATTACGGATTATGAAAAAGGTATTAAATATCCAATCGCTGATTTTGAAATCACTCCAGATGTAGCTATCGTAGACCCTGATTTGGTTACTACTATGCCAGTTAAATTAGTAGCTCATACAGGAATGGACGCAATGACTCATGCGATTGAAGCATATGTATCTACAGCAGGAAGTAATTATACTGATCCATTAGCTATGCATGCGATTGAAATGATTCAGGAACATTTAGTTTTATCTTATAATGGAAATATGGATTCTCGTGCAGCTATGCATGATGCACAGTGTCTTGCTGGACAGGCATTCTCTAATGGTTTATTGGGAATTGTTCACTCTATGGCTCATAAAACAGGAGCTGTATTCGCTGATCAGGGAGCACATATCATTCACGGTGCAGCAAATGCAATGTATCTTCCAAAAGTTATCAAATTTAACTCTAAAGATGAAAGAGCTAGAAAACGTTATGGAGTCATTGCGGATTATATGCATTTAGGTGGAACTACAGATGAAGAAAAAGTTGACTTACTAATTCAGTATCTACGTAAAATGAACGATGAATTGAATATTCCACATTGTATTGCTCATTATGGTAAAGATGGTTTACCAGCAGATGAAGGCTTTGTAAGTGAAGAAGTATTCTTATCAAGAGTTGAAGATATTGCGGCTAATGCATTATTAGATGCATGTACTGGCAGCAACCCTAGACAGCCAAGTCAGGAAGAAATGGTAAAACTATTGAAATGCTGTTACTATGACACAGAAGTAGATTTCTAATAGTGTACAAAAGGTACTATTGTATAGATTGTTATGCAATAGTACTTTTTTGTTATTATATATTTCGTAAAATTTTCCGAAAATTATTAGAAAATTTATTAAATTATTGATGTTAAATACATATAATTATATTTAAGGAGAGTGATATTTTGAATATGAACTCTAATATGCTTAAAACTTTTCTTAATTCAACTATCTCTATAAGTGAACTGACAAAAGCAGGAGCAAAAAAGATATTTGATGGATTAAATAAAGATAATTCAAAAATTATATTACGGAATAATAAGCCGGTTGCTGCATTAATTTCTACCGATAGATATCAAGAATTACTAGAAAAAGAAGAAAATCTACATTTATTGGAGCTGGCAATAGCTAGAAGAAACAAAGAGAGTGAAACAATTACTAGAGAAGCATTCTTAAAGGAAACGGGAATAGATGATGAATATTTGGCAGAACTTCCTGAAATAGAAATGGAAATTGACTAAATATGCAGAGGATAAACAAGTTTACAAAGAAGCAGTAAAAAGAATAGAAAAGAATATACAATAATATTAGGATTATTGAAAAAATAAGAAAAGCCAGAAATTGAATAGGAGTTTTCTCATTCAAGTTTCTGGTTTTTATTTTAAAAATGCTAATAGTTTTACTGTCCACTGTTCTAGTTATTAATGATTTATAATACTTATTTTAAGACCTAAATGACTACAGATATTAATAAGGGTATTAAGATTAGGTGAATTTTTCATAGTTTCAAATCTTGCGATTGATGATTGTGGTAAACCACACATTTCAGCAAGTTCTCTTTGAGATATTCCTAATTTATTTCTTTGCTTTATTACTTGGCTGACCAATTTGGCTAGTTCTTCCATTTCTTTACAGTCCTGATAAGCATCATTATCAGTTTCTTTTAATCCTTCAATATAAGAATCTAAGGTTTTCATTTAGAACACTCCTTTCTTAATAAATATGAGTTTCTTTCATTTTTTGCTTTAACTATTTCTCGTTTGGGGGTCTTTTGTGATTTTTTTCTAAAATGATGAAGTAAAACATATGTTTCACTTTTATCATAATAAAAATAAAATACTCTATTGTATCCTGGTCTTAATTCCCAAATGTCTTCATCAATATTTTTCATAATATTAGAGTTTAACGTTGAACCGTTCTCTTTTAAAAGATTAATATAAAACATTATTTGTCTATATTGTATTCTATAATTCTTATTGTTCTTGGATTTTAAACGAATTTCTTCTAAAAAATCCAAAACATCTGATTTTCCATTCTCATCTTCAAAAAATTCTATCTTATTCATACTATCCCACCCTCTATATTAGAATGATAGCATAAATGATATCAAAAATCAACTTATTTGATTGAAAAATTTTTTTGTTCATTCTTTTAGTAGTTTTTTTCATATCATATCAACAAAATGTAATCTAATGCGACAAATAAAAATCAGAAAAATGAATATTCTTTATTCAAGTTTCTGGTTTTTATACATTTATAAAATGATATTAGTCACATACTTTTTATATTTTTGATAATATGCATCTGGTAAGATTGCTTCTAGATGTAAGCCATCTTCTTTATCCTCTCGACTTATAACTTTAGCATATTTCATTAATAATGAATAAATTGCAGTCTGTGTATATGGCAGTAACATATGCACATGTTTTTCATCAGGATAAAGATGACGATGAATTAGTTCTAATAATTCTTCTATTCCTACCTGTTGTTTTGCGCTCATATAGATTTCATGGTCATGTACGATAGGATAGGAGTAATCACTTTGATCACATTTATTATAAACAGTAATCATAGGAATATCAGATGCATGAATTTCCTGTAAGGTTTGTTGAGTGATTTCCATTTGTCTATGATAATCACTATTGGAAACATCTACTACCTGAATTAATAGGGAAGCATAGCGAACTTCTTCCAATGTAGAATGAAAGGCTTCAAATAGATCATGAGGAAGCTCACTAATGAAACCTACTGTATCGGATAATAGAAAAGAAGAACCATCTGCTAAATCAATATGGCGGATACTTGTGTCTAGTGTTGCGAATAACATATCTTCTTCAAATACCATTTTTTCTTCAGAAGATTTACTGTGCTGTAATAGCATATTCATAATTGTACTCTTTCCAGCATTGGTGTAGCCAACTAAAGAAACAAATGGCAGCATGCTTTTTTGTCTAGAACGTCGTTGTGTATTTCTTTGTGTTTCTAATTTCTTTAATTCTCTTTGAACTTCTTGAATACGAGAATGTATTCTTCTTCGATCAAGTTCCAGCTGTTTTTCACCTGCACCTTTATTTTTACCGCTTCCTCCTTGTCTAGATAACTGTGTGTTTGAACCTATCAGACGTGGAAGCATTTTCTTAAGTGTTGCGCTTTCTACTTGTAGTCTTGCGGTTGGAGTGTGTGCTCTATTTTGGAATATAGAAAGAATTAACTCTGTTCGATCCATAATAGGTAACTGGAAAATATCTTCAAGGTTCTTTATTTGGATAGCACTTAAATCATGGTTAAAAATAATATAATCTAAATCATGTTCTGCGATGTAATCTCTTATTTCATGGCATTTACCAATTCCGATATATGTTTTTAAGGTGATACTTTTTAAATTTTGGGTAAATATATGTTCAATTTCCATATCAGCAGCTTTCACAAGTTCAATAAATTCATCATTCTGATCCTTTTGTTCGTGAAGATCCGCAAATACGATAGCAGCCTTTAGCATGGAATACCTCCTTATACTCATAGAGTATTATGTGTCTATTGTAGCATGTTCTTTCATTTTTATAAAAGAATTGTTGAATATGATTATGGGAAAATGTGTGAAAAATAAAATATTGAATATCAAACTATTTACATTTGATATTCAAAGTAGTATAATCGCATTGGATTTCAAAGTATTCTGAATTTGGAATTCATTTTCGACCAAAATAACTAATCAATTTGTCCTAGTTATAAATACTAGGGTTATTATTTACGCTTAAATCTAGTATTTAATACTAAAATAGTTGACATTACTTACCAGTAGTGTTATTCTGATTACAGTCAAAATGAATTTGAGGAGGAACTTGTATGTTTGAAAAAGTAAAAGAAGTATTAGTTGAAGCAATTAACGTTGATGAAGATATGATTACAATGGAAGCTAACCTAAAAGATGATTTAGGAATTGATTCTTTGGCAGCAGTTGAGCTTTCTCTAGAACTTGAAACAGAATTCGATGTTCGTATTGAAGATGAGGAATTAGCAAAACTTGTTACCGTAGCAGATATTGTAAACCTGCTGGAAAGCAAAGCGTAAGAAAGAGAAAGCCAAGGTTTCTTGGCTTTTTTAAAATCCATGGGAGGTTATGCATATGAATACAGATAAAATTAAAGAAATTGTACAGATATTTGAGAGTAGTAAACTTCATAAGATGGAGTTGGAAATAGATAATATGAAATTAAAGATGGAGAAAGAGCCTAAGGTAAAAGCTGTCGCAATACAGCAGGAAGCACCTCAAAGCATACAGACTACATCTGTTGAATCAGCACCGGTGAAAGAGACAGCGAAGGAAGAAAAAGCAAGCGGTACTTGGGTAAAAGCTCCATTAGTAGGTACATTTTATAATTCTCGTACACAAGGTGGAACACCTCTTGTAGAAATTGGGCAGCATGTGAAAAAAGGAGAAACACTTTGTATTATTGAAGCCATGAAGGTTATGAATGAAATTCCTTCTCCTGTAGATGGAATTGTACAGGAAATCGTAGTGACGAATGAATCCATGGTAGAGTACGATCAGGAATTGATTCGTATTGGTGATGCCGCATGATTCGTCGTTTATTAATTGCGAACCGCGGTGAAATTGCTGTTCGTATCATTCGTACCTGTAAGGAAATGAATATCGAAACAGTAGCTGTGTATTCTACAGCAGATAAAGATGCACTTCATGTTCAGTTAGCAGATTATGCTGTTTGTATTGGTGGCCCTAGAGCAAATGACAGTTATCTAAATATGCAGAATATAGTGAGTGCAGCATGTATGACAGGCTGTGATGCGATTCACCCGGGATTTGGTTTTTTAAGTGAAAATGCGAAATTTGCACGACTAGTTATGCAGTGTGGCATGATTTTTGTAGGTCCAAATCCAGATGTGATTGAGAAAATGGGAGATAAAAACAATGCTCGTCAATGTATGATGGAAGCGAATGTTCCTGTTATACCTGGTAGTAAAGATGTATTAAAAACTGTAGAAGAAGCTGTCGCAATGGCAGAAAATATCGGTTATCCGGTTTTGATCAAAGCTAGTAATGGCGGTGGAGGCCGTGGTATGCGTAGAGCCGATTCAAAGGAAGAATTGGTGGATGCATATGAAACGGCTAAGGCAGAGGCACTTGCTAATTTTGGTGATGATGCTGTATATATGGAAAAATTTATTGTGGAGCCAAAACATGTGGAAGTACAGCTGATAGCTGATAAATTTGGAAATGTCGTACATTTATATGAACGTGATTGTTCTTGCCAGCGAAGAAATCAGAAAATATTAGAAGAAGCCCCATGCCATATTCTGAAAGATGATGTTCGTAAAAATTTACTTGCGGATGCAGTTAGAGCGGCAAAAAGTGTGGGCTATGATAGTGTTGGTACGATTGAATTTCTATTAGATGCCAGAGGTTCTTATTATTTTATGGAAATGAATACTCGTATTCAAGTAGAACATACCATTTCCGAGGAAATATGCGGAATTGATTTGATTAAACAGCAGATTCGTATTGCGGATGGACATAAATTAGCTTATCAGCAGGAAGATATTGTTTGCCATGGTCATGCGATTGAATGTCGTATCAATGCGGAAAATATAAAACAGAATTTTGCACCTAGTCCTGGAGAAATCAAATTTATTAATTTCCCACAGGGAAGAAGAGTGCGCATTGAAAGTGCAGTTTATAACGGCTACACGATACCACCATATTATGATTCTATGATTGCGAAAGTCATTACGTATGCAGATACACGTTTAGAGTGTATAAAACGTATGCGCTCAGCATTAGAAGAATTGCTTATTGAAGGTGTTGAGACAAATATTGAATTTCAATATCTTCTTCTTCATCATGCGACATTTATTGGTGGACGTTATGATACAGGATTCATGGATACGTTCATAAAGGAGCTGAAAGAGGATGGAACAATTATTTAAGGTTAGAAAAAAACGGCTAGATTTGTTTAAAAAACGAAGAACACAGTCTATTGTGGAACCGGTGGAAGCTCCGGAAAATGTATTTAAGAGTTGTCCAAATTGTTCGAAAAGTATTTTATTTGAAGATTTAATGCATAATTTATATGTTTGTCCACATTGTGGGCATCACTTGAAATTGACAGCCCATGAGCGATTACGTCAGATTGTTGATGAGAATAGCTTTGTGGAAATGGATCGTCGTTTAGTCCTAACTGAAGATCAGCTGCAATTTCCAGGCTATGAAGAAAAACTATCTCGTTTACAGAAAAAAACAGGGTTATATGAAGCTGTTGTCTGTGGTGTTGGCAGCATTGGAGGACATAAAACAGCAATTGCGGTCATGGATAGTAATTTCTTTATGGGAAGCATGGGACAGATCGTTGGAGAAAAAATTACGAGATGTATTGAATATGCGACTAAAAAGAAACTTCCGTTATTGATATTTTCCACAAGCGGCGGTGCTAGAATGCAGGAAGGTATTCTATCTTTGGTGCAAATGGCAAAAACCAGTAGTGCACTAGCAAAACATAATGATGCAGGCTTGTTGTATATATCTTATTTTACACATCCTACTACAGGTGGAGTAAGTGCCAGCTTTGCTATGTTGGGAGATATTATTCTGAGTGAACCGGATTGTCTGATCGGATTTGCCGGGAAACGAGTAATTGCCTCAACGGTAAAAGAAGAACTTCCAAAGAATTTTCAGAAAGCTGAATTTTTATTGGAAAAGGGCTTTATTGATGCTATTGTAGAACGTAAGGATAGTAGAGAAACCTTAATTCGTATCTTAAACTTTCATGAAAGGAGATCCTCATGAGCATAAAAGAATGTGAAGAAAAAATTGCGGTTTTAGAAGCTCAGCTTGCCACGATGAATTCACAAAGTGCAGAAGCTGATAAACTTCGTCATGAAATCGAAACTATTCGCAAAGAAGGCATGAAGCATATAGATGCTTGGGATACTGTATATCTAGCTCGTCATCCAAAACGTCCAAAAGCGGAAGACTATATCCGTGAATTATTTCCTGATTTTATGGAACTTCATGGTGATCGTGCTTTTGGAGATGATGCCGCATGTCAGGGTGGATTGGCTACTTTCAATGGAAGAAGTGTAACAGTTTTAGCGCAAAGCAAAGGAAAAACGTTAGCAGATAATATGAAACGTAACTTTGGCATGTTACATCCAGAGGGCTATCGAAAAGCATTACGTCTGGCAAAACAGGCAGAAAAATTTCATCGTCCAATCATTACTTTAGTAGATACAGCAGGAGCTTATCCTGGTAAAGAAGCAGAAGAGAGAGGACAGGCAGAAGCAATCGCACAATGTTTAGAAGTCTTCTCTACGATTCGTACTCCAGTACTTGCGATAGTCTTAAGTGAAGGTGGAAGCGGAGGTGCATTGGCGTTTTCAGTAGCAGATCATATCATGATGCTGGAACATGCCATGTATTCCATTTTATCCCCAGAGGGCTTTGCGAGTATTTTGTGGAAAGATGAAACTAGAGCAGCAGAAGCTGCAGGAGTCATGGAACTTACCGCAAAGGATTTAAAGCGAAAAGGTATCATTGATACGATTATTCCAGAACCAAACGGAGGTGCTCATGTTTGTTTTGAGTATGTAATTGAGCATTTACGAAAACAAATGGAAATCGTTTTAGATGAACTATGTAAAAAGAAAGAAAAAACGTTGCTTCAGGAACGTTATGAGAAATTTAGAAAGATGGGTCAGAACTATGAAGAGCTGTAGCATCAAAGGATTTGGCTATGCAAAGGCAAAACGAAAAGTAACCAATGATGAATTGAGTACGTTTGTAGATACGAATGATGAATGGATTTCCACAAGAACTGGAATTCGTTCTCGTTATATATCAGAAGATGAGAATACAAGTGATTTAGGAACAAAAGCAGCACAGATGGCATTAGAACGTTCTGGTGTTGATCCAAAAGAAGTAGATTTGATTATCTGCGCAACCTTTACACCAGATAAGACAACTCCTTCTACAGCTTGTCTGATTCAGGAAAAGCTGGGAATGAATGATCAGCCGGTGATGGCTTTTGATATCAATGCGGCATGCAGCGGATTTTTATATGCATTACAAAACGCACATGCACTACTTGCGATGAATCAGGCTCATTGCGCACTTGTCATTGGGGCAGAAGTCATTAGTAAACAGTTAAATTGGAAGGATCGCAATACTTGTATTATTTTTGCGGATGGTGCAGGAGCAATTGTTTTAAAACAAGAAGAAACAGATAAAAGAATCTTGCATTTTGCGCGTAGTATGGGAGATGCGAAAGGAATTATCCACAGCGATGCTCCTCTTCCTAGACCATTATTTAGCGAACAGACTTTTCTTCCTTCTTATGTCAATATGGAAGGAAGCGCAACGTTTCGTTTTGCGATCAAGGCTATGCAGGAAGCCATTGAAGATGTTTTAAAACAAGCAGATGTGGATATTTCTGAAATTGATTGGATCGTACCGCATCAGGCAAATATAAGAATTATCAATCATGTATGTAAACATATGAAAGTAGATATGGAACATGTCTATATCAATATTGATGAATATGGTAATACATCGGCGGCCAGTATTCCTTTAGCACTTGGAGAAATGAGTGAGAAAGGCTTGCTGAAACCAGGAATGAAGCTAGTATTAACCGGTTTTGGTGCAGGATTTACCTGGGCTGGCAGCTATATTGAATTATAAGGAGAAAGAACTATGCTAATTAATGAATTATTAAATATAAAATATCCTATTTTTCAAGGGGCAATGGCTAACATTGCGACTCCAGAATTTGCGGCAGCAGTATCCAATTGTGGCGCATTAGGGATTATTGCGACAGGAGCAATGGATGAACATCAGACAAGAGATGCCATTCGTAAGTGTAAATCACTAACAGATAAACCATTTGGTGTAAATGTTATGTTGATGAATCCTCATACAGAAGCCATTATGAAAGTAATCTGTGAAGAAAAAGTAGCAGTTGTTACAACAGGTGCAGGAAATCCTGGACCATATATTCCTGCATTAAAAGAGAGCGGTTGTATGGTAATTCCGGTTGTCGCAAGCGTAGCTCTAGCTAGACGTTTAGAAAAATCTGGTGTAGATGCATTAATTGCGGAAGGTGGAGAATCTGGTGGACATGTTGGAGAAACAACGACTATGTCTTTAGTTCCTCAAGTTATTGATGCAGTAAATATTCCAGTTATTGCGGCAGGTGGTATCGCAAGCGGACGTCAGTTAAATGCAGCATTAAGTTTAGGTGCAGATGGTGTACAGATTGGAACTTGTCTATTAGTTGCGGAAGAATGTCCAATCCATGAAAATTATAAAAAAGCTGTATTAAAGGCAAAAGATATGGATTCTGTTGTGACAGGAAGAAGTACTGGAACACCAGTAAGAATTTTAAAGAACCAAATGGCATTACAATACTTAAAGCTTGAACAAAGCGGAGCAGATAAAGAAGAAATGGAAAAACTTACTTTAGGAGGACTTCGAAGAGCAGTATTTGAAGGAGATGTTCGTCATGGTTCTGTTATGATGGGACAGGTTGCAGGAATGTGTAAAGAAATTCGACCACTTCAAGATATCATAGATTCACTAATTAAAGAGAGCGAAGAAGAGATTCATAAGCTAGAAGAAAAGGTAAAAGGACTTCGTTATGAATAGTGTTCCTATTGGTTCTAAAGTATTAGAAATACCAATTATTCAAGGTGGTATGGGTGTCGGTATATCCTTAGGAAATCTTGCAGGAGCTGTTATGAAAGAAGGCGGTATGGGAGTAATTTCAGCTGCTCATCCTGGTTATCGTAAACCAGATTTCTGGAATAATTCACTTGTCTGCAATATTGAAGCACTTCATGAAGAAATTGAAAAAGCTCGAAAAATCAGTGAAGGAAGAGGTTTATTAGGGGTTAATATCATGGTAGCCTCTAAAGATTATGAAGAGTATGTTAAAGTAGTGATTGATGCAGGAGCAGATGTCATTATCTCTGGAGCCGGTATGCCATTACATCTTCCGGCTATTCAAGGTAGTGATACGATTGCTTTAGCACCAATCGTATCAAGTGGAAGAGCTGCTCGTTTAATTTTAAAAAGCTGGGATCGTCATTCACATCGCTGTCCGGATTTCATTGTGGTGGAAGGAAGCCTAGCAGGTGGTCATTTAGGATTTAAGAAAGAAGAATTAGAAACCGGAAAAGCAAAAAATCTTGCGGCTTTAGTTCAAGAAGTCTTATCAGAAGTAAAACCATATGAAGAAATCTACCAGAAACGTATTCCTGTATTTGCGGCAGGTGGTATTTATACTCATGAAGATATTTTAGACATGTTGTCAATTGGTGCTAGTGGAGTACAAATTGCCACACGATTTATCGCCACTTATGAATGTGATGCGGACCTTGCGTTTAAACAGAAGTTTATTCAATCTGAAAAAGAAGAAATAGAATTAGTGGCTAGTCCAGCAGGACTACCAGGAAGAGCAATTATGACTTCTTTTATGAAACAGGTAAAACAAAACCGCATACCGCCAAAACATTGTATTTCCTGTATGAAACCATGTGTTCCATCTACAACGCCATATTGTATTACAGATGCTTTAATTCATGCGGCTAATGGAGATGTGGAAAATGGATTAGTATTTGCAGGAGCTAATGCTTGGCGTATTCATGACATCATCAGTGTTCACGAGCTGATGCAAGAACTGATGGGCAAGGAGGATTAAATTATGAAAATCGCATTTCTATTTTCTGGTCAAGGAGCACAGTATCCTGGCATGGGAAAAGAACTATACGACAATTATACATGTGCAAAAAATGTATTTGACAGTATTGAAACAGATTTTGATGTGAAAAAACTTTGTTTTGAAGGACCGGCAGAACAGCTGAATGATACACAATATACACAGGTGGCAATCTTTGCCCACTCCATGGCTGCAGCTGCAGTGTTAGAAGAACAAGGCGTACATGCCGATGTATGTGCTGGATTAAGCTTAGGTGAATATAGTGCATTGTGTTATGCGAAATCATTCTCAATAAAAGATGGCGCAAACATTTTAAGAGAACGTGGAAAACTGATGGCAAATGCATTACCAAAAGGAACTACTTCTATGGCAGCAGTATTGATGTTAGATGAAGCAGCTATTTTAGAAGCATGTAAAGAAGTTGCGGAAATCGGAGTCTGTGAAATAGCTAATTATAACTGCCCAGGTCAGATTGTTATTACAGGTGAAAAAGCTGCAGTAGAAGCCTGTGGAGAAAAATGTTTAGAAAAAGGTGCTAGAAGAGTTATTCCTTTACAGGTATCAGGAGCTTTCCATTCCTCTTTATTAAAGGAAGCAGGAAACCAATTACATGCGGAATTAGAAAAATATGAATTAAAGACACCAGAAATTCCTGTTTTGCATAACTTAAATGCCAATGTGGCAGATAAAGCATTGATCGATATGTTAAGTGATCAGATTTCGCACAGTGTTCGTTTAGAAGAAACGATTAAAAAGATGCTTGCGGATGGGGTAGATACCTTTGTTGAGGTAGGCCCAGGTAAGGCTGTAAGCGGATTTGTAAAGAAATGTGCGAAAGGACATGATGTGAAAATTCTTCATGTAGAAGATGTTGCCAGCTTAAATGAAACTCTGGCATATGTGAAAGGATAGAATTATGGAAAGAAAAACAGCGTTTATCAGTGGTGCATCTCGAGGAATTGGAGAAGCAATCGCCATTGCATTATCAAAAGAATATAATGTAATCATAAACTATGCACACAGTGAAGAAGGGGCTAAAGCTGTACTTGCAAAGTGTGATCCTAGTGGAAATCATAAAATGATTCAGTGCGACATTTCTGATGGTAATCAGGTAAAAGAAATGATGGATACTATCGTTAAAGAATATGGTCATATTGATGTAGTAGTAAATAATGCAGGAATTACAAAAGATAATTTATTGCTGAGAATGAGTGATGAAGAATTTGATGATGTAATTCGTGTAAATCTAAAAGGGACATATAACTGTATTCGTCATGTGGCTAGAATCATGATGAAACAGCGCTCTGGTTCTATTGTGAATATGGCAAGTGTTGTTGGTCTTTGTGGAAATATGGGACAGGCAAATTATGCCGCAAGTAAGGGTGGAGTTATCGCTTTAACAAAATCCTGTGCTAAAGAACTAGCTGCTCGTGGTATCCGTGTGAATGCAGTGGCACCTGGATTTATTGATACTGCAATGACAGAAAAACTAGCAGATAATGTGAAGGATGCCATGTTAGCTTCTATTCCTATGAAAAAATTTGGAAATGTAGAAGATGTTGCGAATGTTGTGAAATTCTTATGTAGTGATGACAGTGCTTATATCACCGGACAGGTGATTACAGTTGACGGCGGGATGGTGATGTAAATGAAAAGAAGAGTTGTAATTACTGGAATGGGAGTCGTATCTCCTATTGGAAATGATGTAGAAAGTGTATGGGATAGTGTTTTAAATAACCGTTGTGGTATTGATAGAATTACACATTTTGATCCAAGTGATTTCCGTGCTAAATTAGCTGGAGAAGTAAAAGATTTAGATATGGAAAAATACTTCACAAAACGAGATTTAAAGTTTAATGATCGTTTTACACAATTTACACGTATAGCCGCAAAACAGGCTTATGATGATAGCGGATTGGCAGATGTTGAATTTGATCGTGATCGTTTTGGAGTTATCATTGCTTCTGGGATTGGCGGTATTTCAACGATTGAAGGTGCTTCACAGACAATTGAAAGTCGTGGACCTAATCGTATTTCTCCATATTTTATCCCTATGTCATTAATCAATTTAGCTGCAGGAAGTGTTGCGATCGATATGGAGGCTCATGGTAATGTTTCTAGTGTTGTAACTGCATGTGCTGCTGCTACAAATGCTATTGGAGAAGCGTTCCACCGTATCCGTGATGGTTATGAAGATGTGATGGCTGCTGGAGGAAGTGAAGCAGCAGTTACACCAGTTGCGATTGCAGGATTTGCCTCTATGCGCGCTTTACATGAAGGAGAAGATCCAAACCGTGCTTCTATCCCTTTTGATGCAGATCGTAAAGGGTTTGTCATGGGCGAAGGTGCAGGTGTCATTATTTTAGAAGAAATGGAACATGCATTGGCTAGAAATGCTAAAATCTATGGCGAAGTAATTGGTTATGGAAGCACATGCGATGCAAATCATATTACAGCACCACTTGCAGATGGTGCACAGGCTGCTCGTGCAATGGTTATGGCAATGCAGGATGCCGATATTAAAACAAGTGATGTAGACTACATCAATGCTCATGGTACTAGTACACCTTTAAATGATTCTAGTGAAACCATCGCAATTAAAAAAGCATTTCAGGAAGATGCAATGAAACCTTACGTTTCAAGTACAAAATCTATGTCTGGACATTTACTTGGGGCAAGTGGCGCATTAGAAGCAATTATTTCTACTCTAGCTGTAGAACGTGGTTTTGTGCCTGCGACTATCAACTACAAAAATCCGGATTCGGCATGTGATTTGAACTTAGTTGTAAATGAAGGTAAAAAAGAGGATATCAAAGTTGCTATGTCTAATTCCTTGGGATTTGGCGGACATAATGCAAGTATTATAATTCGTAAATGGGAGAAATAAGTATGTTATATAATAGTGATGAAATTCAAAAAATAATCCCTCATCGTTATCCATTTCTATTAGTAGATCGCATTGAGAGTATTGAAGGAAATAAAGTATGTGGAATTAAGTGTATTACCGCCAATGAAATGCAGTTTCTAGGACATTTTCCACAAAAGGCAATCATGCCGGGAGTGTTACAGTTAGAAGCACTAGCTCAGACTGTTGCGGTGATGCTTTTAAGCAAAGAAGAAAACAGAGGGAAAATTGGTTTATTTGCAGGTATCAATAAAGCACGTTTTAAACGTCAGGTTATTCCAGGTGATGTTTTAAAACTAGAGGCAGAAGTCACAAAAGAAAGAATGGGGATTGCTTTTGTGAATGCTGTTGCAAGTGTAGATGGAGAAGTAGCTGTAACAGCTGAAATGATGTTTGCAGTTGAAGATCCAAATAAATAGTTATTATATTAAATGAGGTAAGAATGATGCTTCTTGGTGTAGGCTGTGATATTGTTGAAATTCAAAGAATAGAAAAAGCGATGGAAAAGGAATCTTTTCTTCGTATTTTGACAACAAATGAAAAAAAGATATATGAACAATTAGAAGGTAAAAGAAAGATAGAGTGGCTAGCAGGTCGATTTGCAGCTAAAGAAGCTGTTATCAAAGCGGTGTATCGCCATAAGTCTTATCTTTTATCACAGGTTGAAATATTATCTGATGAAAATGGAATGCCATTATGTCATATTGATGGTTTGCAGATAGAGGTGTCTATATCGCATGAAGTGAATTATGCAATCGCTTATGCGATGGCTGTGAAGGAGTAGGTAACATGTTTTTGATTCGAAGTTTATGTCTTCTATGGCTAGTTCCTGCTAGTTGGATCGATGCCATTCTAGTAAGGAAAAAACCATTTGAAGTACGTTATCGACATATGCAAAAATGGTCAAATAAATTAATGAAATGCTATGGAATTACAATAGATCTTAAACAAGCTGAAGAATTACCACAGCATCAGCCAATTCTGTTTGTTAGTAATCATCAAAGCGAATTTGATATGTTGCTTCAAATGGCAGTAGTGAATATACCATTTACGTTTATATCAAAAAAAGAAAATGCCAAGATTCCTTATGTAGGAAGCTGGTCAAAAACATTAGAATTGATTTTCTTTGATCGTGAAGATCGAGGTAGTGCTATTCATATGCTTAGAGAAGCCGCAAGAAGATTAAAAAGTGGAAATAACCTCTTGATCTTCCCAGAAGGAACACGCAGTAAAGGCGGGAAAATGCACCCTCTTCAAGCTGGTTCTTTACAGCCTGCTTTCATGGCAAAAGCATGTATCGTACCAATTGTATTAAAAAATTCATATGATTATAAAAGTGTAATCATGCATAAAGGAACATTTACAATTCATATCTTAAAACCTCTATATTATGAGGACTATAAACCATTAAAAGCAGAAGGTGTTGTAGCTAAGCTACAGGAAGAAATGGAAAAGGTATTAAAGGAAAGTTAATACAAAAAATAAAGATTCTTTATTAGAATAAGTAATAAACTTGTTCATGATAAAGAATCTTTTTTATTTTAAGAATTATCATGTCATCATACAAGAATCTGTTAGTGAGTTACTTCATAACGTAATCTAAGATATGAGTTTTCTAAAACCTTGCATTCTTGCAATTTCAATATACCTAATTTTGATAATTCGTTTTCTGATAATAAAGATTTTCCATCAATTAATGTGGATGTATCTTTACCGCCAATTAATACAGGAGCGACGACAATATCAATATAATCAATCAGCTTTTCACGAAGAAATAACCCATTTAATGTACCACCTGTTTGTATCGTTATTCTTTCGCAATTATATTCTGATTTGAGTTTTGTAAGAACATCTTTCAACGATAATTCATTTTGATATATAATATGGAGATTATCTTCTTTCATTTCAAATGCTGGATGATTTTTATTAGATGTAACCAACACAAATTGTTTTGATAAAGCACAAAAATAACGTATGCCGTGTTTCTTTAAATGTTTATTATCAATTACAACAAAAGAGACAGGTGTTTTATTTGGTATATCTGCTGTATTAACACCGATTTTAGCTTGTACTCTTCCAGAATTAATTGACCATAAATCTGTTGTCTGCTCTATTTCATAATATTGATGTAAACCTTCTTTGACCCCCACAATTTTGGGGAAGTCTTTATCCACATCTAAATTATCTGATGCACCAGTACTGATTTTGCCATCAACAGACATTAGCATAAATAATGTTGTAATAGGTCTGTTCATTTTATCCCTCCAAATTAAAAATTATTTTTAAGTTATTATATCATGATACTTCAATACTGTCATTTTGTTACAATAAGTTTAGTTATTGCAACTTCGTTGTAAATTGTTTTCTTTTTCTCTAGTTACGTTGCTGATAAATGTTCTATTTATTTGAATATTCTTGATTTATTATCAATTAAAAAAGAATATTGTTAGTCTTGTAATATGCTCCATATTATGGCATATTTGTTTTGTAGAATGAAAAAGTGGTGTTTTATTATTTGTAGGAGGGATGATAATGGATAAAGTGTTAACGTTTGACTGTTATGGTACATTATTAAATAACGATATTCTTTATGAATATATTTATAATTTAGCTGATAGGAATGGAATATCTGGGAATAAGGCTAGAGAAATATTTATTCACTATGAAGATCGCCTCATGTATGGGGAAGATTATATACCTTATGATCAATTATTGTTATCAGCATTAGAGTATTGCGATATGGAGCTTAACACTAATATCTTTGTGCCACAATGGGATAGGGTAATGGAGTTGCATAAGGATTTTCGGCCTTATGAGGATGTGATACCTGTTTTAAAGTATTTGAAAGCTAAACATTATCAGTTTATATTAATGTCCAATTCTATGCATAAGATTATGAAAAATCATTTGGATACATTAGAAAATCTTATAGATGATTATGTTTTGGCAGAAGATACGAAGTGTTATAAACCTAATTTGAAATTTTTTGAATATACAAGTAAAAAATATGAATTAATGGAAAAAGAGCATTATCATATTGCGAAAGGTTATTGGTGGGATATCGTTCCTTGTTCTAAATTAGGGTGGAATAAAATATGGGTAAATCGTAATCATATTACTGGAAGTAAAAAGCATTTACCATATATTGAGATACAGGCTTTGGATGAATTGAAAAAATATCTTTGAATCTTATTTTATTTAATAGAGAATGGTAATGAAGTATAACTATGCGAGTTATTTGCTTATGTGAAAAAAGGACACAGTGTGCCCTTTTTCTAAATGTTATTTAAAGTTGAATTTTTATTTGTTTTCAGTAATTTCTTTTAATTTCTGAAGTCCTAAAATAATGATTCCACCGATAATAAACCATATAATATTAAATGTTTCTAAGCTTAAAGGTGCTTTTGGTACTTCTAATGTTTGTGGTCCCATAATGATTGCATAGAATGAACCAATCATCATACCGATGATTAAGAATAGCATTATATTACGATGCTTATCTAATGCAAATTTAATGAGTCGAACAATTGTTACGATACCAGTAAGAACTCCTAAACCAAATACGATTAAGATTGGCAGATAAGAAAAATCAAAGCTCATCAATGATTTGATTGCGGAAATAATTGGAACATATAATCCAAATACTAATAACAGAGTAGATCCGCTGATACCTGGAAGTACCATAGCAGAAATCGCAAACATTGCGGCTACAAATACATAAATAATTAATCCTAAGTCTAATTGTTTTAAACTAATAGCAGAATCACTGCCTGAAACGGGATTAAAGTATGTAATAAGGGCAACAATCGCAATTCCTACGAATAATGAAATGATGCTAGATACACATACTTTCATATTGTGTTTTTCTTCTTTGATAACTAATGGGATTGCCGCTAAGATAAATCCGATAAATAAAGAAGATATACTGTAAATCTGTGTTTCAAATACACTCGCCAATATAGATACAGCAAGAAGAAAACCTACTACCCAGCCAATTCCTAGTTTTAATAGGAAAATCACTGCTTCTTTTTTCTCCTGCATATTACCGCTCATTAAGGCATCTAAAGATCCTATAAATTGATCGTAAAATCCAAGTACGAAGGCTACTGTTCCTCCAGAAACTCCTGGAACACTATCGGCTAAAGCCATACAAAAACCTCTAATAAAGTTTAAAATCAAGTGAAATCACTTCCTTTCAGTCCGAAGATAATTATACTAAAATATTTACAAAAACCAAATCTTTATTTTATTAATTTTTTATAAATAGAAATGAGTGATGAACCGATTATGAAAAATAACATAGGATAACGTAGAGGAGGAGATTTAGTGGCTATAAAAATATATGTTGATCAAGGGCATAATCCAGGTAATATTAATGCTGGTGCAGAAGGAAATGGTGTTGTAGAGTCAGAGGTTACGTATTGGGTAGGAATATATCTTGCGGCTTTTTTATTTGCAGATCCTCGTTTTGAAGTGAAAGTTTCGCGCAGATTCCCAGACACTGTATTAGGTACAGATCAGGCTAGTAGCCTAAGAGCTCGAGTAGAGGAAGCAAATGCATGGCCTGCGGATTATTTTATAAGTATTCATGCAAATGCTAATCCAAATCCTAATATCAATGGTTCGGAAGTCTATGTGTATCAAAGAAACTCAGTAGCTTATGATTTGGCTGTAGATGTATTAGATTCCATTGTTAATATAGTAAAAACTAAAGATAATCTTGTACGTACAAATCCATCTTTATATGTTTTGCGAAGAACAAATATGCCGGCAATTTTAGTAGAATTAGGCTATGTGACAAATGAAGAAGATGCGCAAAAATTATTAGATAATCAGTTTTTATTTGGTTTATCGATATATATAGGGATATTGAATTATTTAGGCTTGCCATATGATTCCATTCCTTTTTTAACAACTGATGAAGTGTAAGCATTTACAAGTGAATATTCTCAAAAAAGTGATAAAATTATTAGAATTTACATGAATTATAAGGTATAATAATATCTCGACTAGAAGTGAGTGGTGAATTATGAATTTTGAAGAATTACGAAATGAATACAAATTAGAAATGGATGATCAAAAACAGAAAATAGTCTGTGATGTAGATCATTCATTATTTATAGATGGAAGAGCAGGGAGTGGTAAAACATTCCTTTTCTTAGCAAGAAATGCTTATTTAATGAAGTGTCAGGAAGTAGATCCATCAAATATTCTAAATTTAGTGTTTGATGGAACAGCCGCTAAGCGAATGGCAAAAGAATATCGCTATGCTTATTGTGATGATGACTTGATGCCTTCGTTTGTAGATATGCATAGCTTTGCATATCGTATTATCCGTTTCTATGATAAGACTATACAGAAAGAATCTTTTAAAGCTTATCGCGACATGGAAAAAGTAATTCGTCGTCTAGCAAAAGAAATGTTTGCGTTAGAATTAAGGGGAGTTACATTACAGCGTCTGATGCGTCAGATCAGTACTTGTCGTACAATGATGTTAAGTGATAGAGAAATATCTTCATTGACTTTTGAAGGTATGGATTTTCCTGCGTTTTTAAAGGCGTATGAGAAGTTTAAAAATGACCGCTGTATTTATGACCAGGATGATTTATTGTGTGAATGTGCAAGGGTTCTGATGAGTCAGCCAGCTATTTTACAGACTTTTTCTAATCGTTATACTCATGTTCATGTTGATGATGCACAAGAACTTTCTTTTGTGTCTCATGTTATCTTAAAACTTTTATTTTCTAATAATACACAAATGGTTATGTTTGCGGATAAGGATCAATGTTTGGATTATGAACATGGTGCATTTTTACAGGGGTTAGATAGCTTTAAAGAAACCTATGCAAATGCAGAGTGTGAAACCTTGACTATGAATTATCGTAATAATCGCACTATTTTTGATTTAGCTAATTCCTTTATGTATAAAGACAATCAGGTTATGCAGTGTGTAAGTGATGAAACTGCCGAGCTTAAATTTAAAGGATTTGCGACATTGGATCGTATGTATGAGTATGCACTTCGTAAAGTAGTGGAAGATGAAAGTGACATTGCATTTTTATATCGAGATCAGGCATTGGCAATTCCATTAGTGGAATTATTCATGAAGCATAATGTGCCTTTTACATTCCAGGGCAGTGTAAAAAAATTCCTGCAGGAACCATTAGTAAAAGATTTATGTAATATTATAGAATTATTAATTGATCCAAAAGACATGCGTGCTTTTTATGAGGTCTATGAAAAGCTTGGCTTTGATATTTCTAAAAAGGTATTAATTGATGTTGCGGAACGATTGAGAAAAGATGATAGTGTAGACGTTTATCAGGCATTAATGGAAAGCAGTTATCGTGCATCAGGGAAGAAAAAACTGGCAGCATCTATGGAAAATATACGTATGGCTTCTACTTTAAGAACACATATCATGATTAACTTTATCTTAGAAAAACTAGGTTATAAAGCTAGAATGCTGAAAGAAAATACATTGATGAATGATTCCTGTCTGCTTGCGTTAAAGGTAATTGCCTTACGTTATGAAGAACCTGCTGAATTCCTTCGCCGTCTTAAAGAAATGAAAGAATTTATCTGTGAACCAGTTAGCCGAATTCATATTCGTAGTATTCCTAGTGCGAAAGGAATGGAATTTAGTCGTGTTGCATTGATTGATTGTTTAGGATCTACTTTCCCTCGACAAGGTTTAGATGAAGAAGAAATGCACTTAGAACGTCGTATGTTTTTTACAGGCGTAACTCGAGCAGTTCATCAATTAGAGTTCTTCACCTCAAAACGATTAGATATGACAAGACTAGAAATATCTCCATTTATTTATGAAATTCATGCGCCAAAAGAAGATGAAGTAAAGGAAAGCGGAGCAACAGCAGCTGTACAGCCGAAAAAGCTAAAAGAAGGCGATTTAAAAAGAGGAATGCGAATTAAACACACTAGCTTAGGGGAAGGTCGTATATTGAAAATCAGTGAAGGTATGATGCGAGTACAATTTACAAATGAAAATAAAACATTAAATATTCGTCATTGTATAAATAATGAGTTAATTCAATTGGCTTAAGATGATAAGATATTTAATAATAAATTTTAATTCTTTTCACAGCAATAAACTTTACAATCATAAAAAAGATAGGATATAATCTAATTATATAAAAATATCAGTTTATTAAGATTGAGGAATTGTTATGGAAGATAAAGAATGGATTTCATATTATACACAATTGATTACCGATGAATCGGATAATGCAGCTTATCTAAGTGATATGGATACTTATGAATTGCTGTATTTGAATAGAAAAGCACGTGATTTGTATCGTATTGAATCAAATGAAGATGTTGTGGGTAAAAAATGCTATAAGGTATTACAGGGAGAGGATGCTCCTTGCTCCTTTTGTACTAATCATTTATTAAATACGAAGACATTTTATGTGAATGAATATTATAATCCGTTTGTAGGAAAATACTTTTTAAGCAAGGATAGAAAACTGCAGGTATTAGGCAGAAACATCCGTTTAGAAATAGCAGTTGATATTACAGAAAAAACGCAGCATACAAAAGAATTAAAAAAGCGACTAACAAACGAAGAGATGTTAGTTCGCTGTATACATACTTTGAATGGAGAAGATGTTGAAAACTCAATCCAACGATTATTAAAAATGGTAGGAGAGTATTACTGTGGTGATCGTACATATATCTTTGAATATAATGAAGAGAAAGATACTTACAGTAATACATATGAGTGGTGTGCAGAGGATGCTCAATCCAATATGGAACAGTATCAGGATATATCACAAAAAAGACTTGAGGTATGGTTCAAACATTTTGATGAAAATGGAAAATTCTGTATAAAAAATATAGAAGAATCAATGACACTTGATAATGAAGAATATGAGGGATTATCATTTCGTAATATAACTTCGATTGCGGCCGCAACTTTAGTAAAAAATAATAAAATTATCGGTTTTATTGGTGTTGACAATTTAAGAAATAATATTGAAGATTTAACATTGCTGACATCATTAACGTATTTTGTGAAGAACGATTTAGAAAAACGAAGAATGATGTTAGAGCTGGAACGAATGAGTTTTGTGGATTTATTAACTGGCTTGTATAATCGAAATCGCTATAATAAGACTCTTCAGAATTTAGAACAGGATCCTCCCAAGTCATTAGGCATCGTTTATGTTGATATGAATGGTTTAAAAGAAATTAATGACAGTTATGGACATGATTATGGAGATTTTATGATTCAGGAGACCGCTAATCTGATTCAGCAGGTCTTTGATAAAGATGCTTATCGTATTGGCGGAGATGAATTCATTGCCTTACGTCGAGATATGCAGGAAGAAGAATTTCGTGATAAGGTAGATGAACTTCATGAAATATTTAAACAGCATAAAAATTTAAATGTATCTATTGGAAGTCACTGGAATGAAGGAGATTTTGATATTCATCGAGATATTGCTAAAGCTGATGAATTAATGTATATAGAGAAACAGAATTATTATAATTCTATGACTACGAGAAGATATAATAATCATGCGCTAATGGCAAGGAATCTTCTTAAAGATATTAAAGATGGTGCATTTGAAGTTTATTTACAGCCTTATTTCGAAATACAATCGAAGAAACTTGTTGGGGCAGAAGCATTGGTTCGTAAACGAGAACATAATGGAAAGCTTCGTTTTCCTGATCAGTTTTTACGTATGTATGAAGAAGAGAAGATTATTCGTCATATTGACTTCTTTGTGTTGGATACAGTATGTAAAACATTAAAGAAGTGGAAAGATATGGGAAAAGAGGATATTCGTATTTCTGTAAACTTCTCACGTGTGACTCTACAGGAGTATAAAGTTGTGAATAAAATTAAAGAGGTTTGTAAAAATAATGGAATAACATCATCTATGATTGATATAGAAATTACAGAAAATCATTCTAAGATAATGGATAAAGTTGTTCGCCAAGTGGAAGATCAGCTGATGAAAGAAGGATTTACTGTGGTTTTAGATGATTATGGCACACATTTTTCTAACCTTACTCATAATGCGGATTATCGCTCTCATCGTTTAAAAGTAGATGGTGAATTAATTAGTAATTTAGAAGATAATACAGAAGCTAAATCAATTGTACGTCATACAATTGATATGTATCATGAATTAAAGAATACATCTGTTATTGCTAAAGGTATTGAAAGTAAGAAACAATTGAATATTTTAGAGGATTTCTCTTGTGAATATGCCCAAGGTTATTATTTCTCTAAGCCGTTATCAATTGAAGATTTTGAGAATGGATATATTAAATAGGTAGGATTGTTATGATCCTACCTTTTAAATGTTATAAGTACATATAATAAAAAAACCTCGCTAGCGAGGTTAATGTTTTAAATGGCGCCTTAAACAGGACTCGAACCTGTGACCTGCCGGTTAACAGCCGGATGCTCTACCTACTGAGCTATTAAGGCATAACTCAAGTGCTATGATATTCTATCATAAGAATAATGTTTTGACAAGCCCTTTTTCGCATAAAAATGATTTTATTAATTTTATTTTTTAGAATAAAAAAAACGAACTATCATCATAGTTCGTACATTCTTTACATGGTGACGCGTACGGGATTCGAACCCGTGAATGCATGCGTGAAAGGCATGTGAGTTAACCGTTTCTCCAACGCGCCATGATTACCGCGAATGCCTGTATATAATATCATAAGAATAAACAATATGCAATAGTATTTTTTAAAAAAAATAAAAAAATATTTGGGAAATACTACGAATTAAATTAAATTTGAATAATATTCATAGAAATTATGTAATAGTAAATGAATAATTAAGCATGATAATAAAAGAAAAAAGAGTACTTTTCAAGTAAGGGAAGGTTATCGTATAATAGATGAGTCTTAAAAGGATGTGAGTGACTATGAAAAAGATTTTATTTTTAACAACAGGCGGGACAATTGCGTCTAGCTCAAGTGAAGAGGGCTTGGTTCCTTCCTTAACAAGTGAAGAAATTCTACACTATTTAGGTGAACATCATAAAAATATAGAGATTACATGTGAGGATTTATTAAGACTTGATTCTAGTAATATGCAGCCTGAAGAATGGCAGCTGATCGCAAGAAGGATTGCGGAAGTGAAGAATAATTATGATGGTATTGTCATAAGTCATGGAACAGATACCATGGCTTATACCGCAAGTGCGCTATCTTTTATGTTAAGAAATCTGGATATACCTGTTATTGTGACAGGAAGTCAGTTGCCTTTACTACATCCATTAAGTGATGGTGTTGAAAATATCCGTGTTGCTTTTACTGCAGTGATGGAAGATATTGTTGGGGTTTATGTTTGTTTTAATCGTAAGATTATGTTGGCAACTCGTGTAGTAAAAGTAAGGACAATGAATTTTGATGCTTTTGAAAGTGTAAATGTAGAACCTTGTGGTATCGTAGATTCAAGAGGCTTACATTTTAAAAAAGAACTTCTAATTCAAAAAAGAGGAGAGTTTGTTTTAGAAGATGCATTGTGTAAAGATGTTGTGCTGATTAAACTGATTCCTGGTATGAACCCTGTGTTGTTTGATAAGTTAGCTGAAATGAATATTCGTGGCATTGTTATTGAAGCCTTTGGGGCAGGTGGAATCAATTTTGTCCGTAGAGATCTGATAGGAAAGCTAGAAGAAATCGTCGCAAAGGGAATTAGTGTTGTTGTGTGTAGTCAGTGTTTATATGAACATAGCGATTTTTCCATTTATCAGACAGGGCAGAAGGTTCTTCAGCATGGAGTAATTCAAGGCTATGATATGACAAGTGAAGCTTGTGTTACAAAATTGATGTGGGCATTAGGGAAGACAAATCATAATGAAGAAATTAAGCGAATATTTGAGACTTCCTATGTTCATGAAATTACATTACCATAAACGTCGAAAGACGTTTTTTTCTTAGTGTTAACGCAATTATATTATGAATAATGACGTTTATATCACATAGTATTTAAAAACATGTAAAGTGGTATGATATATGAGTTGACATTTGCATTTAGTAATGCTACGATATGCATGGTGATAAGAATGAGAAGTAAACAAAAAACTCCAGTATTTCACTGCCCACGGTGGCAGGAATTGCCGGATATGGATTTATATATGGATCAGGTCGTAACATTATTAAATGATTATTTAAGACCTTTTTATGTCAAGGGACAGGAAAAAATGATCACTTCCACAATGATAAATAATTATGTGAAACATGGTATTGTATCGCCTCCTATTAAGAAACGATATACAAAAAAACATGTAGCATATTTAATGGTTGTATGTATTTTAAAGATGGTATATAGTATGGATGAAATTAGTGATCTGATTGGTGTACAGGTTAAAAAATATCCTGTTGATCAGGCATATGATTATTTCTGTGCAGAATTAGAAGTGTGCTTAAAATGCATTTTCACGAATAAGCGAGTGCACCATGTTCCAAGTGAAGATGAGGGACCGGTTGTGTATCTTTTAAGAAATACAGTAGAGGCTGTTGCACATACAATTTATGTACGTCATGTAATGGCGGATCCAGAGATTTTATTTACTGAAGAAAATATGTAGCTTTCGTTAAGAGAGCTTTTTATATTTTTATTTATTACTTTTAGAGCTTGTGATAGTATAATATAGGACAGAAGGAAGAGAGGTATATAGAATGGATTATGCAAAGGAAGCATTACGTTTACATGCAGAATGGGCAGGAAAGCTCGATATACAGCCTAAAATGAAGATAGAAAATAAAGATGATTTAAGTCTTGCCTATACTCCAGGTGTGGCGGCTCCATGTCTAGAAATTAAAGATGATATAAACAAGAGTTATGAGTTAACTGGACGTGGAAATCTGGTTGCGGTAATTACTGATGGTACTGCAGTACTGGGGCTAGGAGATATTGGCCCAGAAGCTGGTATGCCGGTAATGGAGGGAAAATGTGTTCTATTTAAAGAATTTGCAGGAGTGAATGCAATTCCGTTATGTATTAAAAGTAAAGATGTAGATGAAATTGTACATACTATTTCTTTATTATCCGGAAGCTTTGGGGGAATAAACCTAGAAGATATTGCGGCTCCACGCTGTTTTGAAATTGAAAGAAAACTTAAAGAAGTATGTGATATTCCAGTATTCCATGATGATCAGCATGGTACTGCGATTGTTGTGGCTGCCGCTTTATTAAATGCGGTAAAACTGACAAACAAAGAAATGGGAAGCTTGAAGATCGTGATTAATGGAGCTGGTTCAGCAGGTACTGCGATTGCGAAAATTCTTTTACAGATGAACTTTGGAAATATTGTTCTTTGTGATATCGATGGAGCTATTTATAAAGGTAAACCAGGCTTAAATGAAGAAAGGAAAGCTTTGGCAGAGGTAACGAACAAAAATCTTGAAAAGGGAAGTTTAAAAGATGTGATAAAAGATAGTGATATCTTTATTGGCGTATCTGCACCAAATGTAGTAAGTGAAGATATGATTGCGTCAATGAATGAAAAATCAATTGTTTTCCCTATGGCGAATCCAACTCCTGAAATTATGCCAGATCTTGCGAAGAAAGCAGGGGCCTATATTGTAGGAACAGGACGTAGTGATTTTGCGAATCAGATCAATAATGTATTAGCTTTCCCAGGTATCTTTAGAGGGGCTTTAGATGTACGTGCTAGAGATATCAATGAAGAAATGAAAATTGCAGCTGCTTATGCAATTGCTTCTTTAGTTTCTGATGAAGAATTATCAAGAGAATATATTATTCCTAGTGCATTAAATAAGGAAGTAGGTAAAGTAGTTGCAAAGGCTGTTGCGAAGGCAGCTAGAGAAAGCGGAACAGCAAGAATATAATATAAAAAGACTATAACATGCATATGAAATGATGTTATAGCCTTTTTTAGTTTTATACCATTTGTTCAGGTCTTACGTATTTATCAAACTCTTCTTCACTAAGATAACCTAAAGAAACACAGGCTTCTTTTAAAGAAATTCCTTCTTTGTATGCCTTCTTAGCTGTTTCTGCAGCTTTTTCATATCCGATATAAGGGTTTAAGGCAGTTACCAGCATTAAAGAATTATGCAAATAAGCATTCATTTTTTCTTCATTAGCTCGTATACCTTCTACACAATGAATACGGAAACTTTTTAATGCATCACTCAATAATCTAACTGATTGTAGGAAATTATAGATGATAACAGGCATGAATACGTTTAATTCAAAGTTGCCTTGGCTTGCCGCAAAGCCGATTGTCGCATCATTTCCCATAACCTGGGCACAGACCATAGTCATTGCTTCGCATTGTGTTGGATTTACTTTTCCTGGCATAATGCTACTTCCAGGTTCGTTTTCAGGAATGAAAATTTCCTGCAGACCACAGCGAGGGCCGCTTGCTAGCCAGCGAATATCATTGGCAATCTTCATACAGTTTGCAGCTAGAGCTTTTACTGCCCCATGTGCAAAAGCAATGTCATCTTTGCTGGATAAAGCATGGAATTTATTTGGATCGCTTATGAATTGAGTTGTTAGCTGGCTGCTTAATTCATTACAAACACGTTCAGAAAATCCTTCAAAAGAATTTAGACCTGTACCTACTGCAGTACCTCCGATTGCCAGTTTACGTAAAGAATCAATTCCTTTCTGAAGCATATCCATATTGTTTTCTAACATATTTCTCCACCCGCTGATTTCTTGAGAAAAACGAAGTGGTGTAGCATCTTGCAGGTGAGTACGCCCAATTTTTATAATATCCCTATTTTCCTGTTCTAAGCGCTTCATTGTATCAATGATATTTTGTAATTCAGGAAATAATTGCTTTTGAATAGCTTCGATTGCGGCAATATGCATAGCTGTAGGGAAAGTATCATTGGAACTTTGTCCTTTATTTACATCATCATTTGGATGTAAAAGCTTTTCTTTCGCGATTTCATTTCCACGATTAGCAATAACTTCATTGATGTTCATATTACTTTGTGTACCGCTTCCTGTCTGCCATACGGATAGTGGGAAATGGTCGTCTAGTTTTCCACATAATATTTCATCACATACAGTCGCAATGATTTCTTTTTTCTTTTCACTTATCTTACCCATTTCATAATTTACTTTGGCACAGGCAAGTTTTAAATGAGCAAAGGCATAAATTACTTCAAATGGTATTTTCTCAATTCCTATTTTGAAGTTTTCGTAACTTCTTTGAGTCTGAGCACCCCAATATTTATCATCTTCTACCGCAATTTCTCCCATGGAATCATGTTCTATTCTCATTTTCATAACTCTCCTCCTTTTGTTCATAAAAATTTTATCATGAGTGAAAAAGAATTTAAAGAGTCCCATATATAAGATGGTCTAGAATTGTTTTATTAAATTTATTTTTCATTTCTTGTATATTTTTTTTCTATCGAGTACAATGTACATACATGAGTATGGGAGTGATTATATGCTAGCAGAGGAACGCTTTCAAAAAATTGAACAATGGGTCAATGAAAAAGGATTTGTTTCCACAAAAGAGATGGCGATAAAATTTAAAGTAACAGAAACAACAATACGAAGAGATTGTGAAGAACTTGAACAGCAAGGGCTTTTGATTCGTGTGCATGGCGGGGCAAAAAGTATTTTAAAACAGACGATCCTCTCAAATCGTGGTGAATTGAATATGCAGGAAAGAGATGGCATTTATCAAAAGGAAAAAAAGCAAATCTGTGAGAGAGCAGCCGCTTTTGTGCATGATGGCGATTGTGTATTTCTAGATGGCGGGACAAGTGTTATGGAGCTTTTACCTTTATTAAAACAAAAGAAAGTTAAAATTGTGACACATAGCCAGCTGATTGCCTCTGCTTTTGATAAGGGAGAAGCTGAATTATTTATGCTAGGTGGAAAGTATATACCAGAATATGGTATGTCTGTAGGTCCTGTAACATTGCAGGATCTTGAGAAATTTAACTTTGATCATGCTTTTTTAAGCTGCGCAGGTGTTGATATAGAAAAAGGGGAAGTATATACAGCTGAGATGGACACAATGGCTGTGAAAATAGCCGCAATGAAACAGGCAGTGCATAAGTATTTGTTGTGTGATACATCTAAATTTAAGATTAAAGGTTTCTGTAGTTTTATTCGCGTGCAGGATTTTGATGCGCTGATATGTAATCATGATGAAACATTGGATATGGAAATACTTCCGGATAATGTAATTGTTGCGGATGAAGATTTATATTAGAGATAACATAATTAGTATGAAGTGAAACTATGGTATTCAAGGCATCCATAGTTTTTTTGATATCTATGTTATGATAAAATATAATTAGCAATAGGGATGGTGATAATTCATGAAACAAAAGCGATATTGTGATGAGTGCGGAAATGTATGTGAAGAAAGCCGTTGTCCGATATGCGGGCGAAAAACAAGAGCTTATCAAGAAGTAAAAAAAGCTTCGATTTTTGAAGAAAAATCTACTTGGCAAAACTCTGATCATCATGTTGAAGAAAAAGAAAAGAAGAAAATCCAGCTTCCTAAAAGAGAATTTACTAGTACCTATAAACAATCTATTGATAAAAATAAGGTCTGGAAAATACTTGGTGGTATATTCAGCGTTGTTTTAGTGATAGTACCACTATTAGTTTCATTTATTGAAGAAGATTCAGACAATTATGAAGACTATTCTTATGAAGAACCTATAAAAGGCAATGTTGATCGAACAATAACAACTGAAGATATTTCTATTCAATGTGAACTTGATGAAGAAGAATATGATTCAGGTGTTCAGAAAGTAACATTAACCAATACGAGTGATTATATGGCTGATGTGGTGCTTGTAGAAAATGATACACCACTAGTTTACTATACATTACCTGCACATGCTGAGTTTGAAGAATTGGCATATGATGAAAATTTATCAGTATGTGATGCACAAACAGATTTAGTGTATGAGATGTCTGAAAATCCTACAATACAAACATATGCATTGAAAAAAGAAATAAAGGATTATGAAGATATATATACTCTTACATTAGATGAAAAGATTGATGAAAATCAGATGGAACAGCTTATGCAATTATTATATGCTCAGTTATATTATAATTATGAATCATACATTAATTTAGAGGTATATATTCAGGAAGAACATCAGTTTGATGCAGAGTTTGATTTTTATGTGGGAACAATTGTTTTCACAAATGGGGATGGAGAAAATGTCCCAGAAGATATTTTTATTTAGAAATAGGACTTTTTCTTCATATAAAAACGTGATAAGATAATAACCGAAAACGGAAAGGAATGATTGGCTTTTATGAAAAAAACTGTTCGTTTACAGGAAGAAATATCAAAAAACGTATCCGCAAGAAAGCATACAACGACAACTATTGAATATTTTTGTGATACAGAAGAAGATACTAAAGTATTGACTCATAATATCACAGAGGTATTAACAAAGCATTTAGGTGACGCAAACCTTGCGAAAATTACATATGATTATCACCCGGCAGAGAAAAAAGTAGAAGTTGTTATTGTGGAACACTAAAAGTTTGTACATACGCTTATGTATGACAAACTTTTTTTTATCTATAATCTTTCATAAATGTTTGTAATTTCCGCTATATACATCAAATGATAGTCTTCAGATGGATAGTTTTTAGCACACAATTCTTTTTTTTATAAATGAAGATGATGTTAAACTCTGACAGTATATTTTTCTACAGATTAGTATTGTATGTGCTTCTTCAAAGTAGGGGGTATTATGGATGAATGCAGTATTGAAATTAGTATTTTTGATTTTTGACTCTTCTTTTCCACTGATGCTTCCTAAGTAAGAAAGAGTCTTTCGATGTTCTTCTGAGTAAAAGGTTAAAGAAAATGTTTGATTCACATCTAGAAAATGTCTTGTATAACGCTGAGGGCGTACAAAGATATAGGCAACTGGTTTATTCCATAAGATACCAAATCCGCCCCAAGAAGCAGTCATTGTATTAACTTTATCAGTATCTCCTGCAGTAATTAACATCCAATCTTCTGACAGCATGGAAAATGGATCGCTATAAAGCTGCTGAGGAGATATTTCATGTAAATGCATGTAATCAGCTCCTTTCGTAATATTGTATTATATGATGAATAGTAATAAATAATTCGCTTAAGAAACATATTTAAATGAATATAATCCTATTCTTTTGATAACGTTTACAAAATCAATGAAAATGTAATAATTAATCTAGAACTTTTTTATTATTTATGATATATTTTAGAGTGTAAATAGTAAAGGAAGTAAGGTTTATGGAAAAGAAAGATATTGTGAAAAAAGCTTTAAGGGATTATCAGAATATTACGGGATTGAGGAGTTATGTAGTTTATGAACACACAGTTATTCAGAGTGCATCTGAGAAGAATTATTTTTGTAAGTGTCTGAAATCCAGCAGTAAAGCTTTGGAAAAATGTGAAGAATGTACACAGGAGACATATGATAATGCAAGAAAAATTGATCATGAATGTGTATATTCCTGTCACGCAGGGCTGATTAAATGGGCTGTACCAGTTAAACGAGGAGATTTCCATTGTGTTATTGTCAGTGAAGGGGTACTGGCAGGAAAACAGAAGGAAGAAGCAGATAAATGGGTTAACTATCTTAGCAAAGAATATCAGTTAAATGCAGACATGCTGCTGAAAAACTTTAAGGTTATTAAAACTATGAATGAAGATCAGATGAATGCTTCTATTGAATTATTGAAAGATTTATTATCTTATCATTTTGCGATGGAAGAAAATAAAGAATAGATGTATTAAGACAGCCAGACGGTTGTCTTTTTAGATAGATTAGGCAAAAGCATGGTCAAAAGTATAAGGATAGAGTATAATAGGTATAATTGCAAGAAGGGAAAAGAAAGGAATGAAAAAATGACAATCTCAAATCCATATATACTTGCGGCTATTGGAACGGGGTTTACATTTCTAATGACAACTCTAGGGGCTGCGACAATTTTTTTAATACGAAAAGAAATAAAACCAGCTATGCAATCAGGTTTTTTAGGCTTTGCGGCAGGTGTCATGATAGCAGCATCTGTGTGGAGCTTATTGATTCCTAGTATGGAACAGGCAAAGGAATTAGGGCTGCCTGAATGGCTTCCAGCTGGTGGAGGTTTTGTTTTAGGAGGCTTATTTTTATTATTGCTTGATAAGCTTTTACCACATTTACATCCAGGCAGTGATGAACCAGAGGGGCCAAAGAGTTCTTTGAAGAGAACTACAATGCTTGTATTTGCGGTAACATTGCATAATATTCCAGAAGGTATGGCAGTAGGCTTATCCTTTGCACTTTCTAGTGCAGCTGGTTCATCAACTACACTAGCTGCCGCAATTGCCTTAGCAGTTGGTATAGGATTACAGAACTTTCCAGAGGGAGCTGCGATTTCTTTGCCTTTATATAAAGAAGGATGTTCACGTTTTAAATCATTCTTATATGGTTCTTTAAGTGGAATTGTTGAACCTATTGCAGGAGTTGCGACTGTTGCCATTGTTGGTGGGGCTACGGTAGCAATGCCTTGGCTATTATCCTTTGCGGCAGGTGCTATGATTTATGTTGTTGTGGAAGAATTAATTCCTGAAGCTAATTTGAATGCACATTCTCATGCAGGGACATTAGGGGTCATGGCTGGCTTTTTAATCATGATGATAATGGATGTAGCTTTAGGTTAATGTAAAGAAATGAAAAAAAGTGTCATTAGGCACTTTTTTTTCATATAATTTGTGTTAAAATAAGGATAATGATAAACGCTTACAAAATATTCAAAAGGAGGTAAATATATGTGTAATTGTAAACGCATATCATGAGATACTACTTTGGTGATAAGGTACAGATGTTTTGACAAAATGGTTTATATGTCTGATGCTTAGTTAGGAGGAAAAATGGAGCGAACAACAGGTATTTTAATGCCTATATCTTCTTTACCTGGAAATCAGGGTATAGGAGATTTTGGAAAACACACATTTCGACTAATTGATGCTATTAGTAAACAAAACATTCGTATCTGGCAGATTCTTCCATTGAATCCTGTCGGCTATGGAAATTCTCCTTATCAGCCATTTTCTACTTATGCTGGAGATGATGTCTATATCAGTGTAGATACTTTGGCTGATTATGGATTACTAAAACAAAGCTCAATTCGTAACTACAACAAATTTTCTGAAAGAGTGGATTTTGAAGGGGTTCGTCAATTTAAAGCACCTTATTTAAAAAAGGCGTATAAAAACTTCTTAAAGATGTATGATGAATTTGCACAGGAATATCAGCTCTTTTGTTCGACTGCGGAATGGCTATATCCGTATGCAGTATTTATTACTTTAAAGAAACATAATAATATGAAAAGCTGGATAGAGTGGCCAAAAGAACAGCGTGAATGGATCAATAATCGAAAATTCTCATTAGAAGAGTATGAAGATGAAATCAATTATGAGCAGTTCCTGCAGTTTATCTTTTATAAACAATGGAACGATGTCAAAACCTATGCAAATGAGCATGGCGTACAGATTATGGGCGATTTGCCTTTCTATATCGGCCTTGATAGCGCGGATGTATGGCAGAATCAGAATGAGTTTTTGCTGGATTCTAAAGGAAATCCAACACACGTTGCTGGAGTACCGCCTGATTATTTTAGTGAAGATGGGCAAAGATGGGGAAATCCAATTTATAATTGGAAACAAATGCAGAGAAATCATTATGATTTATGGATTCATCGTTTAGCATGGAATGAGCAGCAATATGATATCCTACGTTTAGATCATTTCCGTGCCTTTGATACATATTGGCAAATTCCAGCGGATTGTCCAACCGCAAAAGTTGGAGAATGGGTACTTGGACCTGCCTATGATTTCTTTGATGAAGTATATAGACGATTACCGAATATTCGCATTGTTGCGGAGGATTTAGGAGATCTAAGGAAGCAGGTTGGTACACTTCGTGACCATTATAATTTAATGGGAATGGAAGTTGTTTCATTTGAGCTACAGCCTAAATTATTGAAGAAACCTAGAAAAGAACATGTTGTTTTATATACAGGGACACATGATAATGATACCTTAGAGGGTTATTATCAGACCTTGTCTTCGAATCGTCGCATTGCATTACGCCGTTTTTTCCATAATTGCGGTTATGAAAATCGAACATTCCACGAACTAGTAATACGTTATTGTTTAGATAGCGAAGCTAAAGTTGTAATATTACCGATGGGTGATATATTAGGGTTGAAGAGCAATGGAAGAATTAATGCTCCAGGCACTATTGGCAGTCCAAACTGGGAATGGAAGCTTAAGAATTTAAAAGAATTTTATGCTTATCTTCCAACTTTAGGAGAATGGATAAAAAACAGTAATCGTTCATAATAAAAAGCCTCACAGATGTGAGGCTTTTGTGTTAAATTTTATTGCTGAGTCTGAGAAGTATTTGCTTCATCAAGAGTAACTTGGATAGTTTGAGTACTGTTATCTCTTAGAATTGTGATATTCATCGTTTCACCGGCTTTGTGTGAATTCACTGCTGTTTTTACATCAGCAATCTCTTCTACATCAGTATCATCTACTTTTAATATCTGATCTCCTGCCTGTAAACCAGCTTTTGCTGCTGCACTGCCTTCTTGTACTTCAATAATATATACTTGTGTACTAGATTCATTACTTAAAGGATTGTTTGTAGTGCCTGTTGTTAAGGTAACACCTAAAGAAGCACGGCCTTTTACATAACCGTTATCGATTAAACTTGTGATAACATCTTTTGCACGGTCAATAGGAATGGCAAATCCTAATCCTTCAATATTAGATCCACTTGATTTAGCATTTATGATACCAATCAATTCACCTTGATCGTTAAATAATCCGCCACCAGAGTTACCAGGGTTGATTGCGGCATTTGTCTGTAGTAAATGCATGGTCTGGTTATCGATTGTTACTTCACGATCTAATGCAGAAACGATTCCAGTTGTAACTGTTCCGCCAAGTTCACCTAATGGATTACCAATGGCAATTGCTGTATCTCCAACTTGTAGCTCAGAACTATTTCCTAATACAGCAGGCTTTAATCCTGTAGCGTCAATTTTAATTACAGCTAAATCAGTAGAGGAATCTGTTCCAATTAATTTAGCATTATATGATTTACCATCTCTAGTTTTTACTGTAATCGTGTTAGCTCCTTCGATAACGTGGTTATTTGTAACAATATATCCATCTTCGCTTAAGATGACACCACTGCCTGCTCCTGATTCAACAGCCTGTGCAAATAATTTATTTGTAGACATGGTTTCGGTTTGGATTTCCACAACACTATCCATCGTTTCTTTCGCAATGTCAGCATATGATAAGCTTGTACCGCTAGCATTGTTAGATGATGAAGAAGATGACGATTTATCTACAGCCTGATATAAAACAGTTGAGTTAGACTGGTTAACTTTCATCGCAAGCATAGAACCGGCAAATCCTCCTCCTAGTGATAACAATAAGCATCCAGTTACTATAGAAGCAGTTCGATGTTTTTTGATAAAAGATGTTCTAGGTTTCTTATCCTTTTTACTTTCGGTTTTATCTTCCGCAGATTCAGAAGAAGCTTCTTTTACTTCTTCGCTGCTGGTTCCTTCCACTTTTTCTTCTTCAGGTTTTATTTCATCCTGATTCTTATTTTCTTCGTTATATACTTCAAAGTCTTCCATAAAATTACCTCCTTGACTTGTTGGTTAAATTTATATCTTTGTACAGCATTTATTATATGAAAAAAACAACAAAGATATGTGAATTTCTTCTGAATTCTATATGGAAACTTTATGATGAGAGGAAAATATGGGAAACTTTCTTAACTGCTTATCATAGTTGTGCTATAATAAAAAAGAGGGATAAGGGGAAAGAGGTTGTAGTTGTATATATATCGTCTGTATTTTTTCAAATTATAAAGTATAAAAAGTCGGAGGGTAAGATATGGCAAAGAGTACAAATAAAAAAACATCAGTAAAAAAAGCTAAGGCTAAAAAACAAACGAAAAAGGATCAGGATCAGCTGAAGCTAACAACAAAAGTTGTTAAAAAAATATCAGCTGAAAAAGAACCTGAAAAGATTGAAACTAAAAAAGTTGAACAGATTTCAAAAGCACCAGATCCAGAAAAAATTGAATCAAAAGAAGCATTAAAACTGGAAACAAAGACAACAAAAACAGTTAAGAAAGCAGGAGCTAAAGGCGCAGAAAAGGAAACAAAAACTGCGACTAAAAAGAAAACTACAGCTAAAAAATCAACTGCGAAAAAGACTGTGAAAAAAGAAGATAAGGAAGAAAAAACAGTAAAAGAAAAGGCTGCAAAGACAACTAAGAAGAAAAAAATAGAAATATATGAAAGTCTTAGTCTTGATGAAGTTTTACATAGAGTACAAAGCATGGGTGTACATCATGTCTATGAAGATTATGCTAAGTTCTTATTAGATGAAGCTAATGTAAAACAGATTACTGAAAATATTATAGAGGGAAATAATTTGAAGGAACAGAACTTCACCTTTGATAAAGATGGATTTGATACTGATTTAATTCCTGTATTATTGCAGAAGGTGGCAGATACCATGGATATTAAAGCAACGGATTTCAAAGATATTAAGAAAGATATTGCTGAATGCATGAAGACATCAATTAGTGATGATGCGGAAGCAAATGCTGTTGAATACTTAAAAGAATTCAAAGTATGTGAAAAAATATTAATGATAGGACAGCGTAAGAATATTACAGAAGCATCTGTAGTAAGTGAATTGATTGATGCAGATGTAGATGGTTTTGTATCACATTTCTTTACATTGGCATATGAAATTCTACCTACATGGCAATATGATGATGTTAAATTCTATGAAGATTTCGCATATGCTGTATTATCACAATATAGTGACTTATATGAAAAATATCAGTTGAATATTCTATTAGATGTTGCGGATTTATATATCAAACATGGAGATTTCCAGCATGGAGATGAATGTTATGGATATATCTTACGTGATAATCAGATCAAAGATTATATCTACTATCGTTTCGCAGCTGTATATGAAGATATAGATTTGAATAAAGCAAAAGCATTAGCAAACGAATCTTTACAGTTTGTAGATGAACGTTTTACATATTATTCCAATATTATGACAATCCTTAATAAATAACATAAAAATTATAGAAGAGCTGAGCTATCATAGCTAGCTCTTCTTATATATTTAAATTAAATCTAACAATTTTAGAAAAAAGTGAAAAAAATACTTGACGAAAAGATAATGTATTTGTTATACTATACAAGCAGTTAAGAGATGGCGCGTTGGAGAAACGGTTAACTCACATGCCTTTCACGCATGCATTCACGGGTTCGAATCCCGTACGCGTCACCATGAAAATAAACAAGTCCATATCAATTATATGGGCTTTTTTTTATGCTTTAGGAAATACATAAAAAAAACGCACATCTAAAAGATGCACGTATATTTTTTATTGTCCAATATAAGTAAAACGAGGGACCTTTTTACCATCTACTTCTACTTCTTCTGTAAACATTGATAAAGGTCGAACCCAAACACCGCCTTCACCGTATAGCTGGCGATATACAACATATTTTTCCAATGTTTCGCTATGTGTCGCAACATATAAAACACTGTAATCTTTGCCTTTGAAATGACGGTATTTACCCATTTTAATTTCCGGTATTTCTACAGTAAAAGCGTTATTTGATTCTTGTTCTTCATGAAATGGAGCATTCTCTTTTGTGGTATCGGCTGTATCTATCTCTTCATGTGAAGCTTGTTCTGTTTTTTGAAGAATACATGCCTGTTTGGCAGGTATGATGAAGGTCAAATTATTACTGACGCTTGTATAGGTCTGATCATGTAATACATCATACCATATACCATTTTCACATGGTATTTGCATAGAGAAGTCTTGAGACGATAAGTTACAAGCTATATAGATTTTTTCATTCTTATAAGATCTAGAGAATACAAATTGTTCATTACGTACAATAACCTGTTCATAGGTACCGTTACATAATGCTGGAAGTTCTCTTATAGCTGATAATTTTTGAATATGATTCGTTATAGGCAGCTCTTTTAATGCGGACAATTCTAAACAAGGGCGTAAATCTTCATCGCTTCCATGATGCTTTGTCCCTTTTAATGCAAATTCACTTCCATAATAAATGCTTGGTATACCCGGAATTGTAAATAGTAATGTATAAATATTAAATAAATCCTGTTCATCTTTAATTGTGCTTGCTAAACGATTTACATCATGGTTATCCACAAAGTTATATAAATATAAATGTTCATAAATGCCGCCTTTTCCAAATTGTCGTTGTAAGGAATGAGCTATCTCAAAATAGTTTTTATCATTATGAGAAGAATATAATCCCTTATAACATTCATAATTTGTTACAGAATCCAACATTTCAGGATTTGCCCAGCGATTGTAATCACCATGAATGATTTCTCCCATTAACCAGAAATCAGGATTTTTATGCTTACAGAAATCTTTTAATCGCTTAAAGAATTCTGGACGTATACAATCTGCTGCATCTAAACGAATTCCATCAATTTGGAATTCATCCATCCACATTGCAACGCTCTCTAGCAGATATTGTACTAGTTCTTCATTTTCTAAATTCAATTTAACTAAATTAAAATGACCTTCCCATGCATCATAGGTAAAGGGGTCTTGTAATGGACTTTGTGCATGGAAATGCAGGTTAGAAAACCAGTTACAATACTTTGAAGATGATCCATTTCTTTGTACATCCTGAAATGCCCAAAAATCTCTACCTACATGATTGAATACACCATCTAATACAATACGTATTCCTGCTTCATGTAGGGCATTACAAACTTCCTTAAAGTCTTCGTTTGTACCAATACGATGATCAATACAACGATAATCACTTGTATCATAGCCATGCTCATGGCTTTCAAATACAGGTCCTAAATATAAAGCATTGATACCTAAGGATTTCATATGTGGAATCCAATCTATGATTTTATGTAATCGATGATTGATTTCTTCTTGATGATACTGTGGAGCTCCTAAAAATCCCAATGGGTATATATGATAGAATTTAGCTTTATGAATCCAATTTGTCATAAACTCACCTCAACGTATAGTATATCATGAAAAGGGTTCCATAAAAAGTAATAGAAAAAAATAAAAAATTTTCTAAAAAGTATTGATTTTCTTGAATCTCATGTTATAATAATAGGGCAGTTGTGAGATAACTTATGACTGGTAAATTGAATGTGCGGGTGTGGCGAAATTGGCAGACGCACCAGACTTAGGATCTGGCGGGCAACCGTGGGGGTTCGAGTCCCTTCACCCGCACCATTTAAGAAATTACTCTAGACCATATGGTTTAGAGTTTTTTTTATATTCTATTGATGCTTATTATAAATCATTAGAAGATATAAATATTCTTATGTTATTTACTTTAAAGTTATTTCTATAAATATAAATACGATTCTCCTTTGTAAACTTAACACGTTATTTATAGAAGAAAAGAATAATGATTAAGTTACGGTTCTTTCTTGTTTTACGGTAATGCATGAAAAAGGAAGGCTAAAATGAGCTGATGAATTCAACAAATTTTATTCCTACCTTATTTCTATTTGCCTATTATCGAGTAAGAACCTAAATTACAATGTATTATATTTTGCTATTTTAAGTTTAAGTATTTTGTGTTTTTCGTTAATCTATTTTAGTAGGTTTTAACAGATTTACGATTTGAATATGCTATCATTCTATCTAGGAAAAAAGTACAAAATCTGTTTACGGATTAATTGCTTTTTTGTTGATTATGTTACAGGATACTATTTCTTATCTGTATGTTTTTTCTATCAAAGAAAAAATTTCTCCGTAATGTTTCGGTTAGAGATTTTTAAATCTATAAATAATTCTTCCACGTCTTTATCATAATGATATCTTTTTCTATTTAGTCACAGTTTGTTTTAAACTCTACTGTCGAAAAAAAACGATTTACTTTTTATACATTCCGAGCATAATAGGGGTAACAAAACCAGGAATCAAATTTGGATAAACGATAATTGAATGGTCTGAATCAATTTCTTCTAAATAATCATACCATTCTGCAGCAGATGCCGGAATGGTTCCGTTAGGATAAGGATGGGGACTAGCACACAAGCTGATAATAAAATCTTTCTTTTCTTTAGCACATAAACGAATCATAGGTTCTGTTGCCTCACAAGGCTCCTGAGCAATCAAAGCATCATATTCAGAGATTGGCGTTTCGTAAGTGAAATAGTTTTTGATACATTCAACATGCTCCGTACAATTTTCTACTTTGGGATCTATCGCACTCATGATATACCCTTTAGTTGCAAGAAGTTTAGACAATCTTGCATTTTGTCCACATCCTACTTCTAAAAGACGGGCATGGGTATTCTGTGGGTAAATGCGGGCAACATATTCTGCGAAATACTCCTGTCTGGATTTTAAATTCTGAGTCCAAAGCATGAAATCAACCATTTCATCACAGATCAAACCATTTTGTGCATGTTCCAGTGCATGTTTTAGTTTATTTAACTGCTCTTTACTAAATTCACAAGGATTTTCCTTACAAAACAAATCGTATTTTTCTAACATCGAATCTTCCTCCTTTTCTATTTTACAATTATAAAGGTTACTCGCAAATGAAAGCAACATGAAAAAGCAGAAAAAGGTTCATATAAATTCAGACTTAATTCTTCCAATGACGGGTAAAATAATTTAAAAATATAAGATTTATTTAGTATTAATTATATATATTATTATTTGCTTCTATCCTCACAAGCGTCATAACGTTGACCATCTTAATTTTTTATTTATTGATAAAGAGATAAAATATCTCAAAACTGATACTTTTATTTTTGAGATTGAGATAATGATGAGATGATTACACATTATTATATAAGTGTAAAGAAAAATAAATGGAGGCCATACTTATGGAAAAGGTTAAAGAATTATTCGCCGTTGTACTCGTTATCGCTGCATTATTAAGTTGTGGAAATGAGCTGCTATCAGTTTTGAAAGATACATTAGGTTATGTTATTTATTTGACAGTGTTCACAGTTCCTGTGATTTATTACAGTGTTAAAAAAAGACAGATTTAGAGGATTCTAATTAATATTATATACTGACATTATGAATTGTTACAAAATTGATATCTTTATGTTTTGAACTGTAATATTATTGAGACATCTACATGGTAATATATAAGTGTAAAAGATAAAGGGTGTTAAAGATAAGAAAAAGATAAGATTTAATTTTATAAAAAATAAGAAAGATTCGATAGAATTACTCATAGAAGGAGGTAAGTATCATGACACTATCACTTAATAAAAATTATGTTACAGTATTTGGAGTTCTAATTTGTTTATTATTTGTAATTTTTGGATTTCAGCAAGGAATATTTGCTTCACCAGAGTCATTAAAAGCATTTCTTAACAGCTTAGGAGTTTTTGCTCCTCTAGGATTTATCTTGTTTCAAATTATTCAGTGTGTTGTTCCAATCATTCCAGGCGGATTTGGCTGTGTTATTGGTGTTGTGGTATTTGGACCTGTTTATGGTTTTATCTATAATTACATAATTATCAGTATTGGATCAACTATTAACTTCTTATTAGCAAGACAATATGGAAAAGAATTTGTATTAAAAATTGTTTCTCAAAAAAAATATGATAAATATATTTCATGGATTGAAAAAGGAAAGAAATTTGACAAATTGTTTGCAATAGCAATGTTTGCACCATGTGCACCAGATGATTTATTATGTTTCCTAGCAGGATTGACTCCTATGTCTCTAAAAAAATTCGTAACAATCATCCTTACTTTGAAACCTTGGTCAATTCTTGTCTATAGTATGGGTATGACTACTGTAATTACTTGGATCACATCATTGTTCTAATAAAAACATAATAATATATGAGACAACTGGCATTCAGATGATGTCAGTTTTTTGTGCGACAGGCAGTCGCTATAGTTCAAACATGTACAGGCATGCTTGAACTTTCTTTCTTATTAGAAGTTTTACTTACGATACGATGTATAAACGAAGTAGATAAACTTTGAAAAGAAAGGTGTCACGTAGGTGCAAGTCCTACTCTGTTGAGTTCCAATGCAAGACAGAAAATCTAAACTAGTGCGCTCCCGTGAGGAAGTGTGCGGAGGAGTTGTGGAAAACCGAGAGGTCCATAGATGGTTTGGCAGGCCGAAATATAGTGTGAACTACACAGGCGGCAAGGATGTTTGGCGACCGTGCGAAGAAACGGGAAGTCTATATACTATTTGCTAAAATGAATTGGATGAGTAAATAGGAACATTCATGTGATGGTAGTTGGCATGT
>URYK01000008.1 GCA_900552125.1 uncultured Solobacterium sp. | reverse complement strand
GCACATGCGGTTTGATAAGGGGAGGTAGTTTAATGACTATCTCCTACTTTCTTTTATACGGAGATGTAGAAAAATGCAAAAGTTGCCATTGACATAGATAGGAAATAGACTTTAAAATTTTTTTGTAAGGGGAGTGATGGAATGAAAGCATTGGCTAGTGATTATGATGGAACATTATATTTTCGTGAAATAAATAATTGTAAGGAAGAGGATTTAAAGGCCATAAAGCAATTACAAAAAGAAGGTAGTTTATTTGGCATATGTACAGGTAGGCCATTTGAAGGTATACGTAAATTCATACCTGAAGAACTAAAGCCTGATTTCTTTATTGTAAGCAGCGGAGCTTCAATTCTAAATAAGAATCATGAAGTGATATATGAAAAAGCTTTGGATATAAAAGTTGCTGAACAGTTATGTGAATTATATACTGAAACAGATTATGTATCCATACAGGCGGGACAAACTGTTCTTGCGTATAAGAAGAAAAGACCTTGGACACTTGTTTCAAGAGAAGTAATTCAAAGTTTAGATGAAATAGCTGGAATGAAGATTTACGGCTATTCATATTCATTAAGCAGTGAAGAACAAGCAGAAAAATTTGTACAGAAAATCTATTCACAGTTTCCAGATGTATGTGAGGCATTTCAGAATGGTGATTCTGTAGATGTAGTCGCTAAAGGATGTTCAAAGGGAAATGCGATTATAAAGATCAAGGAATTATTGGATATAGATGTTTGTTATGGAATTGGTGATTCCTATAATGATATTCCTATGCTTCAAAAAGCTGATACTTCTTTCACATTTCATCGCTCTGCCACATCTATACAAGCTTGTGCTGACCATATTGTAGATAGTGTAGCTGAGGCGATTCAAAAGTATATTTTATAAATGAATACCTAGTTTCTTCGTAAGTAACTAGGTTTTTTATTTCATTTCTATTTCTTATATTTTATAATAAAAATATAGAACGTAAGAGAAAGGAGATGATTTTATGTCAATGGATGTTGTGATCACACAAAAGGGATTTATGAAAAAAGTTTTACCTCTGAGTATTATTATTGATGATAATTTACATTATGGAACATATGATGGTATGAGAATTAATCCAGATGTTATTGATGCAGATGAAATAATGGTTTATAATCCTAAAAATATAGGTTGTGGTTTTAGTGTCATCTGGAATGAAAAAGAGACGGATAAGGTTGTTTTACGTCTACTAAATCCGACCTTACCTCATGAAATTGAAGACTTCTTTAATTGTATACAAAGAATTGCTTTTTATTGGAAATGTGAGCTTGAAATAGATGGGGAAGTACAAAGTTTAAAAGAATTTATAAAAAGAAAAGAAGAATTTATTGAATTTAATGATAGAGTTGCCAAAGATATGTTAGATAATATAATTTCAGGAAATAATCAAAACCTGACATTATACTGTACTATGTTTCCACTAGTTATTGGCATGAATGAAGCTAATGCATATATAAATGATATTCAATCATTTTATAAGTGGATCAATGATAAACAACAGATTGATGCTTATTATGCTAAGCCACAGTTCTATAAAGCAGAAAATGAGATATTTGGTCGATATGTACATACAGAAAATGTTAAGAGTATTTTCCCAATAAAACCTTTTGTTCCTTTTGGTTTTATCAATCCTGAAACAAATGAACAGTTAGAGTGTGATCATTATAATGTATGCCTATATTCTGTTTCTGAGGATAAAATCATAGGAGAAACTGCCTATGAAACATTTATCGAATATGTACAAGGAAATGCAGAAGTGTTTGATGCACAAAATATTATATTTGATGGTTTATCTTTAACACAAATGAAAGAATTATTAAATAGAAAATAAGTACATAAAAAGCAGAAGTGCATTCTGCTTTTTAGTTATCTTAACTTTTTGATTTCTTGATCCAAGCTTGTAATGGAATATATATTACAAGAAGTAATATCACTATCGGAAGAAGAATATTAAGCGGCTGAGAAAATTTTTCCATATATCCTTGGAAGAATATGATAATTACAATTAGTGGTAAGAAAAATGTAACATAAATTCTTGCCCATGTAGGGAATTTAAGACCTTTTCCAGTATTTGCTTCAGTAATAAAATTTTTCCATCCCCATCCATAACGATGTGTACAGAAGAATAGATATAGTAAAGAACCTAATGGTAATAAATTGTTTGACACAATAAAATCTTCTAAATCCTGAATAGTTGAACCATCTCCTAGAGGTTCTATGAATGAGAGAATATTAAATCCTAAAGCACATGGAAGAGATAATACTAGAATCAATACAAAGTTAACACCGATTGCTTTTTTTCTAGACCAGCCATTATCTACCGCAAAAGAGATAATATTCTCAAATACAGCAATGATAGTAGTTAATGCCGCAAAGAACATGAATAAGAAGAATAAAAATCCCCAAAATCTTCCGCCCGGCATAGAATTAAAAACATTTGGCAAAGTAACAAATACTAAGCCTGGACCGCTATCAGCTGAAACATTGAAAGAAAAACAAGAAGGGAAAATAATCAATCCTGCAATAAATGCAACGCAAGTATCTAAAATACAAACATTAATACTTTCTCCTAATAAAGAACGATCTTTTCCAATATAACTTCCAAATATCGCAAGAGCACCAATACCTAAACTTAAGGTAAAGAAAGATTGTCCCATAGCGGCGTAAATAGCATTCCATAACCCATTATCAATCATTTTATGAAAGTCAGGAATTAAATAAAATTTTAATCCCTCTATAGCATTTGGCAGAGTAACTGCACGTATAACAAGAATAATCATGACGATAAATAAACAGGACATCATATATTTTGACATTTTTTCCACGCCATTCTGTAGACCTCTGCTACAGATGAAGAAGCCGATTATGGTAACTGCAATCATCCAAAATAAATTTTCAGAAGGATTTGCGAGCATTTCAGAAAATCCTCCTCCAACCTGTTCTGCATTCATACCATGAAAAGAACCTGTGGCCATTTTGAAACAATAGTTTAACATCCATCCGCCAATAGTCGTATAAAACATCATTAAAAGATAATTTCCCCCAATACATACATTTTTAATTAAATGCCATTTAGTTCCTTTCGGTTCTAATGCATCAAATGATTTTGCGGCGGACAATTGAGATGATCTGCCAACCGAAAATTCCATTACCATAATAGGTAATCCCAGTATTACTAAGAATAGCAGATATAGTAATACAAATGCTGCTCCTCCATATTGCCCGGTAATATAAGGGAAACGCCATACATTACCTAGACCAACAGCACAGCCTGCGGAGATTAAGATAAAACCTAACCTAGACGATAACCTTTCTCTTGATTTCATACTTTTCTACACACCTTTCTATTGTTCATTGTATTAATTGTGAAAATGATTGTCAACGATTTACAGAAAAAAGTAAGATAATTATTTTCATATTATTCGTAATAGTTTCACTTAATCTTCACAAAATAATAGTAATATGAATATAGACAGGAGATGTCTATCAAGCAACAGATTTTCCTTATTTATTGTATTTGCTTTTCATTACTGTTGCGAAAAAGATCTCAGTGCTTGCCATGAGGTCTTTTTTTGTATCCTTTATGGTATAATGATATCTATGAAGGGGTGGATATGTAAATGGATAGCCAGATATATAGGATTATTGTAAATATCTTAGATATTGAAAATGAGCCTGAAAATTTATTTGAGTTGGATAAATGGATTCAACAGATTGGTATTCAGGAAGTATTTAAAAAAGTGATACAGATATATTCTTTAAATCTGCATTTTTAAGGGAAATAATAGAAAATTAAGATTACTATTGCAAATACTATTACTTTATGTTTTAATATATGTGCCTTTTTATCAAGAGTTGGGGTAGAGAGTTAGCTCGATTGATCCCACGCCAACCTGTATAACAAAAGTATAAGGTGGTACAGCTAACAGCGATAAGAGAAACAATTCGATAACAAATTGCCTTCTCTCACGCTAGGGAAGGCATTTTTATGACATATTGTAAAGGAGATTTATTGGAATGAAAGACTACATTTTTACATCAGAAAGTATTACAGAAGGACATCCAGATAAAATCTGTGATCGCATTGCGGATAGTATTCTAGACGAAGCTTTACGTCAGGATCCAACAAGTAAGATGGCTGTAGAGGCCACAATTAAAGATGATTTTGTATTAGTATATGGAGAAGCTAACACAAAAGCAGTAATTGATTATGCGAAAATTGCAAAGGACACAATTCGCGAAATTGGTTATACAGAAGAATATGAAGTTCTAGTGAAAGTTAGAGAACAGTCTAGTGAAATCAATCAAGCAGTTGTACAGGAAGATGGAGAAATCGGTGCAGGAGATCAAGGTATTATGTTTGGTTATGCTTGCGATGATACAGATAACTATATGCCTGCAGCTATTGAATATGCACATAAACTTGCAAAACGTTTGAGTGAAGTTAGAAGAAATAGTTCTATTTTATTGCCAGATGGAAAAACACAGGTAAGTGTTGAATATGAAAATGATAAAATCAAACGAATTGATACAATCGTAGTATCTACTCAGCATGTTGCTAGTGCATCTCAGCAGGAAATCGCAGATTTAGTTATGAAAGAAGTAATTACTCCAGTTATTCCAGATGAATTATTGGATGAAGATACAATTTATTTGATTAATCCAAGCGGAAGCTTTGTTGTTGGTGGTTCATTTGGTGACAGTGGAACAACGGGAAGAAAAATTGTTGTAGATAGCTATGGTGGAATGGGACGTATCGGAGGAGGATGTTTCTCTAGTAAGGACCCATCTAAAGTAGATAGAAGTGCAGCTTATTATTGCCGTTATGTCGCAAAAAATATTGTTGCGCATAACTTAGCTAGTAAATGTGAAATTGAAGTAGCATACGCAATTGGAAAAGTAAAACCAGTATCTATTATGATTGATACATTTGGTACAGGAACTCGTAGTGATGAAGAAATTTTAGAAATTGTACGTAATAATTTTAGTTTCGAAGTAAAAGATATCATTAACGAACTAGATTTGTGTAAACCAATCTACAAAGAAACATCTTGTTATGGACATTTTGGAAGAGAAGAATTTAGCTGGGAAAAAATTAAAGATTTAAAATACTAATGTACTTAAAAAAGGATTGCATTCAACTCAATAAGTTAAGATTAATTAAGATAAGAGGAACTTAAACTAGTGAGTAGTGCATAAAGAAGAGAAACAGATGATTTTAAAGGTGAAATACCAATATTATCATCTGTTTTTACGTTCTGAGAAACAAATATTCAGTTAAATTATTTTGCTTTTATACGATATATTTAATTGAGTTTAATTGATGGTATATAGAATAAAATATTTTTTATTGAGAGATAATAGGTATCTTTTTTTATTTTGTTAAGTTACTTACTCCATTGGAAATCACTAAGCATGTGTGAATCAGCCTATTGATATTTTTTGAAAGTATACTACTAAGCTTTCTTTTATTTTAATATGCTTTTTGTATACAGATTTATTATCTATATACATTTTTTAATAAGATTTGACCAGATTTTAATAAGGTAACAGCTGTATAAGTCTCAAACAGTCCATAAAATGTATGATTAAAAGTTATATTATACAATTTTGTAGAAAATTGTGATAGATACAAAAATGAAAGAAAATATGAATACTAGCTAAATTATGTATAAGCATATTATGTTATTAGAAAAAATTTTAAAAGAAATGAGGGTGTAATTTTATTCTAAACTATATCAATGATAAATATAAATTTTTTAAATTTATTCGATTCATATCTATATCTTTTATTTTAAAATTATATGAACAAAAAAATTAAGGTCAATAAACATATTGATTGTTAATCTTATATATTTATATAAATAAAAGAAGATTGAAAAAGATGAAATATACTGATAAAATAATTTATATTTGATAAATATTTTATTAATTTACGAAAAGGGGATTTATATGGAAAATAATCGTTCAAATGATAATTTACCACGTTATATAGAAGTGTATAACAATATTTTAAAAAATATTAAGGAAGGTCTATATGATGAAGAAAATAAACTACCTAATGAGAATAAATTAGCTGCACAAATGGGGGTTAGTCGTATGACATTAAGACAGTCTATTCTTTTGTTACAGGAGGATGGAATTATAGAATCGAAAAAAGGTGTTGGAAATTTTATTCGTAGACAGGGGAAATCGTCATTAACGGGCTTAGAGCAAATGAGGAATGTTTTAGAAAAATGTGGGGTAACAGAAATTGACAAAATTACTTGTACTCCTCGATTAGGTACATCGAATTTATACAGTGATGATGTTTTTGAAAGAAAAGTACCTGTTATATGTGGGAGTAATTTGTTTTACTATTTTCAAGATAAATGTTATGCACATTGCTTTTCGATTATTCCAATGGATTTAGATTTTATATTGGAATATGATTTGATGAATTCAAAACAAGCAGAAAACTTTATTACAAAGGAGATTTATGAATATGCGAAAATAGTTAAGATTGAAATAAAAATTATTGAGGATGAAGATGTTTTAATTAATGATAATTTTGATGTTGATACAAAGTTGTTTGTTTTAGTGATAGAAAAAATGTTAGATAATAAAGGTCAAGTTATTTGTTTAAATAAATATCATATCCCAGTTCAATATGCAAATATAAAAGTGAATGCATTAAAAAAATAATAAGTTTATATACGAAACTATTGCAATTACTAGTAATAATAGTGAATATGCAATAGTTTTTTTATTAAAATCAATTGACAAAAGCGCTTTCAGGTTGTATAGTTTACCTGTATAAAATATACAACAATATATACATCTTGTTGAGAGAAGGGGAGATAGAATGAAAAAATATGAAGAAGATGTTATTAAAACTATGCCAATGTTTATGTTAATCTTTATAACCTCGGCATCTATTTTAGGAGCATTTAATATTATTTCACCACAAGTGATGGTTGATTTTAATCTTGAATATTCGACAGTATCAATGTTGGCAACGATTGGGTTGCTCGTTATGGGAATAGCCTCTGTTATTTTTTCAACATTATCTGATAATATCAGCATTAGAAAATTAATGTTAATAGGTGTTGGCCTATTTAATATAGGAGCTATTTTGGCAATCATAAGTTCATTTATTCATTTTTATTTATTTGTAATAGCAGTTGCCATAATGGTATGTGGTGGAACATGTGGTTCAGGATTAATGATAGTAACGGTAACCAAATATTTGTCTCCGGAAAGACAATCGAAATACTATGGGTATAATACAGCATGTGTAGGACTATCTGGAGCTGTAGGGATACTAGCAGGAGGATTTATTTCGACATATATTGGATGGCGTGCGTTATTTATACTTCCTTTTTTATCACTAATAACGATTCCATATATTAAGAAATATATACCGGACGAAAAAGGAAATAATAATGATAAATTAGATTTTATAGGTTTATCATTATTAAGTTTATTTACCTTGTTTATTTCATTATTTTTCTCGGTGAATAATATTATAATTTTGTTCATTGCTATATTATTCTTATTGTCATTTTTTATCTATATTTCTAAAAATGCAAAAGCTTTTATTAATATTACTTTTTTTAAGAATACAAAATTTGTAATTATTAATGTGTTAGCTCTTATTGTTTTTGGTTTACAATCTGCATATGGATTTTTGTTTCCTTTTATGGCACAAGGAGTTTATGGTTTACAGTTAGATAAAGTGTCATTGTTATTACTTCCAACGTATGCTACATCCATATTAATAGGTGCTAATAGTGGAAAAATCGTTGAAAAATTAGGAAGTTTTAAGACATTGTTATTAGCAATTTCTTGTGCAATTTGCTCATCTATTGCTTCAGCATTTTGTGCTGATAAAGGAGTCGTAATGATTGGTATTACTGCAATTCTTTATACAGGATCATTTGCTTTCATGTATGCTCCCTTTATGAAATTGGTAACAGGAACTTTAAAAATGAATCAAGTGGGAGTAGGAATAGGTTTCTTTAATTTAATGACTGGAATTGGACCATCTTTGTTTATTGCAATTACAGGAAAAATGTTGACTATGACATCCCTTACGAAAAATCTAGGACTTGTTGAAACAAAAGCCTCCCTATTTAGTAATATTTTGTTGATTTATGCAGTTTTTTTAGTGATATCACTTTTCTTGTTTTATGTAAATAAAAAATCATATAAAAATCAAAGTGATAAACTATAGAAAAGCAAGTGATTTAAATGCAAAAGTTTAAAAATATAAAACTATTAAGATTAAATCTTGTAAGCGAATAATTTTTGAAAATGTGAAGCATGGTTGCAATAATGTTGGTAAGTAAGCTACGTAGTTTCTATAATAAAGAAGTTTTAATATAAAGATTTAAAATCATTATAATTTTCTTTAAAATAGATAAAGCAATAGAGAAGGTATAAACCTTTAATTACAAATTTAAAATTTTTATAAAGTTGGTAGAAAGGAGAGGTATATTGTAAATGTGATTTGTTTAAATAGTCATTTACAATATACTAGTAAATGGAAATGGAAATTATTGAAAAAGTATTTACATTTGAAAATGAGGGTAGAGAAATTAATGGCGTTATTGCTTTGCCTAAGGAAGAAGGAAAGTATCCTTTAGTTGTGATGAATCATGGATTTGCTGGAAGCAAAGAGGAAGGGATAGGGTTTGTCAGTATTTCAAAGGCGTTAGCAGAAAAAGGTATTGCTGCAGTACGATTTGATTTTTCGGGATGTGGAGCATCAATTGTTCCTTTTTCTGAATTTAGTTTGACACATAATATGTCTGATTCAAATGCTGTATTAAATTATATTTTAGAAACAGAAAACATTGATAAAGATAGATTGGGGATTTTAGGCTATAGTATGGGAGGTCGTCTCGCCATTATGATAACTAATGCAGACAATAATCCATATAAAGCTATGACTTTGATTGCCCCTGGTGCACAAGAAACAATGAATTTTACAGAGATTTTAGGAGGAAAAGTAAAGGGTGACAAAGTTGTAGTTGAATTTTTTGGACAAAAATTAGAGCTTGGAAAAGAGTTTTTAGATGATGTCCTCTCTTCAAATGAAATCATGAAAAGAGCGACTAAAAAAATTGATTCGATTGTATTTTCAGGAACAAAAGATCAACTAGTTTCTCCAGAAACATGTAAAATAATATCTTCTAAAATTAAATCTAAATTATTTGTCTTGGAAGGGGCAGATCATGGATATGGTTTTTTTGACAATCCAAATATGAATTATGTAAATAAAATAGTAAATGAGACAGTTAAATTCTTCTGCGAGAAGCTGTAATGAAATAGAGATAATTCTAATATTTGTGTATGATGATTTAAAATAAGGATATTGTTCAATATCTTAAATTATAAGCGAGATTTAAAAAATCTCGCTTTAAGTTTTTAGTAGATTAAAATATAAAAATTGTTAATTCTTATTTTTATAATTACTCTAAATTAAAAGAGTCATATCCTGTTTTTGATTTTTCTAATATGCATACTTAAGAAATATAAAATTTAACATATCAATGATATAATTTAATTAAATGTAATTTTACTATTTATGAAAATATAAAATTTATTTCTCAAATGTTCCTTTTCTTAATAATTTACAGTCTTTCATCATCCAATTTCCGTTCGCAATAACTCCTGTTAGTTTAAAGTCTTTAGAAAATAAGAGTACATCTGCATCACTTCCAGATTGAATACATCCTTTTTGTGGATATAGACCTAATACTTTTGCTACATTTTTTGTTACAAATGATAAGCAAGTTTCAATTGAAAAGTCCTTATTCTTTATCATTGATAAAATATCTTGTGTTAGAACTGATATATCCGATACTCCTATAGCTGTAAGGTTTCCATATTCGTCATAAGACGACCAGCTTCCTTGCCCATCTGAACTTAATGTTATACGTTCATAGTCTGTAGGATTTGCTTGTTTGATCCAAAGAGAGCTATTTTGTTTATCATAACTTGTGATGTCAATAGTTCCGCCCATATGTAATAATTGTAATGCTCTTTGAAACAGGTGGTCATTTCTATTTACATGAGTAGGATGAAATATAGTACAAGGCAAACCAGTATGGCGAATTGCCTTTAGTACATAAGCCAATTCTTCATCCTCATCACCCATATGCAATGTTATACAGCCTGGTTTACTTGCAAACATACCTGCAGTTCTGACTTCACTAGCGAGTGTTAAGAAATTTTCCCAGGAAATATGTGAAGAACGATGATCACTTAACGCAAGTTTTACGCCTAGGATTTCATCGACAAACATGATATCCTTTGCAACAGATCCTGTAAGAGTAGTACTTGGATAAGCATAAGAACCTGTCATTGCATAAGCTGAAATTCCTTCTTTTTTTAAAGCTTTTGTTTTTGCAATTAGATCTTCAATACTTCTTGTTATGCCATCGGTTCCCAATAAACCAACTACCGTGGTGATGCCAGCCTGAATACAGGAAGATAAAGTCAATTCTGGTGTTCTTGTCGCAAAACCGCCTTCACCTCCACCACCAATTATATGCACATGTCGATCAATAAATCCTGGAGTTAAAATCATGTTAGTTCCATCAAATACTTCCATAAAAGGAGCTGCTTCAATTGTTTTATGAATGTAAAGAATTTTTCCTTCACCAATTAAAATATCTTGAATACCTAAATCTTGAGGTGCATAAATATGAATGTTTTTTATAAGTAACATATTCTCTCCTTTGTTTTATAATTTTTTACTATATCTTATATAAAAGAAAACCGTTTCTTTTGAAACAGTTTTCTTTATTAACGAAGAATAATATAAATCATAAATAAGGCATAAACCATAACCATGGAAATACCAATTTTACGATCCAATTTGACTTTTTTACAGATAAACCAATATCCTAAAGATACAACACTTAGAATTAATGTATCCATTAATGCAGTAGGTTCTACATTTATTGGATGAAGTGTTGCGGAAATACCTAAAATAAATAAAAGGTTGAATACGTTAGAACCAATAACATTTCCCATAGCAATTTCATTTTCACCTTTTTTAGCAGCTACAATAGAAGTTACAAGTTCTGGAAGAGAGGTACCAATAGCGACTACTGTTAAACCTATCAACGTTTCACTTAATCCAAGAATGCGAGCAAGTTCAGTTGCTCCTTTTACTGCAAGTTGTCCTCCAATAATGATACAAGCTATTCCAATACATAAGAAGATAATTAGACTAATCATCGGACGATCTTCTACTTTTTGTTCATCTGTTTCTTTTCCATCTTTTAATTGAGTAAACATAGTGAAAGCAAAGAAAATCAATAATACAATACCTTCAAAGAAAGAAATAGTAGAATCATACACAAATACTACTAATAAGATAGAAGCCAGTGTTGAAATCGGCCAATCTCGTTTCATAATAGTTGGATTAATGACAAGCGGATAAATACATGCACTTAAACCAGCTACAACTAATAAGTTAAACATATTAGATCCAACAACATTACCAACTGCAATTTCGTTTGCACCTCTTAATGCAGCAGTAACACTAACTGCCATTTCTGGTAAACTTGTTCCAAATGCAACAATGGTTAGACCGATTACAAGAGGAGATACACCTATTTTAGTCGCAATACCAGATGCATTATCGACAAACCAATCTGCTCCTTTTACTAAAAAAACAAAACCAATAACGATTAAAATAAAAGCAATCAATAAATTCATACGCATACTCCTTTTCAATAAAAAAAGACTCTTATCTTCATAAAAGTCTTGCTACTTTCGAAGTGAACCGGATTGAATAATAATCAATCGTATTGACGATGCACTTCACGAAAATCGTGAGCTACTCCCTTTTGCTTTTTAATAGTACAATAATTTAATTAATATGTCTATAGTTTTATGTAAAGATAAAGTAATTACAATAAATATATATAATTGATAACATACAAAAAACTAATATTGAAATGAATATGGCATTGACACATTTTGTTAGCTGTGGTAAACTCAATGGCGATAAAGTTAGTTATGACTAACAAGGAGGGTTTATGATTGATAAGCGTTTATTAAAAGAAATGCCACAGACCAAACCTATGATATTTAGACAAGTTTTTATGCAGTGGATTTCTTTATTAAGTAATATTATTTTTGTGTTTATTTTGGCACATTGCCTTGCACAGGTTTTTAATAATACTATTACAGTTCAAACATTAATGTATAGTGCTATTGGGGTAACATTATGTATTTTAGTACGTGCTATCTGTACGAGAAAAGCAAGTTTATATTCACATGAAGCATCTGTTCATGTGAGAGAAGAATTAAGACTTCGTTTATTTCAGAAATTATTAAAAATGAAAAATAATTATACAAAAGCGGCACCTACTAGTGAATTGGTGCAGTTAAGTGTAGAAGGTATTGATCAGCTAGAAATATATTTCGGAAGATATTTACCACAGTTTTTCTATAGTATGTTAGCACCTATTACTCTTTTCCTAATATTAATGTTCATGGATGTAAAGAGTGCTGCAGTGTTATTGATTTGTGTGCCATTGATTCCATTATCTATAATTGCAGTACAAAAATTTGCGAAGAAACTATTATCAAAATATTGGAGTAGTTATACAACATTGGGGGATAGTTTTCTTGAAAACCTACAAGGTTTAACAACTTTAAAGATCTATCAGGCAGATGCATGGAAACAAGAAAAGATGAATGTTGAAGCAGAAAATTTCCGTAAAATCACTATGAAAGTTCTAACAATGCAGTTAAATTCTGTCAGTGTTATGGATTTAATAGCTTATGGTGGAGCTGCCTTAGGAAGTATTGTCGCAATTAGTGGTTATGTCAGTGGGAATGTATCTTTATTTGCGGTAATTTGTATTGTACTGTTATCTTCAGACTTTTTTATTCCATTGCGTTTATTAGGATCATTTTTCCATATTGCGATGAATGGTATTGCCGCAAGTGATAAAATCTTCCGCATATTAGATTATAAAGATACAGATGCTGCAGTATTAGGATTAGATAAAGAACCAGTATCTATTCAATTGCGAGATTTGAGTTTTGCATATGATAGTGATCGTGCAATTTTAAAACATGTTTATATGCAGATGGAACCAGGTACTTTTACTGCTATTGTAGGAGAAAGTGGTTCTGGAAAGAGCACGATTGCGAAGCTAATTGCGGGTATTGAAAAGGATTATTATGGACATCTTCTAGTCCAAGGTAAAGAGCGTAAAGATATAGATGATGATAAGTTCTATCAATCATTCTTATATGTAAACCATCAGCCATTTATCTTTAAAGGTACAGTACGTGAAAACTTAAAAATAGGTAATGAAAAATGTAGTGAAGATGATATGATGAATGCTTTACGTAAGGTAGAACTTCTTGATTTTATTATGGAACAAGGTGGCTTAGATATGCCAATCCTTGAACAAGGAAATAATTTATCTGGCGGACAGAAACAGCGGTTGTCTATAGCTCGAGCATTACTAGCAGATCGCGAAGTTTATATTTTTGATGAAGCAAGCAGTAATATTGATGCGGAAAGTGAAGATGCAATTGTACAGGTAATCAAAGAGTTAGCGCAGACAAAAACTGTAATCATGATTACTCACCGTTTAAAAAATATCTTAGATTGTCAAAAAATCTATGTTATGGAACATGGAATATGTAAAGAACATGGTACTCATGAAGAATTACTAGAGATCAATGGAAGTTATGCATCCATGTATCATAAACAACAGGAATTAGAAGAAATGAAGGGAGGAAAGGCAGATGAATAAAATAGGAAATATTCGTTTAATGGCTCGTATGAGTCTATTAGCAAAACCATTAGCCCCATATATGTTATTAGCTGTTTTCTTTGGTGTAACAGGTTTTCTATGTGCTATTTATATCCCATATTTCAGTGCTTTACTAATTAGTCATATTGCGATACAAGCACCAGATTTTCCTGTAAAAGTATTCTTTATCCTGATGATCGTATTTGCGGTATTGCGAGGAATTTTACATTATGCAGAGCAGGCATGTAATCATTATATAGCCTTTCGTCTTTTAGCAATTCTTCGTGATAAAGTATTTACAGTACTACGTAAATTAGCGCCTGCAAAATTAGAAGGTAGAGATAAAGGAAATCTTATTTATCTGATTACCAGTGATATTGAGGCTTTAGAAGTATTTTATGCGCATACTATCTCACCAATTCTAATCGCAATCATTACATGCATTATTTTATTAACAGAATTCTATAAGATGCATGTTATGTTCTTTGTGATAGCATTATGCGGATATCTATTCTGTGGACTGATTCTTCCTTGGATCATTACTAAACTTGGTAAACAACAAGGAAAACAAAGTCGTGAAGGATTTGGAGAATTAAGCAGCTATACATTAGAAACATTACGTGGATTACAGGATATTCTACAATATCGTATTGGTGAAGAACGTTTACATATGATGAGTAAAAAAAGCGAAGAATTGCATGATGTGCAGAAACGATTAAAACTTCATGAGGGTAATACTACCATGGTATCTAATATTATCGTAACATCATTTACATTCCTGATGCTAGTTTGCGGTAGTTACTTATACATGCAAGGGGCAATTAGCTTTACTTCTGTTATTATGAGTACTGTATTAATGGTATCTAGCTTTGGGCCTGTTCTTGCATTGGCAAATTTATCAAACAATCTATTAATTACTATGGCTAGTGCTAGGCGTGTATTGGGCTTATTAGATGAAGAAGAAATAGTTAAAGAAATTAGTGGAAAAGAACATAGTACAGCTGGTGATATTGAAATTAAAGATCTTACATTTGCTTATGACGATGAAGAAATTCTTAAAGATATCAATGCACACTTTAAGAAGGGCAATATTATTGGGATTCATGGAAAAAGCGGTTCTGGGAAATCAACCTTATTGAAATTAATCATGCGATTCTGGAATGCTCCTAGCAACAGTATTTTAATTAATGATAGAAGTGTTGATGATATAAATACCAAAGATTTAAGAGATATGCAAAGCTTTGTGACACAGGAAACCGTACTTTTCCACGATTCTATCTTTAATAATATAATTATTGCGAAATTAGATGCAAGCGTAGATGAAGTAGAAAATGCTTGTAAGAAAGCCGGTATTCATGATTTTATCATGTCACTTCCACAGGGATATGCGACTAAGGTTGCTGAACTAGGAGATTCATTATCTGGTGGAGAAAAACAAAGAATAGCGATTGCTAGAGCATTTTTACATGATTCACCTTGTATTTTACTAGATGAACCTACAAGTAATCTAGATGCGTTAAATGAGGCAATTATTTTAAAAAGCTTACGTGAACAAAAAGATAAAACTATCTTACTTGTTTCCCATAGACCAGGAACAATGCGTATAGCTGATAGTGTATTAACTATTGATTCAGGAAGGGTAAGTTAATGAAAACTGAAACAAAACGACAAAAAGAGAAAAAAGTTATAGAAGAAATGATTTCACTTTATTGTCGTAAAAATCATCATACAGATACTTTATGTGATGAATGTAAATCACTTTTAGATTATGCCCATTTACGAATTGATCATTGTCCTTTTATGGAAACAAAAACATTCTGTAATAATTGTAAAGTACATTGTTATCAGAAAGAAAAAAGAGAACAGATTAAGACAGTTATGCGTTTTAGTGGACCAAGGATGCTGATGTATCATCCTATAATGGTTCTACGTCATATGTATTTGTCATGGAAGGAGAAAAAGAAATGAGACCTATTTATTTTGTGATTGGCTTTGTGTCTATGATACTTGGAGCTGTTGGTATTGTATTGCCCGTACTTCCTACTACACCATTATGGTTATTATCTGCTTGGTGTTTTGCGAAAAGCTCTAAACGTTTCCATAACTGGTTCGTTTCCACTAAACTATATAAGAAACATTTAGATTCTTTTGTAGAGCACCGCTCTATGACAAAGAAGACTAAGATTTATTTATTATCTTTTGCAAGTACGATGTTACTTATTGCGATGTACTTCATGGATAATTTATGGCTACGTTTATTCTTATTTTCTTTGATGTTATTTAAATATTATTATTTTATCTTTAGAATCAAAACAATTCGTGAATAGTATAAAACCAGGCAGAGATAATCTGTCTGGTTTTTGCATATTCTCTACCACTACTACCTCTTTTCTAGTAGCATAATTTTTAGTTTTTTATATAAGAAATTAATTATTTTCACTTTGAGATATAAATTGTGTTAAGTATATAGGTAAGCATAATATATCTTTATCTTTGGAGATATCTTTGGTATGAATAATATAACGCTTTAATATTCTATCTGAATATTTTTTATAAAATTCATCGAGTGAGGAATGTTTTTTATAATTTGAAGATTTAACTTCAATTGGACAAATTTTATTTCTTTTAGATAATATAAAATCGATTTCATAATTCCGCTTTTGTTCAACATTAGCAAAAGTATAGTAAAATAAATCATTTCCAGTAGAGGTTAATATTTGTGCAACTGCATTTTCGTAAAGATAACCTAAATTAGTAGATAATTTATCATTTAACAATTTCTCATAAATAATGTTTTCAGTGAAATCTTTATCTTTAAATTGAAGCGTTACAAATAATCCAGTATCAGCCATATAGAGTTTATAACGATTTAGATCTTTATAAGCTGATAATCCAACATCAGGGTTATTGGCATGATATGCTACTGAAACAACTTTAGAATCCTTCAATTCCGAAATTAAACGTAAAATAGTACTATCTGTTGTTTTATATGAATTTAGTACTTTTTTTGTTTGGAAACCTTTAGTATTTTTATTTAATTGGGAAGGAATAGCTTCAAATAACATTGCTAGTCTACCAGTTGAGTCTATTTTTCTGAAATCATCCTCATACAGATTTATAATATCTCTTTTAACTTCATCTACTTTCTTGAAATTATTTGTAGTGATGAATTCATTGACTGCCTGAGGCATACCGCCTACAAGCATATAAAGTCTAAAATCACGCATAAGTTTTCTATTTAATTGATCTCCAAAAGCTTTTTTAGATTCAAAAACACTACGTAATAAATTCATTGTAGAAGTATCGTTAAGTGCCCATAAAAACTCTTCATAGTCCATTGGATTCATTTGGAGTTTTCTTTCTTCACTTGGAATCAATATATCTTTGACATTCTTTTTGATTGAAATTAAAGATCCTGTTTCAATATAATCGTATCGTCCATCTTTGACTAGCATTTTAATAGCTTGTCTGGCTTTGGGATATAATTGTACTTCGTCAAAAATAATAACAGAATTTCTTACTTCAAGTTCTACACGATATTGTAGCTGTAGTTGAAGAAAGAAATAATTTAAATCAGACATGTCATCAAATAATTCTTTTACAGTATTAGGAGCAATAGAAAAATCAATTAAAATGTATTTTGCATATTCATTTTTTGCAAATTCTTCAACTACTGTGGATTTTCCTACTCGTCTAGCCCCTTCAATTAATAAGGCTGTTTTACCATCTGAGTTTTCTTTCCATTCTTTGATTTTATTATATATTTTACGCTTAAACATAAATGACGCCTCCTTGATAAATTTATTATATCCAAAAATCGCATTTATATCAATGTGAATATATCCAAAAATCGCATTATAAAAATAATCGAAACCTCCAATAATCGCAATAGAAAATTAGTTAAAACCTCCAAAAATCGCAAAATAAATGGTTCAAACGTAATAAATATTTGGATCTTAATATATTTAAAATATACTATATTAAGAAAAAATTCAGAATTACTTCCATTTTCTGTAAGATATAATTGCTATAATACTCCAGGAGGTACATGATATGCTGGAAATAAAACATTTATCTAAGGTTTATAAGAGTAAACAAAATGAAGTGAGAGCTTTAGATGATATAAGCTTAAAGCTACAAGATAAAGGGATGGTTTTCATTTTAGGAAAAAGCGGAAGTGGAAAATCAACCTTATTAAATGTTCTTGGGGGGCTTGATAGTTTTGATCAGGGAGAAATTCTAATAGGAGGAAAATCAAGTAAAGAGTTTAGTCAAAGTGACTTTGATTCATATCGTAATACTTTTATTGGATTTATTTTTCAAGAATATAACGTTATGGAGAATTTTTCTGTAAAGGAAAATATTGCATTGGCTTTACAGTTACAAGGGAAAAAAGCTGATACAAAAAGTATTAATGCTATTTTGGAAGAAGTTGATTTACAAAATTTAGGAGATCGAAAACCTAATGAGTTATCTGGAGGACAATTACAGCGTGTCGCAATTGCAAGAGCCTTAATCAAACAACCAGAAATAATTATGGCCGATGAACCTACAGGAGCTTTAGATTCACGCACAGGAAGACAAGTTTTTGATACATTAAAGAAATTATCAAAAGATAAGCTGGTTTTGATTGTATCGCATGATAAAGAGTTCGCAAAACAATATGCTGATCGAATAATTGAACTAGCAGATGGTAAAATAATAGCAGATACCAGTAAAGAACTTATAGCACCCAAACAAGCAAAAAATGGAGTATCCTTTTTTGATAAGGAATTTATAGATATAAAAAATACACAGGATCTTACAGAAGAAGATTTGAAAATAATATTGACTGAAATAAAAAAACATCAAGGGGAAGCTATGATTTCCTTTCATTCGGAAACTAATAAAGAAATCAAAAAAGCAAATCATATCGCTGATGATGGTAAGATTGAAGTGTTCCATGATACGAAAGAAGAACAGCTGCATATTGAAGAAAAAGCTGGAGGAATATCTTTTATTAAATCAAGATTACCTTTTAAAAGTTCCTTGCGTTTAGCAACATCAAATCTGAAACTGAAACCATTTCGCTTATTCATGACAATTCTATTATCTGTTGTTTCGTTTAGTCTATTTGGTTTAACCAATACAATGTCCCAATATCAGAAAGAAACAGCTACTTTTAATTCCATGAAAGATAGTGGAATTAATTATGTTTCCATTGGGAAAAATGCTGTTATTCATGGTGATGGATATTCATATGAAAATTTTAGTAAGCTAAATAGTGAGGATATTGATCGAATCATAGAGAAATATTCAGAAGAATCATTTATTCGAACATTTAGTAATTATAATTATGGGACTAATTTAGATTTTAGCGGAGAAGTAGAAAAAGTAGATGAATTATATGAATCCAATCAATCTAATTTTTATGCAACTAATTTCTCTGCTTTAGCAGAATTATCTATGGATGTAATACAAGAAAATGGTTTTTCATTTATAGGAAACCTTCCAAAAAATGAAAATGAAATAGTTGTGACTGAATTTGTAGCCCAGACATGGAAAGATTATGGTTTCCAGGAAATGGGAAAAGATGGTGAATTTCATAAAGTTCCAATTATAACTTCACAAGATTTAATTGGGCATAAGCTTTCTTTAATGGTTAATGGTAAAACAGAGACTTTTACGATTTCAGGAATTTTAGATACAAAACTAGATACCTCAAGATATAATATCTTAAGAGATGAAAATCATCAGGAAAGTTTCCAAGATTATTATCTACAAAATGAATTAGCTTCTTTACTAACAGAAAGCTATCATTCGATTGGTTTTGTGGACAACACTAGATTACTAGATTGTATACGTGGTTACAATGTTTATTCATTAAATGGCAATAGTACTGTTGATATTGCTTATGAAGATATGTATTATTCACCGATGTATTTTTATCATATAAATGATGTAGATAAAGAAGATATAGTTGACTTTAAAAATGATGGTAATATTTATGTAAATTACATGATTATAAAAGATTTGAAAATAGAAAATGGAATGACATTAGAACAATACATTTCTCAACAATTAGCAAATACTACAAGTAAAGAGGAACAAAAAGAAGTAGTGAAGGATGCAGTTAAAGAATATCAATCAGAAATTATGAAAGCTAATTATCAGTTCCATAACTATATGATTTCAGATACAGCTATGACTGATGAAAAAATTGCAGGAGTATATGTAAGTGATGTATTTGAATCAGAAGAACAGGTATTAGTATTAACGGATGAGATAATTAAAGAATATGGTTTTGAGAAAGATGGATATGCGAATTTTATCATAGCTCCAATGATGAGTGATGAACTATTGCATGATGTAATTTCCTACACTTATGATGATGGTATAGCAGAATCAAATTATGTATTAAAAAATCAAGTAATGCCTATGTTGACATCAGTTACTTCAGTTGTGGAAACATTGGAACCGGTATTATTTGTATTGGGAATTGGATTTGCTGTTTTTGCAGCAGTGATGTTTTGTAATTTTATTGCGACAAGTATTGCGAACAAGAAAAGAGAAATCGGTATCTTACGTGCAGTTGGTGCAAGAGGATTAGATGTGCTGAAAATCTTCTTAAATGAAAGTATGGTTATTGCGCTAATAAACTGGATCGTATCTGTAATCGCTTGTTATGCAGGGACAGTATTTATTAACTCTTATCTGAGAGATGAATTTGGTATATTAGTAACGGTTTTAAATTTTGGGGCATTACAAGTTGTGTTATTATTAGTAATTGCCGTTGTAGTTGCTATCTTAGCTTCTGCATTCCCAGTATATCGAATATCACATAAAAAACCGATAGATGCGATAAAGAATAGAAAATAATTAAATGTATATTTGTATAAATACGCAAAGAAACAAAACAGGCAGATTCTGTCTGTTTTTGTTTAAAGTTATATCTGTCAATTTTTTTCTGCTAAACTTGTCTATAGAAAAAATTGCAGGAGTTACAGCTTTTATTTATGATGCTTATAATTATTATCCAGAACTTAATTTGAGAAACGTTCAATATTCGGCGGCAATTGAGATAAACAATGATGGACAAATTACAAATCTTAAGCAACATTTTTCATTACCATAGATAAGCCGGTTCTTCAGTTTCAAGAATTGCCTGCAGGAGTTCATCAGAAGTAAATATCTTTTGACCTCCATAAACGGGATCTTGAACAGGACCATAGGGATCAATTACATAATACGATGAGATTTCTTCATTCTCTTTTATATATCCATTTACGACTACCATATGATTAGCAGAAGGAAGTGAAGGGTACAAAGAATGTAAATTTATAGCCGCAAATACAGGATATCCATCCTGAATATTACGTTCTACTCTTTTTTGAAATATATTAGAAACTTCTTCTGATGTTTCATTACAGTTAATGTTCTGTATACGGTAACCGGATTCCTGATCATCTGATAAGGTTTCTTTATGAAATAAATAGGTGTTTAAAACGCGAGCCATATCGATGTATTCTGTACCAGTGACACTAGAAGTTCTAAGCTGTTCTGCTAAATCTTCTTGATTTGCTTCTATATTATGATAACGCAATGTCATTTGAATACAGGCAGGCACACAGTAGATATTTGTTTCTTGTACTATTTGAGGAATATCTAGTTTATTCTGCACAACAATTGGTTCTGGTGACGGATTTTGTGCTAGTAGTTGCTTTGCAGCATTTTGAATATTTTTACCAATAGATAGATATATTGCTGAGTCTGTAGGATCGTTTATATTTTGTGGCGCAGGATAAAGAAGATATAATAGGAAAATTATAAAAATGCTAAGAATACACAGTAATATTTTCTTCATATGCTGTACCTTCCTCTATATTTAGTATAGCATATAAAAAAAGCTGTAGAAATAACAAGAATAAAGTTATTTCATTACAGCTTCTATTTAAATTACATTTTCAAATTGTGGTTTGATTTTTTTCTTTATTACAAAGAAAGAAATAACCAATAAAAGATAGCTTATATCAAAATTTGAATATTCTTCAGGTGTTATGATTTTAATAAATATACAGAGAACTAAAGTAATAACATCTATTCTTAAATAGAAATTACCAAATTGGTAACGATTGATAATTCTTCTGCGAATAAGATAATTTCTTAACGCAAATGCTCCTGCAACACAAGCTACAACTGCATCTACTGCATAATTGATAAAATAGTTATTATCAATTAGATTCTTGAAGAAAAATAATACAATACAAAGTGTAAAGACATACCAGATACTACTGATTTGGAATTTTTCATAATCTTGGTTACGAATTTTTTTCTTCATATCTTTGTATTCTTTTCCTCGTGAAATTTTTGCTGTATATTCTTTTAAATTTTTAGGAATTACCAAAGATGCTTTTTTATTTTGTTTCATACCATCTAGACATTTGTCTATAGTGATATTTACCATAATATTAACTTCATAGTTATCATTATTAGAAGATAACACATAGTTATAAAAACGATTAAATTCATTTTGATATTCTTCATTAAACTGTTTTGTCAGATACAGATTATCAATATGAATTTTTTTATCCTGTTTCTTCATGAGTGATTATGCAACCTCAATTGAATCACTATCGGTAATATGAAGATTTGAGTTATAGAATGTTGTTAGTGCACGAACCATGTATTCACTATCTTTAATTCCGCCAGTTTCATAAGATGAGTGCATTGCAAGCTGTGCTAGTCCAATATCTACAGTATGCATTGAAACTTTCTGGCTAGATAGGTTTCCTAATGTACTTCCACCAGCTGCATCACTTCTATTTGCGAAATATTGAACTGGTACATTAGCTTTTTCACAGATTCCTGCAAATACAGCGGAACTGATTGCATCCGTAGTATATTTCTGGTTTGCGCTAAATTTAACAACGATACCTTTATTCATATAAGTACAGTTAGTCGCATCTGTTTTCTCTGGATGATTTGGATGAACAGCATGAGCGTTATCACAAGAAATCATGAAACTTTTTGCGACAGCACGATAGTAATCTTCTTTAGCAAATCCTAAGTTATCATTAATTCTTTGTAAAACATCATATAAGAATGTTGAACAAGCTCCTTGTTTAGTACCAGATCCAACTTCTTCATTATCAAAACAAGCAAATACATTTACTGCTTTATCATTTACACTGTTTAACATTGCTTTTAAAGAAGTGAATGCACATTGTAAATCGTCTAGTTTTGGAGATGAAATAAATTCTTCTTTAGCTCCCCAAATACTTGGAGCCATACGATTATATAAATATAAATCAGTACCAAAGATATCTTCTTTCTTACATCCTAGTTCATCAGCGATTAATTGAGCATAAGAACCTTCTTCACATTCTCCTGCAGAGAATAAAGGAAGCATATCAATCTGATTATTGTATTTAACTCCGTTGTTTGCGTCACGATTCATATGAATAGCAACATTAGGAATCAATACTAAATCACGATCAAAGCTTAATAATTTACTTGTGAATGTATTTCCTTCTTTAACTAAAACACGACCAGCTAAAGAAAGTGGACGGTCAAACCATGTAGAACATAGCATTCCACCATATCCTTCTGTATTTAATTGTAAATAACCACCTTTTCCTTTTAATTCAGCAACTTCTTTTACTTTGAAAGTTGGAGAATCAGAATGAGAAGAAGTTACCTGGAAATGATAATCACTTAAGTCATTACCAATATGGAAAGCAATAATACTAGAACCATTTCTAGTGGTAAAATATTTTCCACTCTTTTCTAATTTCCAGCTTTCACATTCTTTTAATTCCTGATAGCCACTTTCTAATAGCATATGTTTCATAGTATCTACTGCATGAAAACAGCTAGGACTTTTTTGTATAAAAGTAAGTAGTTCATTAACTAATTCATTTTGCATAAGTAATCCTCCTATTTTTTAACATGTATAGTATAGCATAAAATCAAAATAAAATAGGTATAAAGAAATTTTTCATAATAAAAAAGTCCTGTATTTAAACAAGACTTTTTATCATTTAAGCTTTAGCTTTTGCGTCTTGATTCTTTTTGATAACTGGAAGAATCAAACCTAAAGCAGTTAAGACGATTGGTGTAATAATATTTAGTGCTAATGATAAAGCATCAGTTGCACCAAAGATTTTTAGTAAACAACATGCAGCTGTTACGAAGAAACACCAAGCTCCAGCTACTAATGCGAATTTCTGATTCTTAGTAAAACGATATTCTGCTTGGAATTTATCTCCTGCTTTACGTAAAGCAATATAAGCAGCAAATACCCATAAGTAACGTAATGGCATACAGATAGAGTTCAAGTCAGTAAGCTGTTTTAAGATACCCTGAGCACTTCCTCCTAATGCCTGAATAGCGATGATACTTCCAGATAGAATAACAACCATCCAGATACCGTTAATATAAGCACCATGTTTGTTCTGTTTTAATAAACCGCTAGGGATAAATTCTCTTGCTTGTTCATTATCTAGTAACATACGTAATGGAGCATCGATACTTAATACTAGAGTAGAAAGCTGTCCGATTGCATTACAGATTGAGTAAATGACTTTTAGAGAGCTTCCAATTCCATAATATGCACCTAAACGTTCAAATGCCCAGTAAGATCCATTAGATACAAATCCATCAAGATCATTTGCTACCATAGCAGGATCGAACATCATACCCATTGCGATGGTACCAAGAATAGCACAAACCATAACCATGATAGCTAAAGCGATCATACCTTTAGGGAATCCGCGAGCTGGGTCTTCTACCTTATTTACGTATGGTGAAATTTTTTCACATCCACCAACCGCAAATACGAAGATAGACAACGAAGTGAAATAATTAACATTAAACTGAGGAATAATGCTATCCCAGCTAAAATCTAGAGCCTGGAATCCTCCATCTGGATTAATTGCTGGAGCAGCAAGCATCATAATGATGTATAAGATTGACATAACAAACATACTGCTTCCTGCAAGAGTTGTTAATTTTTTCAATGGATTTAATCCACGACTAGCAATCCAACAGAATAGTAAGAATATTGCCATTGTTAAAGCTTGAACTGTAATTGTATCAAGGCTATCAAACCAGTCTTGACCATTAGACATGAATAAAAAGCTTGTAGCCTGTGAGATACCTTTTAAACCACCACTTGCTTTACTAGCAATATAGGTGATGTGACAAGCCCAATATGTCCATCCAGCATAGTATGCAAGTTTAGGACCCATTGTTTCATGAATCCATGAACTAACACCTCCACCAGAATCTTTAAATGCAGATCCTAATTCACCAACCATCAATGCATAAGGCACAAAATATAAGGCAAACATCAGAATCCATGTAAATATAGCCTGACCAGCAATACCATTTGAGTAACCGAATCCGTTTACTACGTTACCGAAACCCCAAACAGTGGAAAATGCCATGAACGCAAGGTTATACCAGACGATCTTCTTTGAGTTTTCCATAATAAAACCTCCTATATAAAGCCTTTTAATAATAACATAACTTTTACACATATTTCTACACAATTCTTGTTTTTGTTGATAAAACATGTGATTAATTAATGATTTTTGTGCTAAAATGGTATATGTTGCCTGTTTTTTTTTGATATTATGAGTATTCTATGATAATTTATGTTACAATAAATGTGACAATAGCACACTATTTTAGTGTTGATAAGAATAGTTCTATATAATAAAATATTTATTAAATCTTTAGCCATATAATTAGTAGTAGCTAAAAAAATAAATTTCTCTATGCAAATATAAAATTCTATTGAACAGGATGTGAAAAATATGCAGACTAAAAAGTTTACTAAAGAAGATTTACAAGAAGTCGCTGCATTGCTTAAAGAAGGAAAAGTAGTTGCTTTTCCTACGGATACCGTTTTTGGTCTAGGTGTAATATATGAAAATGAAGAGGCTTTGATTGCGTTGAAAGAAAGTAAAGGACGCCCAGAAGATAAACCTATTCCGACTATGGTTGCTAGTGTAGAACAAATGAAATCCATTGCTTATGTAGACGATGCTGCAAGTCGTTTGGCAAAAGCATTTATGCCTGGGGCATTTACTATTATATTAAAGAAGAAAGAAAACTTACCTGATTATATAACAAATGGTTTCTCTACTGTTGGTATACGTATGCCTGATGATGAATTTGTATTAGATTTAATCAAAGAGTGTGGAAAACCGCTTCTGGTTACAAGTGCTAATCTGTCAGGACATGAAACAGGTGTTTATGACAAGCAGGTATTGGAACAGTTAGATGGAAGAATTGACGCAATTGTATTAGGGGAAGCAAAGGGGAAGAGTGCAAGTACAATTGTTGATATGAGTAAAGAAAAACCTGTTATTATTCGTAGTGGTCCAATTTCGGAAGAAGAAATAACAAATGTGATTAAAGGATAGAAAGTAAGAGGAAAAAGCATGAGAAAGAAAAACGCATTAAAAATTCAATTGTTAGGTGAATTTCGAATGGTAAACAAATCCTTTCGTTTTCCACAAGAAAAAAAGAAAAGCATGCAGCTAGTGCTGTTAATTGCTTACTTAATTACCAATCAGAATAAAATGTGCTTAAAAGAAGACCTGATGAAATTATTATGGCAGGAGGAAGAGTCCGATAATCCAGAAGGTGCACTTCGTAATTTAGTCTATCGTGCGAGAAAAGAATTACAAAAATTTTATCCGGATAAAGATGTTGATTTTATTCTTTCAAAGGGAAATACATATGCTTGGAATCCTGATGTAGCCTGTGAAATTGATATTCGTCATATGGAGAAGCTATGTGCAAAGATGGAACGATTAGAGGATCCTGATGAACTGTACGAATCCTGTTTTACTTTACTAGATAAATATTCATTACAATTTATGCATGAATTTCATGGGCAGGACTGGGTAGAAGTTCAAAAACTTTATTATGATGACTTATTTATGCGTAGTATAAGTAAAACTTGTGATGTCTTAATGAAACATAAACGATACGAAGATATTATTAAGTTATGTGATAATGTAGGATATGAATATCATGCGAATAACCGTATACACGAATATAAATTAGAAGCTTATTGTCAATCAGGTCAATATATTCTAGCTTTATCTTATTATCATAAAGTAATTGATATGTACTATACTCGTTTTTCTTTAGAAGTCAGTGAAGAATGTAAACAGATTTACCAGAGAATTTTAGATCATGTAGCTCATCAGTCTGTAAATATTCTAGAGTTAAAGCATCAGTTAACAGAAACATCTGAACATCAAGGAGCATTTTTCTGTGACTATGATGTATTCCGTAATATTTATCAGATGAATCTGCGGTTTTTAAAACGCAGCAAGGAAGTACGCTATCTAGTTCTTTTGACTATGGAATTCTCTGAAGAAGAAAATAGAGAAGTACAAAAAGAATTTGATCTGCTGAAGAATATTATCATTAAAGAATTACGCAGTAATGATGTATTTACACAATGTAGCAGCTATAAATATGCGATTATTTTAGCTACCTCTACAGAAGAAGGCTGTCAGATAGCTATTAATCGTATTGAAGAACAATTTAATAAATTAAAGAAATTAAAAAGTTCATTCTTACAAAAAGAATATGAAACTATTGAATTGACTGAGGATGAACAGTCAAATTAGCTTATATAAGTATTACCGTCTGTTTTCAAGATTGGAGACAGGCGGTATTTTTATATGGATTGATTGTGCTAAAAACACACATGGGAGTATCACTATATGATATAATGAAAAGGATTAGGAGGAAAGATAGATATGAAAATTGCAGTAGCTTGTGATCACGGTGCTTTTGAATACAAAGAAATCGTGAAAGAAATGTTAAAGGAAATGGGGCATGAAGTTGAAGATTTTGGATGCCATAGCTGTGATTCTGTGGATTATCCAGATTTCGCTGCTCCTGCAGCACAAAGTGTTGCTGATGGTAAAAATGACAGAGGAATTGTAATCTGTGGAACTGGTATTGGAGTAAGTATTGCGGCTAATAAAGTAAAAGGAATCCGCTGTGCTTTATGTAGCGATCCAGTAAGTGCAAGGCTGACTAGAGAACATAATGATTCAAATGTATTGGCAATGGGACAGAGAATTATTGGCGTAGAACTAATGAAAGAAATTGTTCGTGTTTGGATCAATACAGAATTTTCAAACGATGAACGTCATCAGAGAAGAATTGACAAAGTAATGGCATTAGAAAAATAATTTAGATTTGGAGGTACCGTATGCACAGAATTAATATGAAATTAGTAAAGCTTATGAAAATTGTAGAGGTCTTAATTGCAGTTATTCTAATGGCTGCAGTATTGGTTTCTACCTTGGCAATGGTTGTTTACGGTATAGATTCTATGTCTGCACATACATTTCAATTAAACGATGTCTTGGAAAGAGCATTGACGATTGTTGTTGGAATAGAGTTTATCAAAATGTTAATTTTACATACTCCACAATCTGTGATTGAGGTATTGATGTATGCGGTAGCTCGTCAAATCATAATTTCACATGACAGCGCATTAGAAAATTTATATGGTGTCTTAGCAGTATTACTGATATTTTTGATCGAAAAATATTTTTTATCAAATAAAAAAGATTAATTTATGGAGGGCTAAGCATGCAGGATCTACGTATTCAAGAAGCTATAAAGAAAGAGACAGAGCGTCAATTGTATAATATAGAGTTGATTGCTTCAGAGAATTATGTATCAAAAGATGTTTTAGAAGCTGCAGGAAGTATTTTAACAAACAAGTATGCTGAGGGGTATCCTAATAAACGTTATTATGGTGGTTGTATACATGTTGATGAAGTTGAAGAAATTGCACAAGAACGAGCAAAGGAACTATTTCATGCCGAACATGCCAATGTACAGCCACATAGTGGTTCACAGGCTAATATGGGGGTCTATATGAGTATTCTGGAACCGCAAGACACGGTATTGGGAATGAATCTTACAGCAGGCGGACACTTAACACATGGACACCCTTTAAATTTTTCAGGAACATTATATCGCTTTGTGGATTATGGTGTTACAAGAGAAGATGAACGTATTGATTATGAAGAGGTACATCGTGTAGCACTTAAAGAGAAACCTAAACTTATCGTAGCTGGTGCAAGTGCATATCCTAGAATTATTGATTTTTCAAAGTTTAGGGAAATTGCGGATGAAGTAGGGGCATATTTTATGGTTGATATGGCACATATAGCTGGACTTGTGGCTGCTGGATTACATCCTAGCCCTGTTCCATATGCAGATTTTGTGACTACGACAACACATAAGACATTACGTGGCCCTAGAGGCGGTTTGATCTTATGTAAAAAAGAACATGCACCTTTATTAGATAAAAAAGTATTTCCAGGTATACAGGGTGGACCTTTAATGCATATCATCGCAGCTAAAGCCGTTTGTTTATATGAGGCTATGCAGCCGGAATTCAAAGATTATGCTGAACAGGTAATTAAGAACTGTAAAGTTATGTGCGATACTCTAAAACAAGAAGGTTTTCGTATCGTAAGTGATGGAACAGATAATCATTTATTGCTTGTAGATGTGAAAGCATCATTAGGAATGAGTGGTAAACAGGCTGAGAACCTCTTAGATGAAGCAGGTATAACCTGTAATAAGAATACAATACCATTTGATCAGGAAAAACCATTTGTCACAAGTGGTATCCGACTAGGCAGTGCAGCTATGACAACAAGAGGATTTAAAGAAAAAGAATTTCAGCAGGTTGCGAAATGGATCAGTCTAGTGTTGAAACATGCGGATGATGAAGAAATTCGTAAATCAGTACATAAGGAGGTGCGGGAATTAACAAAACAATTTCCATTACCAAATGAACGATAAAAACAGCGGTTTAGATCGCTGTTTTTAGTTATGCAGAAATAAAAATTTTCAAGCATTTCTGTATTCTTTTACTGCTTCCTTTTTTGTATAAATATTATTTTTAAATATTTTTCTACTTGTAACAGATTCATAAAATCATATACTTGTTCATTATGCGAGATTCATTCTTGTAATACTTTGAATTAATAAAATGACATACATGGGAATATTAACAAGACCTCATTTGAATAGAATATAGATGAAAAATAGAAACATAATAAATAAGAAAGAGGATAATAGTTTTCTTAAGAATACTAAAATAAGCATAAAAAGGATAAAATAGTTATGTTCCATGTTATAATAAAATTGATGTGAGTACATGATAATATGTACTGACGTTAATTGATATGCATATATTAGATGCATAATTGATATGTGAGGAGATTATTATGTTAAAAGTCTTAGAACATCCTTTAATTACGCATAAACTAGCAACGATGCGTAAGAAAGAAACTGGCACAAAGGATTTCCGTCAGAATCTTGATGAAATTGCAGGCTTGATGGCTTATGAGATTTCTAGAGATTTTCCTTTACGACCAGTGGAAATTGAAACCCCAGTTGCAAAAACAACAACATATGAACTGGCAAAAGAAATTGTCTTAGTTCCTATTCTGCGTGCAGGACTTGGAATGGTAAATGGTATCTGTAATCTAATGCCTACAGTAAAGATTGCGCATGTTGGATTATATCGTGATGAGGAAACGTTAGAACCTCATACATATTTTGAGAAATATCCAAAAGATGTAAAAGATGCGATTGTAATGATCGTTGATCCAATGTTAGCTACTGGCGGCAGTGCGATTGCGGCTATTGATATGGTGAAGAAACAAGGTGCTAAAAATATTCGTCTAGTTTGTCTAGTTGGTGCTCCTGAAGGTGTGAAAGCAGTAGAAGAAGCTCATCCGGAAGTAGATATTTACTTGGCCGCATTAGATGAAAAATTAAATGAAAAAGGTTATATCGTTCCTGGCTTAGGTGATGCAGGAGATCGTATTTTCGGTACAAAATAAACATGAAAGAGGTCTATCGTGCGATGCGGCTGATGTTTACCATGACACTTGCCTGTATACTTGCAGTGGTTATAGGCTCTGCCTTGGATAAATGGCTGCATACGACACCATGGTGCCTGTTGATTTTGTTAGCCTATGCGATTATTTCTAGTTTATATCTGATGGTAAAAAAGTTAGGTGATGAACATGAATGAGACAAGAAAAATGGGGATGGAGATACGAGTATTAACCTTTATATTAATGGGTATTGCTTGTATCTTATGTTTCCTGTTGTTTCCGTCATATCGAAAAGAAGGAATACTTGGAATCGTCATAGGCTCCTTAACAGGAATTATGGGCTTTAATATGATTACGAATATGGTAGGTAGAATTGACTCTGATGTGCCTGATATTAAGGCAAGAGCAATGCGAAGCTATGTTCGAAGATATCTGATATATGCAATCATATTTGCGTTAAGCGTGATAGCAGGAGCGAATATCCTAGGTTTATTAGTTGGAATGCTGCTTCATAAGTGTAGTATTCTGCTATATAGTTTTAGACACAGAAAGGAGGATGTATAGTGTACGATACATTCGACGGAATCGTGATAACCGTGTTTGGCTATAACATTGAGTTTCAACAGTCGATCATCAACTGGCTGATTCTGTGTGTGTTATTTTCCATCTTCTTTATATGGGCTGGAAAGAAATTTGAAAAAGCAGATGTTAGAAAAGCTCCAAGCGGTATATTACTGATTACGGAAATGGTTGCTGGACTGTGCAGAAACATCATTGGTGATAACCTGAAAGATCAGACAAAGAAATATCTTCCATTTTTAGGTACACTGATTATGATGATGGCAGTAAGCAATCTACTAGGCCTTTTAGGCTTGCAGCCGCCGACTTCAAATCTAAGCTTTAATATTACTTTGGCATTGATGATGTTCTTACTGATTCAATACAATGGTATTAAAAAAGGCGGACTTGTCGCTCGTCTAAAGGAGTTGACAGAACCAATGTGGTTATTGACTCCATTAAATGTCATAGGAGAACTGGCATTACCGATTTCTTTATCTATGCGTTTGTTTGGAAATATTCTAGCAGGCTCTATCATCATGTTGCTGGTTTATACTATGATGAATAGCTTTTTACCTTTTGGGGTGCTGGGATATGTCGCAACACCATTCCTACATGCGTATTTTGATGTGTTCTCAGGACTGATTCAAACATATATCTTCTTTACCCTAGCAAGCTTCTTCTTAAGCGAACAAGTTGTTTCAGAAGATTAATTTATTTTACAGGAGGAAAAAATTATGGAATTCAATGAATATTTTGTACAAGGTATGGCATTATTAGGTGCTGGTATCGCAATGATCGCTGGTTTAGGTCCAGGGATTGGACAGGGTATTGCCGCTAGTAAAGGTGCAGAAAGTGTTGGACGTAATCCAGATGCAGCTGGAAAAATTCGTTCTATCATGGTATTAGGTATCGCTTTAGCGGAAACAACTGGTATCTATGCATTGATCGTTGCCTTGATCCTAATCTTCATGAAAGGTTAATAAATTAGCATACATAAGATTAAGAAAGGAGGCATACAGATCGTATGGATTTTGATATTAATGCCTATCTGCGTTTGAATCCAATGGATATGATCATGGTATGTATCTCAACTTTGATCATCGTTCTTGTCGCCAAGCATTTTTTCTGGGATAAAGTTCAGGCGTATTTGGATGCTCGTGAATCAGCAATTCAAGCGGATATCGATGCTGGGGTAAAAAGCAGAGCAGAAGCAGAAACCTATAAAAAGCAGTATGAAGCACAGATGGCTTCTGCCAAAGGTGAAGCTCATGAAATCTTAGAAAGTGCAAAAGCAAATGCATTACTGGAAAAACGTGAAATCCTGGAAGCTGCTAGAGATGAGGCGGATGCATTGAAAGAAAAAGCACGAAAAGATATTGAGCGTGAGAAAGTGCAGGCTCGCTCTGAAATGAAAGATGCTATCGTAGAAGTTGCATTTGAAGCCGCAAAACAGATTGTAAATAAGGAATTAGATGAAACTGCACATAAACAATATGTAGATGATTTTATTGAACATGCAGGTGATGAATCATGGCAGGCATAGCAGCAAAAAGCTATAGTGATGCTTTGTTTTCTCTAGGACTTGAGGAAAATAAGCTAGATGATTATAAACGAGATATTTTGTTTATTGATGAAACATTGAAGGCTTATCCAGATTTAATGCGTGTTTTAACTCATCCTAAAATTCATAAAGAAGAAAAGAAACAGACATTAGAAACTGTCTTTAAAGATGAAATACAGCATATGGTTTTGAATTTCTCAAAACTATTAATTGATAAAAGCCGTTTTCAGAGTTTTCATGATATTACTAAAGCCTTTGTCAAAGAGTACAATAGAGTGAACCAGATTGAGGTTGCATATGTTAAGAGTGCAAAAGAATTAGATGAAACAGATCTTGTTCGTTTACAGGCTATGTTAGAAAAGAAACTACAGAAGAAAGTAGAACTGAAGGTAACACAAGATCCATCTTTGTTGGCAGGTATTCGTATTAAAATAAATGATACGGTTTTAGAATACAGTGCAAAAAACCGTATTGAAAATCTGAAGAGACGGGCACAGAATGAAACTGTGCAGGAAAGTTAGAGGTGAATGCGAGTGAGCTTAAAGCCAGAAGAAATAAGTAAACTAATCAAGGATCAGATTCGTAAATATGATGAAAATCTTGAAATAGATGAAACTGGTACAATCATTACAGTTGGTGATGGTATTGCCCTGATTTATGGTTTACAAAACGCCATGGCAGGTGAGCTGCTTCGTTTCCCAGGCGATGTTTATGGAATGGTGCTAAACTTAGAAGAAGAACATGTTGGTGCCGTTTTAATGGGTGATGACTCTAATATTCGTGAGGGAGATGAAGTAAAAAGAACTGGTCGTATTGTCGAAGTACCAGTTGGTGATCAAATGTTAGGTCGTGTTGTCAATGCTTTAGGTCAGGCAATTGACGGCGGTGAGCCAATTCATAGTGATACATATCGACCAGTAGAACGTGTAGCACCTGGTGTTATGACACGTAAAAGTGTACATCAGCCTATTCAGACAGGTTTAAAAATAATTGATTCTATGATTCCGATTGGAAAAGGACAGCGTGAGCTGATTATCGGAGATCGTCAGACAGGTAAAACTGCCATTGCGATTGATACGATCATCAATCAAAAAGGCAAAAATGTTAAATGTATTTATGTCGCAATTGGGCAGAAAGCAAGTACAGTAGCACAAATCGTTGAAAAACTCCGTAGTCATGGCGCAATGGAATATACAACGATTGTATCTTCTACTGCCAGTGAACCAGCACCTTTACAATATATTGCCCCATATGCAGGCTGTGCCATTGGGGAAGAATGGATGGAAAAAGGTGACGATGTATTAATTGTTTATGATGACTTGAGTAAACATGCAGTTGCATATCGTACAATGTCATTATTATTAAAACGTCCACCAGGACGTGAAGCATATCCAGGAGATGTCTTCTATTTACATTCTCGTTTATTAGAGCGTGCCGCAAAATTAAATGATGAATTAGGTGGAGGAAGCTTAACAGCACTTCCAATCATTGAGACACAGGCAGGAGATATCTCTGCATATATTCCTACAAATGTTATTTCTATTACCGATGGACAGATTTTCTTACAGACAGAATTATTTAACAGTGGGGTAAGACCGGCTGTTGATAGTGGTTTATCTGTATCACGTGTAGGTAGTGCAGCACAGATCAAAGCTATGAAACAGGTCAGTGGTTCTTTAAAACTAGAACTTGCACAGTTTAGAGAAATGCAGGCCTTTGCGAAATTCGGTAGTGATTTAGATGCAGCTACAACAGAAACATTGGCACATGGGGAACGCTTAACACAGTTATTGATTCAGAATCAATATGACCCAATGCCTGTAACTCATCAGGTTCTTTCCTTGTTTGCGGCAAAACATAAATTCTTAAAACCAGTAAAAGTGGAAAATGTATCCTTGTATGAAAAAGAAATGTTAAAATACATGGAACGTAATTATGCGGATATCATAGAAAAAATCGAAGAGAAACAAGCACTTGATGAAACATTAGAAACAGAAATCAAAAATGCTTTGACTGCCTTCGAAAAAGAATTTCAGAATATGATAGAAGGATAGCCTATGGCAGCAGGAAAACTGGAAATAAAAGCACGCATAAGATCTGTAGAATCAACTAAGAAAATTACGAAAGCAATGCAGTTAGTTGCGACTAGCAAACTGAAAAAGCAGAAACAGTATATGGAAGAAAATAGAGAATATGCCTTTTATCTGAAAGAAACAGTACAGGAAATATTGTCTTCTATTGAACATTCAAAACATCCATATCTGCAAGAATCAGATGCGAAAAAACCTTTCACAATCGTATTTACAAGTGATATGGGATTGTGTGGCGGATATAATGCGAATGTCTTTCGTATGCTACAAAAGGAAATTGGAAACGATGGAGATTTCTATGTTATCGGATCTCGTGGAGTTAATTGGATAACCAATAAAGATTTTCATGTAGCAGGTGTAGAAACAGACTTAGAAGATGAATGCTATAGTGAACTTGCAAGTATTGCAGATCATGCGTTAGAACTATATCGTAAACAGGAAATTTCACAAATCCGCATTTTGTATACGCACTTTGTGAATTCTGTTACCTTTGAACCAAAGTTAGTAACACTTCTTCCAGTGGAAAAAGAGGTACATGAAAAAACAAATTATGTACAGACGATATTTGAACCTGAAGGAGATCAGATATTGGATACTTTAGTACCAATGTATGTACGTTCTCTACTGTATAGCTATTTTCTAGAAACGAAAACAAGTGAACAGGCAAGCAGACGTATGGCTATGGAAAGTGCTACAGATAATGCGGAAGAATTAAAAGAAACGCTAGAATTACAATTCAACCAGGCAAGACAGGCCGCTATTACCCAGGAAATTACGGAAATTGTTGGCGGCGTCAATGCTATGGAATGAAAGGAGCAGCTATGAGTAAAAATATAGGAAAAATTGTGCAGGTCATTGGCCCAGTAGTCGATGTTGCATTTGAAAATGGCGAATTGCCGGCATTATTGACTGCTATTGAAATTCCTCTAAAAGATAGTGATTCCTTGGTTGTTGAAGTTGCTCAGCATATTGGAGATGAACGTGTTCGTTGTATTGCCATGGGTGGTACAGATGGATTAGTTCGTGGAATGGAAGCGATTGATACTGGTTCACCAATTCGTGTGCCAGTAGGAAAAGAAGTATTGGGAAGAATGTTTAACGTATTAGGCCGTGAAATAGATGGTCTTGGAAAAGTTGAGACCTCTACTACTTTACCAATTCACCGCCAAGCTCCAGGATTTGATGAACAGCAGACATCAGCTGAGATGTTAGAAACAGGAATTAAGGTTATTGACTTGTTATGTCCATATTCCAAAGGTGGAAAAATCGGTTTGTTCGGTGGTGCTGGTGTAGGCAAAACAGTACTTATCCAAGAATTGATTCATAATATTGCTAAGGAACATGGAGGAATGTCAGTCGTTACTGGAGTAGGTGAAAGAACACGTGAAGGTAATGACATGTACCATGAAATGAAAGACAGTGGAGTTTTAGATAAAACTGTATTAGTATATGGTCAGATGAATGAATCTCCAGGTGCCAGAATGCGTGTTGGTTTAACTGGATTAACAATGGCAGAATATTTCCGTGATCATGATCATCAGGATGTATTACTGTTTATTGATAATATCTTCCGTTTTACACAGGCAGGAAGTGAAGTAAGTGCTTTATTAGGCCGTATGCCAAGTGCGGTAGGTTATCAGCCAACACTAGCAACAGAAATGGGACAGCTACAGGAACGTATTACTTCTACAAAGGATGGGTCTATCACTTCTGTACAGGCTATTTATGTACCTGCTGATGACTTAACAGACCCGGCTCCAGCTACAGCATTCACTCATCTAGATGCGAAAACAGTATTAGATCGTGATATTGCGGCATTAGGGATTTATCCAGCTGTTGATCCACTAGAATCAAGTTCTCGTATTTTGGATCCATTAGTTGTTGGTGAAGAACACTATGCAGTTGCACGTGGTGTACAGCAGATTCTTCAAAGATATAAAGAATTACAGGATATTATCGCAATCTTAGGTATGGATGAATTAAGTGAAGAGGACAAGGTGATTGTCAATCGTGCTCGTCGTGTACGAAACTTCTTATCTCAGCCTTTCCATGTTGCGGAAGTATTCTCAGGTATTAAGGGCTGTTATGTATCAAGAGAAGATACTGTACGCAGCTTCAAAGAACTTTTAGATGGAAAATATGATGATCTTCCAGAACAGGCATTTATGTTTGCATCAACAATTGAAGATGTAGTAGAAAAAGCAAAGGCAATGGAAAAATAGTATGATTAAAATAAAAATCATTACTCCTCTTGGTTTATATAAAGAAGGAGAAATAGGAAGTGCTCATGTGAAAACAGTAGAAGGAGAGACAACAATTCTCCCTAATCACATGCCAATCGTTGCGATGCTTATAACAAGTAAATGTACTCTTATGGAAGGCAATGAATATAAAGATTATGCGATTGCAGGAGGCCTATTGCAGTTTCAAAATAATGAAATGCGCATCTTAACAGATGCAATTGAAGGACGAGAAGAAATTGATATTGAGAGAGCTCGTAGAGCAAAAGAACGTGCTGAAAATCGGTTAAAGAAACAAGATAGCAGAACCAATATCAAGCGTGCAGAAATTGCTTTGGCAAAAGCCATCAATCGTATTAAGGTTTATAGTGAATAATAAGAAGAATGTTTTACTGTTTGATTTGACAGTAACATTCTTCTTTTTTTGACTGAATAAATGTGCATAAAGCAATGGATTTAGTAAAAGTAGAGGAAGAACTTAGAGATAAAATAGTAAAAGCATTGCAGGAATAATTAATAGTACTTCAATCTCGCATATTGACAAGGAAGAAAAGATCATAATGATAAGGGTAGAAATGCATTATCTTCTATCCTTTTTTGATTTTTACAAAGATTATTGTTTTTGTCACAAACTTACGGTATACTAAGGAAAGTATGGAGTGATGATATGAGAGTTTTATTACAAAGAGTAAAACATGCAAGTGTAAAAGTTGATGGAAATATTGTGGGGAGTATTCCTCAAGGCTTTTTATTACTAGTAGGGATTACTCCTTCAGATACAGAGGAAATCATAAAGAAAATGGCTAGAAAATGCGCTCAGCTGCGTGTTTTTGAAGATGAACAAGGTAAAATGAATAAAGGATTAGAAGATGTAAATGGACAGATATTGTCGATATCACAATTTACTTTATATGCCGATTGTAAGAAAGGAAGGCGTCCTGGATTCGAAAGAGCCGCAAAAGGTGATATAGCAGAACCAATGTATGAACGCTTTAATGAAGAATTAAGAAGTTATGACATACATGTAGAAACAGGTATCTTTGGAGCTGATATGAAGGTAGAATTGTTGAATGATGGTCCAATTACAATCATGTTAGATAGTGAAGAATGGTAGGAGGAATAATATGGGACAAATTATATATGGTAATGAAATCGCAAAAGATATTCGCGTTTCATTGAAAGAAGAAATAGAACAGCTAAAAGCGCAGAATAGACGTATACCAAAGCTTGTAGTTGTGTTAGTGGGGGATAATCCAGCCAGTCTATCCTATGTGAAAGGGAAGGAAAAAGCATGTAATGAAATTGGTATGGAAAATATATTACATCGCTTAAGTGAAGATACAACAGAAGAAGAATTATTGATGGAAATCAATAAATTAAATCAGGATGATAGTGTAGATGGTATTCTAGTACAATTACCATTACCAAAACATATTGATGAATCAAAAATATTATTTGCAATTGATCCAATGAAAGATGTAGATGGTTTTCATCCATTTAATATAGGTAAAATGATGTTACAGAAAGAAACCTTTCTTCCATGTACACCTAAAGGAATTATGTGTTTATTAGATAAAATAGGATATCATGACTTAAGAGGAAAGCAAGCTGTTGTAGTTGGACGCAGTAACATTGTAGGGAAACCTATCGCACAGCTGTTGTTAAATCATAACGCAACTGTAACCGTATGCCATTCAAAAACAGAGCACATTGAAGAAATTTGTTCTCGTGCTGATATTTTGATCGCATCTGTAGGACAGCCTCGTTTAATCAAAGAAAACTGGGTAAAAGAAGGAGCTGTCGTAATTGATGTAGGGATTAATCGAGTAGATGGTAAATTATGCGGAGATGTTGATTTTGAAACGGTAAAAGATAAAGCATCTTGGATTACTCCGGTTCCCAAAGGGGTTGGTCCAATGACAATTGCGATGCTATTAGAAAATACTTTTCAATCCTATCAGAAAAGAGAAGCAGGAGGAATAATTCATGGTGAATAAAGATTATGATTTAAATGATATCGTCGAAATGAAAAAAGAACACCCTTGTCATAAATCTAAACATTGGAAAATTATTCGTATGGGTGCTGATATTCGTATAAAGTGCTTAGGCTGTGGTACTAGTGTATTATTTCCACGAGTTGAATTTGAGAAGAAATTAAAGAAAGTAGTTGAAAAAGCTCCAAAAGAAGATTAAAACATCAGTGATGATGTTTTTTTAAGGGTTATTGAGTGAGAATATATACTTGCATATGCATGAAAAAAAAGATAAAATGATGTAGCGAGAGGAAGGATAAATATGCCATTAACAGCAGGAATTGTTGGATTACCTAATGTAGGAAAATCCACATTATTTAACGCCATTACAAAAAGCCAGGTAGAAGCTGCAAACTATCCATTTGCGACGATTCAGCCAAATGTGGGAGTTGTAGAAGTACCTGATCATAGAATTGATCGTCTTGTGGAATTATTCCACCCCAAAAAAACAATATATACAACATTTGAATTTACTGATATTGCGGGATTAGTAAAAGGTGCCAGCAAAGGAGAAGGTCTAGGTAATCAGTTCTTAAGCAATATTCGTTTAACTGATGCCATCTGTCATGTTGTGCGTTGTTTCGATGATGCAGATATTACTCATGTGGAAGGTAGCGTAGATCCTATCCGTGATATTGAAATCATCAATCTGGAACTTATCATGGCAGATTTACAGACAATTGATAATCGTTTAGCTAAAGTAGAGCGTAAAGCAGTTACTAATAAAGATAAAGATGCATTAGCGGAAGTTGCAGTATTGAAGAAATTAAAGGAAGCGTTAGAGGCAGGAAAACCTGCTCGTAGTGTAGATTTGGATAAAGAAGAATTAGCTCTTATTAAAGCATTTAGCTTATTAACTATCAAACCAATGATCTATATTGCGAATATGTCAGATGAAGATATTGCGGATCCAGAAGCTAATCCATATTATCAGAAAGTAAAAGAATTAGCTGATAGCGAACACAATGAAGTAGTTCCTGTCTGTGCAAAAATTGAAGAAGAACTTTCTGAATTAGATAAAGAAGAAAAAACTGAATTCTTAAATGAATTAGGCATTAAAGAAAGCGGATTAGATAATGTGATAAAAACAGCTTATCGTATTTTAGATCTTTGTACATTCTTAACTGCAGGTGAAGATGAATGTCGTGCTTGGACATTCCATAGAGGAATGTTAGCTCCACAATGTGCAGGAGTTATCCATTCAGATTTTGAAAAAGGATTTATTCGTGCAGAATGTTACAAGTTTGAAGATATTGATCAGTTAGAAAGTGAACAGGCTGTTAAAGAAGCAGGAAAACTTCGTTTAGAAGGAAAAGAATACGAAGTACAGGATGGAGATATTCTTCATTTTAGATTTAATGTATAAAAGTGCTATTATGGCACTTTTATTTTTCTCAATTTGCTTAATAAAGATTTACATTCACTTTTTCTATTTTGCTTTGTTTCATTCCTTTAAAGATTATATTAAAATATAACTAAAGGAGATGATATAGTGAGGAAGATCAGTATTATAGCACTTACTTTTTTAATAATTTTATGCGGATGTAGTTCAAAAGATAAAGAGGAAAAAATAGATGAAGTAAAAGAATATCGATTTGCGAGTTATTATAGCTGGTTCTTAGGTAAAGAGTATTATGAGGATTTAATGTCCTATCAATCTAGTGATAATCAAACTATTGACATTGGAAAAGAGTACGGTGAAAAAGCATATTTAGATGGAGAATATTTGATTGTGGAAGCTAGTGAACAACAGAAAAATGCACTTATTGCGCAAAACGACAAGCTGCTTCAGCAAGCCATTGATGAATTTTCTTCGATTGAAAAAGGGTTTGACGTTAATGTAGGTGATGATTATAAAACGCTCTCAATACTTATGAATCAAAAAAGTATGCAGGATGTTTTCTCAGATGATACATTTGATACAGGTATAAATATATTAGGAATCATTAGTCTAATAAATGCTAATCGAGTTTTACAGACAGGAGATAGTAACGCTTGTGTGGAAGTGACTATACAAAATCTAAATAGTGGAAATATTGTCTCAAAAGCTTTATTCCCATATGAGAGTATAAGTTTAACGGATAAGGATTGGGAAAAGAGTGAAACAGAAGATGTGATGATTTCATCTAAATATGAAGAATATACTCGTATAGAAGCAACTATAGAAGAAATTACGGAGGAAAAGATTATATTTCAGCCTTCATCTGAACAGCAGCTATATGATGATGAAAGATTAGAACTATGTTTAGATAGTGTATATGCTGAAGATGTTTATATTCCTTATGGACTAACAAAAGGGGATAAGGTTAGTTTAATGGTGAATGGCATGTACGCAATCCATGATGATGGAAATGATATTCCTGATTTAGCACCTATTTCAATAATTCCTTTACAATATCTAGACTAAAAGAGGAGCTTTAACTATTAGTCTAAACAATAAAAATCAAAAAAGGCAATGCTCAGTATGAATAAACTACTGATAAGCATTGCATTTTTTATGCCTAACCTTTTTAGGTGTACAAAGCTGAGAAAATAGAGGTCAGAACTCAAATTACTGTTTCACTTCAGTCATTAGAAAAAAGATGGGACTCTTACTGATTATGTTGTAACATTTAGGTATAATGTATATAGAATTACACTATGCGAATGCAAGGAGGTCTGTTTATGAATATCCGTCCATCTGCTGCGATAAGACAAAATTACAATGAAATTGCTGAAATATGTAAAAAAACTGGAGAACCTATCTACTTTACAAAAAATGGCGAAGGTGATCTGGTTATCATGGATATCGAAGCGTTTAATCGTAGAGAACAAATGTTGAAACTTCGTGAAGAACTTTTAGCAGTTAAAGAAGATCGAATGGCAGGTAATATGGGTTGTATACTAGACGAACTTGATGAATACCTTGATGGTGTTATTGCGAGGTATAGTGTATGAACGTAGACCAACATTACAAAGTAATTATTTCAGATAGAGCAAGAAGAATACTAGCTTCACACATTCGTTTTATGACTAAAGTGAATAAAGATGTGGCAAAGGATATGAAAAAAATTATGGATGCTATGCGTTCTCTTAATCAAATGCCCCAACGTTTTCCTTTCTTTAATGAACCTTATATTACACCAAATAAATATCGTAAAATATTTGTTAAAAAATGGTATATTGTTCTTTATCAAATCAAAGATGATAAAGTTTACGTTGACTATATCATAGATTGTCACCAAAATTATGATTGGCTAATGAAATAAAATTAAATAATGTATTAGAAGATCGTCACTTATTATCGGTGGCGATTTTTGTTTGTTCTAATGGCAAAGGAGAAAATCACATTGAAAGTAAAAATTAATCGAGAAATACAAAATTATACGGAAGCAATTGCTCTAAAGGATGTGATTTTTTTATGCAAAAAAGCTGACGAAGCAACTTATTAAATTAAAGTTATTTCGTTAAAGCCTCTTTTTTAGTCATAGTGAATATATTTTAGAGAAAATCTCTAATTTCTTATCGTCTTGTATAAGTAAGCTCCGTTATACCATTGTATATTTGTTTGTGTTTCAGTCTAAGTGGTATTTCTTTTGGCATAGATTCAAATAGACGGATACCACTGCCTAATAATGTAGGAATAATTGCGATGTGATATTCATCAATCATATTTTCCTTAATGAGAGGCTGAATAATATTGGCTCCTCCACATATCCAAATATCTTTTCCAGCTTTCTCTTGTAGTTTTTTGACTAAGTGCCAAGGATTATCATTCATGAATATTATCTTTTCTTTTGATTGTATGTTTCGGTGTGTAAGGACATAACTTGTTAGGTTATCGTAGACCCATTTATCAGGGGAAAGTTCATGTATGATTTGTGAATAGGTATTCCATCCCATGATTACGGTATCAACATCTTTTATGAAAATAGAATAGGTGTCTTTTGTCTCTACATGTGAATCCTGTCCTTGTAGCCAGTCTACACTGCCATTCTTATCTGCAATATAGCCATCTAGACTCATGCTTATATATAAAATTACCTTTCGCATAGTATTTCTCCTTTATTTAGATTCAAGAGCGATTTAATGTAAATCTGACATGGATTCCACTCATCCCATAAATCTGGTATGCATTCAAATTCTAAAAATCCCATTTTCTGATAAAAATGATTCGTGATATCATATTCAGGATAAATGCCTTCTTTTACTGTTTTTACTTGTATAAAGCTATAGCCAGCATCTCTTGCATATTCTTCTGCAGCTATGAACAGCTTTTTTCCTATTCCTTTTTTGTGAAAATCTTTTAAAACACCCATAACGTAGATTTCTACTGTATGGGGACTTATTTCTTTCAATGCGATAAAACCTAATGGATGATGATCTTCTATATATGCAAAGAAGGTCAGATTTCTACTGTTTGTAATATATTGTTTTGTACTTTCTGGTAGTCCAAACCATTCGGGTAAAGCATGTAGAATAGTTGAGGAAATTGTCGCTTTTTCATTTTCTTCAATAATTTCTTTTATCATAATATCTCCTTTATTTCACTTAAAATTGTGGCGATAGTCTTGTTCGATGTATCTATTTTTATCGTATCTAGTTTCTGATAAAGGGGTAATCTGGATAAGCTTCTTTCCACCACATCCACTGTTCGTATTCCACTTTGAATATCTTGTGTTAAACGATTTCTTAGACTGTTTTCATCTGTTAATAGGGAAATTTTTATAACTTTTATATTTTGTGTGTCTAATGCATCAAGAATAGTATCAATGATACTTTGTTCGTGCATTACCCAGCAAAAAATAATATTCTCATAACAGGAACAATGAATAAAATTATTTAATATATGAATGATGTTATCTAGAACAAGCTGTTTTGTCTCTTCGTTTACTTGAAATGGATCAGCATTCCAGCACCAGTCACCGTCAAGAAATACACTATTGTGCAATTCTTTATTAAGAGCTTGGCATACTGTAGTTTTGCCTACACCCATCGTACCTCCAATGAGATATAAGTGTTTCATTATTATCATCCCCTTTAAGATTATTATAGTATAAAAAATCGTCAAACGTAAATGTCTGACGATATTATTGGTTATTTTGCGATAAATTCCATTAAAGCATTAAGCTGTTTTTTTGCATCTTCATAACCCTGTTTATATAAAGCTTTTAATTTTGTTTCATTTTTTTCTAGTCTAGATATGTCTACTGGAGTACTTGGGCGAATTATAAATACACTTCCTTCTTTTTCCATTAAAGACAATTCATCTAATGTACGGTTATAGTTCATATGTCTAGTTTCCATCGCATGTACAAATGCAGGATACTTTTTATAACGTTTACGAATTAACGGAAGCAGATTATTCTTTCCTTTACGATATTCCTTACATTGTGTTAATACGATAATATTTTTAGTATATCCCATTTCTCTGAATTTATGGATTGGAATACTGTCAGACACGCCACCATCTAAATATTTTTTGCCATCTATTTCTACAGGTTTTGATAGTAATGGTAAAGAGGCAGATGCGCGAACATAAATAACATCTTGTTTCATGTTTATACATTGTTTGTATTCTGGTTTTCCTGTTTCAAGATTAGTTACTACTGCATATAGTTTTATATTTGAAGTATTAAAAGCATCGAAATCATAAAGATCTAGTGTATTCGGAATCTCATCATAAACAAATTTTGCCCCAAAATAATCTCCGGTTTTAATTAAAGAAGAAATTCCCATATAACGTTTATCTTTTAAATAAGCAGTATTAACACGATAAGCTCTTCCAATTTGTTTTGATGCATAACTGCAGGCATGACATGCCCCTGCGCTAACACCAATAACTCCATCTGTATATATATTCTGTTCCATTAAAAAGTCTAGTACACCTGTTGTATAGACACCACGCATACCGCCACCTTCTAAAACAAGACCTAACTTTTCCATCAGTTTCACTTCCTTTTGGTACTTATTATAGCACACAAAAAAGAAAGTTGTTGTTTATAATCTAAGTTCATAAAGATTTAAGAAATTGGCTAAATAAAGGTAATAAATGATTGCGTTTTCATGAAATCATGTAATCTTTGATTGTATAAATTGAGAAAAATTTATGGATATTTTGTTTAGCGGTTAAAGATAAAAGAATAAAAATCGTAAGCTCATACATTTGTGTATTAGAAATTTATTATTTGTAAAACAGTAATATTAGTGATAGAATTAACATATAGAAAGTAAGAGAGGAGCGAATGTTTATGAAACTAATCTTAGCTATTATGTCAAATGATGACAGCCCAGCTGTATCTAGTGCGTTAACAAAAGAAAATTATCAAGTTACTAGATTAGCTACTACCGGAGGTTTTCTTCGTGCAGGGAATACAACTTTAATCGTTGGTACAGATGATGATAAAGTTGAAAGAGCAATCGAAGTAATTGGAGAATATAGTAGACGCCGTACGGAAGTTGTTCCTAGCACCGCATCATACGATATTGGAAGATATGCATCTTTCCCAGTGGAAGTACAAGTAGGAGGAGCTACAATTTTCGTTATTGATGTAGAAAAATTTATTAAGTTATAATTTTATGAAAGCTACGTAGTGTAGCTTTTTTCTAAAATGAAAGGGGGGAACTCAGGTGTTGGGGTTTCTTCGAGATAACAGCTCGGTGCAGTTTTAAATCTGATATCAGATTGCATCGAGATATAGTAAAAAGATAATATGGTATCAGGGTAACTGCACCTTTTATGATAATTTAGTTAAAAAGATGATACGAGGAGTAGTTATTATGAGAAGAGAATTATTAGAAAAACAATGGTATTTGGAAGAAGAAGCTGCGCATATAAAAGGCTGGGATTTTTCTCATATACATGGCCGATACGAAGAGGAAGAAGATTTGCCATGGGATTATGAGGGGGTTATTCAATCCTATCGTAAAGATGAGATGAAAATCTTAGATTTGGATACTGGCGGTGGAGAATTTCTTCTTTCGTTAGGACATCCTTATAAAAATTTAAGTGCTACAGAAGCATATCCTCCTAACGTGGAGTTATGTAAGTACAAGCTTTTACCTTTAGGAATCGATTTTAAAGAAGCAGTAGCTACAAAGTACTTACCATATCCAAATGAAACTTTTGACATGGTTATCAATCGCCATGGAGGATTTAATGAAAAAGAAATTTATCGAGTATTAAAACCGAATGGTTTGTTTATTACTCAGCAGGTTGGAGCTGAAAATGATCGAGGGCTTGTGGAACTGTTGTATTCTAGTCTGCCTGATTCACCTGCCCCAGATAATTATTTATCTATTACCGAGCAGAAGTTTATTGATACAGGTTTTATGATAATGAAAGGGCAGGAAGCATTTCGCCCTATAAAATTTTATGATGTTGGTGCTCTTGTCTGGTTCGCAAGGATTATTGAATGGGAATTCCCTGATTTTTCAGTTGATAAGCATTTAAAGGAATTGTGGAAAGCACAGGAAATCCTAGAAAATAAAGGTAGAATTGAAGCAAGTATTCATCGTTATATGATGGTTGCTAGAAAAGATTGATAGAGAAAAAAACGATAGTCTAATGTTGATTATCGTTTTTATATATGATTTTAATGAGATTATTCTAATACAAATGTAGTAATCTTTTTGAATAAATTAAATATTATTCATGTGTGATAGAGGGGATATGAAATGAAAAGAACAAAAGCTATTTTGATGTCAGTAATAACTGGCGGAATTGTATTTACGCAAACAAGTTCATTACATGCTGCTGAAATGCCTGATAAGAATATAAATCTCTCGAATCTAATGAATGTGTCGATGCAGGAGAATTTAGATAAGAAGAAGTATCAGAAATATATAGAAAAGTATATGAACCAGTATGATTGTTATATACAAGGTTCAAATCAGGCTATTAAAAGTGCTGCTGATACATTGAAAGAACTAGCAGAAAAACTATAAAAAACAGGTTTTTTATTTTGCTGCGGTTGCTTACTTCTTGTCCAGCCGCTGCAGATGCAATGGCAAATTGTACCTGCTATGACAGAAGTCATGAGCGGAGCAAATTTTTATGATACATACATGATAATCAGTTATGATAAACAGGAAGTGTATCGAAAACTCTATTGTTCTAGAGGGGAGGACAAAAAGAAGAACCGTTCATATATCAAAGTTGAAGAAATCAGAAAACGAATGGAAACTGAAAATGATGATGAGATAGCTGAAAGTTTAAGGATTTCTAGAGCTACTTTGTTCAGGCGGTTAAAAAATACAGAAGAAAAAAATGAAAAGTATGTTTTCTAAAATTATTAAAGAAAGGAAAGTTAAGGAAAATACTAAGTTATACAAAAAGGGCAAGATTAATTGCCCTTTTATTGGTTAAGATAAATAATACGATCCGTAATACGTAATAAATCCTCATCATGACTTACCACAATTAAGGTTTTCCCCATATCCTGTAATTTTTTTAATAATGAGAAAACTAATTTCTTGTTTTCCGAATCCAGACTTCCTGTTGGCTCATCCGCTAAAACTAGTTCACAAGGTTTTATCAACAACCTAGCTATTGCGATTCTTTGCTGCTCACCACCTGAACATTCATAAATTTTTTTATTATCATATCCGGATAATCCTACCATTTCCAATGCTTCTTTAATTTTTTCTTTTTTATTATCAATTTTATGATATTCAACGGCAATATTCATATTATAATACACAGTTTCATTTTCTAATAATGCAAAATTCTGAAATAAATATCCGATATGAAATTTCAAGAATTTTTCCGCTTTTCTTGAAAAGGAAGAATATTCTGTTCTCCAAATAAAGTAATTTCTCCTGTATCAGGCTTATCTAATAAACCTATCATATTTAACAGGGTGGATTTTCCTGTCCCTGATTTTCCTGAAATTCCTAAAAACTCTCCTTGCTTTACAGAAAAGGAAAAATCATCAAATATTACATGTTGACCAAATGATTTTTTTATATGGCTTACTTCTACGATATTCATATTTATTCCCCTTTCAGGATTTCAATGATCCTTTTATTTTCAAATTTACGAATTAATACATAGAAAGTTAAGAATTCAAATAATATGGAAATCAAAATACATATAACAGATAGCTTCTATGAAATGTGATTCATAAAATACAGGAACAGCAATATAGGAGCATATACTAATATATTTTTATAGATTATATCGCCATGACGCTGTAAATAACTCATGCCTAATAAATATTCGATTGCAAATTTTTTCCTGTTTTCGATAAAATATAAGTAAACGTTTTGATAAATGAAAATTAGAATAACAAATATATATGTTATAAATAATGGTAATAAGAATATAATATCATCTTTATATTCCTGATATATTATATCGTATTCATTTGATGTATTCTGAAACGTTATATACTTTCCATAATCAGATTTATTCATATAGTCTTGTAATTCCTTTTGCTTTTCTGCCGTATCTATTAATAAATAGTAACTGTTACTTCCAATAGCATAAATAGGATTTGGTTCATACACTACATAAGGATCCTTTAATTTGCGTATATCAGAATGGATATGCTGATTCCAGTATGTATTTCCTGACTGTACCTCAACAATATTACATTCCCCCTTGCAATACATTGATATGTCTTCTTTTTCATAGATATTAGATGGAACAAATATTGTCTCTTTATTTATATTGTTAATATCAATAACATTTCCATTGACATCATGTAATGTATAATCATCTAGATACGCTTTATTAACTATTATATAGGGCTTTAAATCCTTGAAAAAGCTATCTTGACCTTGTTTTTCTAGATATTGGAATGCTTCGTAATCTTCAAAATTCTGATATACTGCTCCATGTTTATGTGCATAATTGCAAAAATCTTCTATTATCTCATCAATATTTATATCTTCATTTTGACGATCATCTACGCTATTGATATAAACCATATTTTTTAATACGTTTTTATTAGAAACAATATAATAGAATTCAGAAACAGAATCTACTCCTATGGTAAAAAAGTTAATCAACATCGGTAGAATAAGAACTATGACTGCAAACTTTATACATAAATTTATGATAGTTGCTCTCTTTATGCTCTGTGTCTGTTTAATAGTCAAATATGAATTTTGTCTTTTTACAAAATAATACATGCAGACAAAAGTTAATATTTGGAATATTAGAAATAAACTAAAGTATATACCTAATAATTTAACGAAAGGGTATACAACTGATCTTATATTATGAACAAATATTACAAAACAAATAAATTGAATAACTACGTACAAGACTATATTTTCCAAAAGTTTTCTGCCAAATAGTTTTTTTGTTATTTGCTTTGTTGCGTTTCCAAACAGTTTTCTAATGGTGATTTCTTTTCGCTTTTTTAATACAAAACAGTTATACCCTAAGATTATAGATATAACACAGACAAATAATAATTTTATAATCAAATCCGTTTGATTTGATGAAACAGGCTCTGTAGATAATTCAACTTCTGAATCTATCTTACTCTTTAAAGTACTGTTCATAATTTCTGTATGTATGTGTTCTTCTGTATCATTTGCATAAAAATATACATTATTTATTTTATTATTTTTGCCTATTTCCTTGTAAGCAGATAACGGATAAAATCGAACGGTAGTCTGATATGGCTGTGCATTTCTTTTATCTACAAAATCAATAAAATCATATGCTCTTTTGTCATCTTTATTTGTTGATAGATATTGTTGCTGATTATTTGAAAAAGAAAACTCTTTTCCCTGAACAGTATGTAAAGCTATTTTTTCAAAGGGTCATAAATAAATTGCGAATCAATTGTATTATTGCTGTTTAAACTCTCTGTTATTCCTAGTTTAATAATATATTTATGACTATCGGCAAATGAAATCAACTCTTCTATGCTTTCTGAAATATCAGCACCTAGACTTATCTGATAAACTTTATAATTCAGATCATATGTCTCTGCTAAACTGGAACCGTAGTTATCATACTTGTATTTTTCTGCAAAACTATAAGTTGAAAAAGTAAGATAAAAGATAAAGAAGGATAAGCACGCAATAAATGTTTTTATTATTTTATTCATAAGTGTTCTCCTTTGATTATTACTCATATAAATAATTTTTATTACAGTGTATTATGCCTGACTTGTTTTCAACTTTACTTTCTTTTATTTATTCAATTAAAACCAAGTTCCAGGCACAATATTGGTAAAATCAATCTACTCTTTTCCATTATTATACCTTCTTTCTTCTATACTTAGAGCATATATAAAAGATAATGAATTTATAAAGCGATTTTATTTTTTATGTATTATGTATCTGTTGTGATTTAGGGAAGGTTAATCCGACAGTGAATAAATCTGCATCAAATACAATCTCAATATGGCCTTTTTGAAGCTCTGTGAAGCTTTTTGCGATTGCTAGGCCTAATCCACTACCTTCTGTGTTTCTTGACGCATCAGCGCGCTGAAAGCGTTCTACAATGGTATCTGGTTCAAAGTTAAGCTCTATTGCGGAGATGTTTTTAATAGTAATAGATACTGTATCCTCATTTTCTTCTATGTGGATATAAATACGTGTATGTTCCATTGCGTACTTACCGGCATTTACAAAAAGATTTTCTAAAATGCGGAATGTTTTTTGAGGGTCTAATTCTATGATGATTTTTTCATTACTAAAAGAATTACGAACAGTTAGATCATGAGCCTTCAACAAAGATTCATATTCCATTTCTACCTGCTTTATTAAGGATACGATATCTACCTGCATAAAATCAAACTGCAGGTTACCTGAGGTTGCCTTACTTATTTCAAAAATATCTTCTATCAAGTGCTTTAAACGATTACTACTATTATCTAGTATCTGGATATAGTGCTGCTGCTGTTCAGGGGTAATATCAGGTTTCTTTAGTAAATCAATGTAACTGATCATTGATGTCAGAGGGGTCTTTAAATCATGAGAAACATTCGTGATTAATTCTGTACGCATGTTTTGTGAACGAACTTCCTGTGAGACAGCTTCTTGAAATGAATTCTCAATATTCTGCAGATTTTGCTTAAGAGGTTCATAGCTCCCTAACTTTTCATCAATAGAGGTTTTAAAATCACCTCCTGCAACACGCTGTAGGATCTGGGATAAAGTCTGATAATCATTTCGTAGTTTACGATTCTTTCGATGTTGGTAGATATAAATAAGAATACAATAGAGAATGATAAAAAGGATAGATAATAAGCCATTTCCCCAAAGTATACAACATAAAATAATCGCCATAAAATGAAAAATAAGTAAAATGATTACATGTTTATCCTGCTTATCCTGTGGTTTGAATTCAATGAGATAATGAAGGAAACTCTTTAATTTTGTTTTCATAGTAATAGAATTTTTAAATATAAAAGAATGTTCTTTAAATGATGAACGCAAACAATTGTGGAATATAGAACGTATGGAGAAAGCACTTCCGGAAATAAAGAAGAATAAAACACTTAGAGATAGAAATTGTAGGATACTGGCACCTGCGACCTGCCAGGTATCTTGGGATAAAATATCGAAATAAAAAGGGATGTTAAACATTAAATAAATAGATTTTGCGGAATAATTTACATATAGGATGAATAATAAGACTGTAAGAAGCCATGTAGCCTCATAAGGGAGCTTATCAGTAAAGAAACGGTAAATTCCTGATTTTATTGCGGATTTATATGGGATGATCAAAGACCAGAGGAAAAGGATAAAAGAAACGATAGTGGTAATGCGCAAAATAGAAGATGACATGTAAGGGTTAAGAGGGTTAAAAGCATAACCTGTATTACTTATATCTTCAGAAAAATAGATTATCTCATTTTGTATAAATGATTCAGAGTTTTCGTAATCATATATTGCTTTTACATAAATAGAAGGGAAAAAATAAAACATAGTTATGATTGCGGCTAAAACACTGATAATAATAACAAGATTTATCCATCTGTTCTTTTTCATATGTTATCTCCTCTCTTGTTTTTCGATTTTGTAGCCAACGCCCCAGACTACTTTTATATAACGAGGAGAGCGTGGATTAATTTCAATTTTCTCTCTCAGGTTACGTATATGTACCATAACAGTTTCTGTGTTTACGGCTGATTCATTCCAAACATGTTCATAAATATCTTCACTTGAAAATACTTGTCCAGGGTATTCTAAAAAGAGTTTTAAAATGCGAAATTCAATTGGTGTTAAATGTTTGATTTCTCCATCCACAAACACTTCTTTGCTTTTTTTGTGAAGTTCAATTCCACCTAAAAGCAGACATTCATCTTCTTCTTTCTTTTGAGCTAATAAATGGAGATAGCGTTTATGACGGCGTAATTGGGCATTTACACGAGCTAATAGTTCCATTGGCACAAAAGGTTTGGTGATATAGTCATCCGCTCCTATATTTAGTCCTGTTATCTTATCAATATCTTCTGATTTTGCGGACAAAATGATGATAGGGAAATCATAGTTCTCTTTGATTTTCATTGTAAGGGAAATTCCGTCTAACACAGGCATCATAATATCTATGATTGCCAGATCGATATTTTCTTTTTGAATGATATCCCAGGCAACGGCTCCATTTGAGGCTTTTATTGTTTCATACTGCTGGCTTTTTAAATAGATTTCGATTGCGTCTGCAATTGCGGTTTCATCTTCAGCAATTAAGATTTTTGAATTCATTAGTACCACCCCTTTTTGTTCATTATACAACAGATTAGTACAATTTCTACCTCAAAAAAAGTATAAGAAAAAAGTATTAAGGAATTTAGGTGAAATTTCAAAAGAATTTCTAAAGAAGTTTATGCATTTACTTGTAAATGATGTTTTAATGCAATACAATAAAAATAAAGGATGTGTTCATATGAAACGAATCATTGAGAATGTAAAATTCATGTTAGATGGTACAATGGTATTTGGTGATTTGCATTTAGAAAATGGAATAGTGGAACGTATAGATTATAAAACACCACACATGATGAGTGATATTGCCATACCTGGACTTGTGGATATTCATACTCATGGTTTTCATGGGTTAACTTGTGAAAGTACAGATAAAAAACATCTGCATATGCTTGCGAAAGAATATGCGAAAAGAGGAATTACTTCTTTTTGCCCTACAATAAGAGCTAATTCTTTGAGTGTATATAAAACCTATTTAGATGCATACCGTAGGGCATTTCGTGGTGATTATCGTGGAGCTAGATATGAAGGTACACATTTAGAAGGACCTTATTTACATCCAGATCAATGTGGTGCGATAAAAAAAGAAAATCTACAAGATATTCATTTAGGTGAGTTGGAAGATTTTTTATCAGAATATCATGATGATATAAGAATTATGACAATAGCACCAGAACTTCCAAATGCAATGGAGGCTATTTCTTTACTGCATTTATATGGTGTAGAGGTGTCTTTAGGACATACTAATGCCGATTATGCGCAAACATTGCAGGCATTTGAAAAAGGAGCAACACAAATAACTCATCTAGGGAATACCATGCCAGGTATCGACTCTAGTAAGCCGGGAATTATGGATGCAGCATTTTTATCGAACTGCTTATGTGAGATTATTGTTGATGGAGTGCATATTCAAAAGGAAATGCTAAGATGGCTGATTCAGTTATTAGGGACGAATCGAGTAGTTGCGGTTAGTGACGGTACTTTGTTTTCAGGCTTTACGTATCCTAATGGCTTTACATTGAAAGATGGCAGCATAGTAAAAGATGGTGCGGTTTATAAAGATAATGTTTTATTAGGCAGTATTCATGATTTATTAGATATATTTCAGTTCTTATATGAAAAACTGGATTATAATCTTTCTTCCTGTATTCAAATGTGTTCTACGAATGCAGCTAAAATGCTGAAATCATATTCTTATGAGATCGGGTTAGGAAGAAGAATTAATCTGGTTGTCTTAACACATGATTTTAAAATAAAAGATGTCATTATAAATGGACGTAGTATGGTATAAAAAAGCACACTCTCTGATATAAATGAGGGTGTGCCTTTTTTGCTTGTTTTAAACGTTTTAACAAGCTTTTAATATTTTTATGTATAATTAAGCATGAATAACAGAAATAATGCTTAGAACGAATAAAAATAGTAAAATTTAAGAAAAATTAAGATAATAAAGAAAAAAAGAAGGATAAACCTTCTTTTAATTATTTAGTAACACGAATGTATACAGGAGTGCTGCCTACATAAACAGAACCTTTTACAGTAGTACCTAGCCATCCACCATGAACAGCCTGACCATTACCTACATATACTGCGATATGAGGAACACCAGCGCCACCATCATCATAGTAAACTAAATCTCCTGGCTGAGGATTACTAGTGATTGTTCCTAAAGACATATATTCTGCAGGCCATCCGTGGAAATAAATTCCCTGAGCAGCCAATGCATTACTTGCAAGTGCAGTACAGTCCTGAGCAACACCAATCTGAGCTAATGCTGCAGATGCAATACCACCATCAGCATTTACTGTAGTAGTACTTGCGCTATAAGAACGTGAACTATTGCTGCTACTGCTGCTAGAAGATTCAGAGCTTGATTTCTTGCTTGACTTCTTAATCTTAGTAGCTACACCATTTTTGTTAAATTTATAACCAGCATATTCAGTGCTTGTTAAAGCTTGTCCTTTTTTGTTGAAATAATACTTCTTATCATCAATAGTTTTCCAGCCTTTAGTTACATAGCCGTATTTTGTGTAATAGTATTTTTCACCATCTTTTTTAACCCAACCTGTAGTTAAAGTACCATCTTCGTTAAAGTTATATTTTTTGCCATCAATTTTAGTTTCGCTAGTTGCTAATGAACCATCTTCTTTAAAGTAAACTTTTTTACCATTTACTTCAGCCCATCCGCTAACAATCTTTCCATTGTCATCAAAATTATATTCTTTTCCATCGATAGTCTGTACACCAGTTACAGGTACACCATATTCGCTATAGTATGTATCTCTAACTTCGTTCCATCCAGTTAATAGAACGCCTGATTTCTGGAATGTGTATTCATGTCCATCAATTACTTGTTTTCCGTTTACACGGTGCCCTTCAGAATCAAAATAGTAAGTAGAACCATTAATTTCTTTCCATGAACTAGTAATTGGATGGCCTTCACTATCTAGGTAGTAACTTCCAGCTTCGTCAAAGACCCAGGATTCTGTTTTTACCTGTCCGTCCATTTTGTAGACTCTTTCGCTGCCATTTCCATGCCAGCCATCAGAGTTTTGTGCCGCATATACTGTAGTCACTGCAGATCCTGCCGTTGCTAAACAAAGAATTAGAGCGACTTTTTTTGTGTTTTTCTCGATAAAATTCATGTTATCACCTCGACATCAACGTCCTCATTGTAACAAAGGCATTTTTTATTTGCAACCCTTTTTTTTTGAAATCTTACGTTTCTGTCACTTTTCCTGTGTTTCGAAAGTTGCGAAAAAGACGATGTTTATAGGCTAAATCGAACTTTAATTAAAACTTTAAAAAAATTTAAGATTTTTTTTGTTTTTAAAAAAAATTACCTGTTATGCAATGATATACAGAAATGAAAGTATGTTCTCAAAACATGACATTTCACAAGAGCTTTAATCTTTTAAAAACCAATAGAGAGAACCGGTTGGATCATCATTTCCATGGATAGGATCAACAAGCTTTTCTATGATGCGATCACTAGGTCTGTACCATACTCCAGTGCGATCTTTGTATAGGCCATTAAAGGTATCTTTGAATATTTCTTTGCTTATCGTGTAGTATTGCTTATTCAATTCACGATTATCATCAAAGCCAGTCCAGATACCTACTGTATATTCAGGGTTAAATCCCATAACGAGAGAATCCCAATCGCTAGTACCTGATTTTGCGGCAATGGTAATACTAGGCTCGTGCCCATACATACTTGGGAATGTGTAAGATTGATTTTGAATATCGAAAGTTGCAGTGAGCATCTGATTCAGTATTAAAGTTTCATCGCGCTGTAGAAGTCGCTTAACTTGTGTATCTCTTTCATAAAGTGTTGTGTCTTTGTTTGTGATCCGAGATATAAATGCTGGTTTAATAAAAAGCCCTTCAGAAGCAAAAGTGTTATATATTCGACTTAATTCCAAAAGTGACATGTTTACAGTTCCTAAGGCTTCGCTAGGATTAGGCTCTGATTGTTTTATCTGAAAATCCAGCAAAGCATTATGCAGAGAATTAACTCCGAGAAATAAATGTGTCTTGACTGCATAAATATTATCACTTAAAGCAGTAGCATTGATCATTGACATCTGATCGTTGGCATAAAGGTCATTGTAGTTAGTAGGAGCATATTCTTTCCCATCAGAAAGTCGAAAGGTCGTGGCTTGGGATGTGAATTGTGTGGCTGGAGTAAATCCTTGTTGGAGAGCACAGTAGTATAAGAGCGGTTTTATTGTGCTGGCAACCTGACGTGAGGAATAGATTGCTCGATTGTATTGTGATATCGTATAATCCTTACCTCCTACAAGTGCCATGATGTTTCCTGTAAATGGCTGTGTTATAATTCCCGCAACTTCTAATTCATCTTCAAAATCAATATGAGAGTTTACTGCGTTGTTCAATTGAGCTTGTATGTCAGGATCATAGTAAGTGTAGACTTTGATCTCCTGATCTAAATCGATGTTCTGATTGTACAACTCCGCAATAACTGCATCAATATAATACTCATCTATCCCATAAGTCTGAATACTGACATTGGTAGAGAGCTTTAATTTATCATCTACTGCTTGCTTGTATTGTTTATCTGTGATTGTATTATTGTTTTTTAAAACCGTAAGAATCAGTTTCTGGCGTTCTATTGCATTATCCTCATGAAGGAAGGGAGAATAAATACTTGGACCATTTGGAATACCAATCAGCATTGCGGTTTCAGAAATACTTAATTCATCCATTTCTTTATCGAAAAAATATTCACTAGCTGCATGTATGCCATAAACACCATGACCAAAATAAATCGTGTTTAAATAGCCTTCTAAAATATCAGCTTTACTATATTGCATCTCTAAACGTGTCGCATAGAAAAACTCATGTATCTTTCTTGAGAGTGTCTGTTCATTTGTTAGAAATAAATTCTTCGCATATTGTTGTGTAATGGTAGATCCTCCTTGACGTATGTCTTGATGAACAAGATTGGTGATTAATGCCTTACTCATACGGAAAGGATCAAATCCAGCATGATAATAAAATCGTTTATCTTCTACACTGACAAAGGCATCTTGAATAAACTGAGGTATGTCATCCAAATCTGTCCACTTCATTGTTTTCTTGAAATTTGACTCATAGAGAACATCACCATTTATATCATAGACAGTAATATTCTTACGTTGTTCATCTAATGATAAACGATTTACAAAAGCATATATATAAACAGCAAGGAGCAACGATAGGATTAGAAATATACTTCCTAGGATTAGCTTACGAACAATTCTCATATGAACACCTCTATGTTACTAGTGTGAGCATATGTATGAGTTTTAAACACAAAATCAAATTTAGTTTATATTCAAATAATAGAATATAATGAAATTATTATATGTGATTAATCTACATTAAGTATGATACTTTGATTGAAAAAAGTTAATATATTTATAGTATATTATACATAATTAAAAAAATAGAATATGCTCAATACTATATTATAATTATAGAATATAATAAAAGTATATTATGTATAAATGAAGAAATAAGTTGTGTATTTATAGTATAATGTAATTAAGACTAATAGGTATATTTTTTCTTTAATTGCATATATATAATATAAGGAAGAGTTTTTGTATTTTTGATGATGTAAATTATAAGTCTATATATAATATAAGGAAGGATTTTTTTCTGATTAAAATAATGATGAATGATTTGTATCTTGTTTTTGATTGATTTGAATGAAAGTAAAAAAATATAAACAAGAATTGAACAACAGTTCATATTATAAAAGTAGAATATAAAATATATTCTACTTTTATAATATAGTGTAGGTTATTGCACTAGTAGAATATAGTTATCATTTTATAAAATTCTAGAGATGAAAAAAGGGATATGAAAAAAATGAATATTTTTATGAAAAAAAGGTTGCACGATACACAATTTCTGCTATAATGCTCATGATAAGTGGTGAGGACATGAAAAAATACATTGTTGTGAAGCAAAAACATTTATATACAAATGAACGCTACCTCATGTATGAAGGTCAGGCTTTTTTTTCGAATAAGGATGGCTGTCTTAGTCTTTCATATAAAGAAAAAGACAGTGATACAAAAGTGACTATAGAAGCTAGAAATGATGGACTAAAGATTGAGCGCAAAGGAGAATTGGTTACCCAATTATCATTTGAACACAATAAGACCACAGCAGGTTCTGTTATGTCAGAATTTGGAATGTTTGATATTGGTGTTTTTACGCATAAATATATTAAAAAGGAAAATATTATAGCCATTGAGTATGATATTCTTAGTGGTGATGAGGTTACTGATGGATATCGGATTTTATGGGTCATAAAGGAGGATTTGGTGTGAATCAGATAGAAAGTAATTTGAAACAGGTATTAAAAGATGCGGTTAAAAAAGCATTTGATCAGGATTTAGATATTGAAAATATTGTGATTGAAATTCCAAAGGATAAGAGTCATGGAGATTATTCTACCAATGTCGCAATGCAGCTGACAAGAGTTTTAAAGAATAATCCTAGAGTTATTGCACAGTCTATTGTAGACTCCTTGGATATGGAACAGGGTGCAATTGAGAAATGTGATATTGCAGGACCTGGATTTATAAACTTCACTATTAAAAATACATCTCTTGCGGAAATTATCACTCGTGTATTAAATGAACAAGATAACTATGGACACAATGATTCTGGTAATGGATTGAAGGTAAATGTGGAATATGTATCCGCAAATCCAACTGGAGATCTTCATCTAGGGCATGCAAGAGGAGCTGCCTGGGGTGATAGTATTACACGATTGATGAAAGCTAGCGGGTATGATGTATGTCGTGAATATTACGTAAATGATGCTGGAAATCAGATTGTGAATTTAGGAAAAAGCTTACAGGCTAGATATCGTGAGCATCTAGGGCTTGATTTCACTCTTCCTGAAGATGGATATCATGGAGAGGATGTTAAAAAGATTGCGATTGCATTAGCTGAAGAATATAAGGAACAGTATGTTGAATATTCAGATGAAAACTTGAAATTCTTTAAGGAAAAAGGAATTGAGTTTGAGCTTGAAAAAATACGTCGCGATTTAGATAACTTCCGTGTTCATTTTGATGTTTGGAGCAGTGAACAAAAAATTCGTGATGATGGAAAAGTAGAAAAAGCATTGGAAGTGCTTGCTGAAAAAGGCTTAACTTATGAAGAAGATGGAGCTTTATGGTTTGCGACAACTAAATTTGGTGATGATAAAGATCGTGTATTAAGAAAAAAAGATGGTTCTTATACATATCTAGTACCAGATATTGCATATCATAAGGATAAGTTAGACCGTGGATATGATTTACTGGTAGATTTACTAGGAGCAGATCATCATGGTTATATCCCACGTTTAAAGGCAAGTATAGAAGCTTTAGGAAATGATCCGGATAAATTACAGGTTGACATCATTCAGATGGTTAGACTTGTGGAAAACGGTGAAGAAGTTAAAATGAGCAAACGACTTGGGAATGCAGTAACGATTCGTGAGCTTTGTGATGAAGTTGGTGTTGACGCAGTTCGTTATTTCTTTGTACAGCGCGCAGTAGACACACATTTTGATTTTGACTTAGGATTAGCTAGAAAACAAAGTAATGATAACCCTGTATACTATGCACAATATGCACATGCTAGAATTTGCTCTATTCTTCGTCAGGCAGATGGAATCAAAGAAGCGGATAGCTATGAATTACTGACACATGAAAAAGAAATAGCACTAATGAAATATATCAATGAGTTTACAAATGTTGTGAGTGATGCAGCGCGTACTCGTTCTCCTCATAAGGTATGTAACTATATTCAGAAGCTAGCACAGCATTTCCACAGTTTCTATAACGTATGTAAAGTAAATGATCCTCAGCATCCAGAGCTTTCTGCACAAAGACTGGCGCTGCTGAAGGCTACGAAAATAACCTTAAGAAACGCTTTAGATCTAATTGGCATTGAAGCAATTGAAAAAATGTAGGAGGATTCTTTAGTATTATGAAAAAACCGATGATTGATGTAGCACATGATATATTGACAGAGAAAAATAAAGCTTTAGTTTTCTTGAATTTATGGGAAGAAGTTTCTCAGATCATGGGATTTACAAAGCAACAGGAAGAAGACAATATTGCACAGTTCTATAGTGATTTATCTCTTGATGATCGTTTTGTAAATCTTAAAGACAATAAATGGGATTTAAGAGAACGCCACACATATAATGAAGTTGTTGTGGATACAGAAGAAATCATTATTGATGAAGAAGCTGATGAAGATTATGAAGAAGAGGAAGAAACCGTTAAAGCTTCTGAAGATGACTTTTAAGAGAATGGCATAGTCCATTCTTTTTTAGTTTATTGATGAAAGAAAAGAGAATGATTTATACATGAGTATAGGCATACTAATTATGGGTATGATGAAAGTACTGCTTCTGATTTATCTACTTGTGTCTATATTTGTGTTTAATATAATTGATGATGATTGAAATCATGAATGATGAAACATAGAAATTAGATATCATTTTTGAAAATATGTATTCAAATGCTTTTCAAATAGGGAAAAATGAAGTAGAATAATAGTGGTAAAATACTAAAGGAGGAATTAATTATGGCATTAGTATCTGCAACAGAAATGCTTAAAAAAGCACACGAAGGTCACTATGCAGTTGGTGCATTCAACATCAACAACCTTGAATGGACAAAATCAATTTTATTAGCAGCTGAAGAAGCTAAATCACCAGTTATGTTAGGTGTATCTGAAGGTGCAGCTAAATACATGTGTGGATTCAAAACTGTAGTTGCTATGGTTAAAGAAATTCATGATAGCTTAGGAATCACTGTTCCAGTTGCATTGCACTTGGATCATGGTAGCTATGATGGAGCTAAAGCTTGTATCGAAGCTGGATTTACTTCAGTAATGTTTGATGGTTCTCACTATCCATTTGAAGAAAACTTAGCTAAATCTAAAGAAATGATCGAATTAGCTCATTCTAAAGGATTATCTATCGAATGTGAAGTTGGTGGAATCGGTGGTGAAGAAGATGGTGTTACATCTATGGGTGAACTAGCTGATCCTCAGGAATGTAAAACTATCGCTGATCTAGGTGTAGATTTCCTAGCTGCTGGTATCGGAAACATCCATGGTAAATATCCTGCTGATTGGGCTGGATTAAACTTTGATCGTTTAGCTGAAATCCAGGAAGTAACAAACGGAAAACCACTAGTATTACATGGTGGTTCAGGAATCCCTGCTGATCAGATTGCGAAAGCTATCTCTTTAGGTGTTTCTAAAATTAATGTTAATACTGAATTACAGTTAGTATTTGCTGAAGCAACTCGTAAATATATCGAAGCTGGTAAAGACTTAGAAGGTAAAGGATATGACCCTCGTAAATTGTTGAAACCAGGTGCAGATGCAATTAAAGACAAAGTAATTGCTATGATGAAAGAATTCGGTTCTTACGGAAAAGCTGAATAATTCATACATATTAACGGCGGAAATATTTCTGCCGTTTTCATAAAAATTTTTATACACCATATATTTTATAATCGCATCTATAAAATATATGGTGTTTTATTTTTATATATTTTGCAAAAATTGTCATTTATTGTGAAATAAATTGGATTTGATTTCCTTCTTATAGCTTGATATTTTATAGAAGAGAAATTATATCTGTAGGAGTGAAATATATGAATAGAGTTTTGATTCTAGTCATGCTGGCAATTATAATGCTAGTTATCGCAATTCCGTTTATAATACGTAGTATCTTATGGAATCGAGTATTAAAACATTTACATCAAGGGAATTATGAAAAAGTATTAATTATGTTAAACAGTAATTTGTTTAGTTTATTCTTTAGAGAATATGATCGAAATTATAACATACTGCGTGTGTATTTATCACAAGGAGATAATCGACAAATAGAGGCTCAGACTAAAAAGATGCTAGATAACAAATTAAGTAAGCAACAGGCATATCAGATAGCTAGTCAGACATATTTTTATTTTTTGGATAGAGAAAATAAAGAAATATGTAAAAGACTTTTAGAACATATGGAGCATAGTGCTAATAAAGATGAATTAGAATATGACCAGATGTTATATAGAATCATTATAGAAAAGAAAAGTGAAGATATTCAGAAAATTGAGAGTCTGCTAAGAGATAAAGAAATAGAAAAAGTGAAGAAATATCAAAGAGAAGATCAGCTAGTACAAATTGGATTATTACAGTATCTGCTAGGCTTGCAATACTCATACCAGAAAAATAAAGAAAAAATGGAAATGTATTTAAAGAAAGCAAAAGTGAATTTAAAAGGAACGCCGTATCATAAGAAAATAAAAAGACTATTAGATTAGTGTAAATCCATAAAATTGCGGGAGGGATATACATGAGTTTTATGCTCAGCCTTGATAAGCGATGTCAAGAAATATTAAAAAGAGTAATATATGCAGGTGGATACTTGAAAATTCAAGATGTTGCGGATGAAATGTCTATTTCTAAAAGAAGTGTTTACTATGACATAAATAAAATTAATGATTGGCTGCAGGAGCAGGGTTTAGAACAACTCGTGCAGGAAAGAGGTAAAGGAATTTATGTTACGAGTGAGCATGCTAGAAAAATACAGGAAGTACTAGTAGATTATGAAAATGATATTTATCAGGTTTATACCCCAGATGAACGTACTAGATTAGAAATCTGTGCTATTATTGTTCGACATCATGCTTTATATGTGGAAGATTTTATGGAAATATGCCAAGTGAGTCGCAATACAATTATTAATGACTTAAAAAATGTTACTCGTTTTTTAGAAAACTATAATTTAAAACTATCTTACGATATAAAAAGCGGATATCGTATTGTCGGAGATACAATAAAGAAAAGAGCAATTTTCTTTATGCTTTTTCCTATTTTATGGGAAGCTTATGGTCAAAAAGTAGTACTTTCTCATGAAGAACGTTTTCAAATCATATTGGAGAAACTTAAAAATATAGAAAGAGAGTTAGAGGCTGAGTATGTGAGTGGAATTCTTCCTACTCTAGCTGTTTTTATGGCGTCTATTCATAATCGAAGTGATGAATTATCTTTTAGCGATATGGATGAGGAAGAAATTGTAGAGACTAAGGAATATCAGCTGGTTTCAGAGTATTTTCCAGATCTAGCAGGAGGAGAAAGAATCTATGTAACTCTTCATCTTTTAGGTTCACGGCTTCAGACAATACCAGTAAATGTCATGAAGGAGCAGGGTGAAACTTATGAGATGTCAAGAGCTTTGGTTCATGAATTTGAACGTTTAACATGCGTTTACTTTGATCAGGAAGAAGAATTGGTGAACGCTATAAATGCACATTTAAAAACATCACTATATCGATATCGCTATGGTATTCAATTAGGAAATCCGATGTTAAACAGCATAAAGACAGAATATGAAGATCTTTATGAAATTACAAAAAAATCCTGTGCATTTTTGGAGAAAAAATTAGGTTGTCTGATTTCTGATGCAGAAGTAGCATACATTACATTGCATTTTGGTGCTTTTCTATCAACAAGTCAGCCTAAAATAAGAAATCTACGTATTTTAATTATTTGTCCTAATGGAATAGGAACAGGAAATATGTTGCGTAATGAGGTAGCCTCTTTAGTACCGCAAGCGACAGAAATTGTTAACCTGCCTTTAAGTCAATATACGCAAAATCATGATTTTGATGTGGTTATTTCTACTGTAGTATTGTCAAATGAAAAAAAATTGATTGTTGTTCATCCAATATTAACAGATCAGGATCGTGTTACGATTCTTAGAAATTGTATTTATACAGAGCCACATGAAAATTTACAGATTCAGGATATTATGCGGCTTGCGACTAGCTATATTGAACCATCAAAGATGGAAGAATTTAAGAAAGATCTACAGGATTATTATACAAGTATTCAAATACGAAATGTTCCTCATCGCAATTACGGTCAAAGTCTAGTTTATTATTTAAAGGCAACCCATATTCAGATATGTAAGGAAACTTATGATTGGGAAAAAGCTTTACGTTTTTCGTGTCGTCCTTTATTGTTAGATGATTCAATTACAGAGGAATATATAGAGGCAATTATCTACGATCAGAAACATCGTGGTTTAATGATGTTTTTAGCAGATGGATTAGTGCTTGCACATGCAGCAATAGAAAAAGGGGTAAAGCAGCTTGATGTCGCAATAACTACATTCAAGGAGCCGGTGACATTCTTAAATGGAAAACAGGCACGTATTGTCATTGTTCTTTGTGCTGAAGATCAAACGAAGCATATTCGTATTTTAAATGATGTTTTAAATATTTTTTCAAAGAAGAAAAGTATTGATTATTTAGTTGGGATGGAAGATAAAGAAGAAATACGTGAATATATAAGAAAATATGCTGAAGAAGAAGCTTAAGCGATTACATATTCAAATAAATCTAACATTTTGCACAAATATGAGAAAAGAATTGGTCTTGTATTTGTACAATAAAAAATAAATAATTATAGATGTAAAGAGGTAAGGTTATGGCAAGAATAGAAGATTTATTAAAAGAAAAAAATTGTTATTTGAAAGATCGTGTAACAGATTGGAAAGAAGCAATTCATATCGCTTGTAAACCTTTGATCGAACAAAATTATTGTACAGAAGCATATGAAGAAGCTATCTATAAAATCACAGAAGATCTTGGACCGTATTATGTACTTTGTGAAAATCTAGCTTTAATTCATGCTAGTAATCAGCAAGGTGTTAATGATACGCAGATGGCTGTTACGGTATTAAATGAACCAGTAAAATTTAAACCTGATGGCTATGATGTTCGTGTTTTGGTAACATTGGTTGCCAAAGATAAAGAATCTCATATGGAAGGGATTCAAGCAATTTCAAATATCTTTTCTGATGAAGGAAAGATAAAAAAGATTTTGGACGCAACATGCCCTAAAGAAATATACGAATTATTCGTTAATAGTGCATGTGAAGAATAGCGTTTAAGAAAGAAAGGGAGGAAGTATTTCATGTTAAGCTTTATTATTAACATATTGTCTACACCTGCAATTCTTGTAGGTCTGATGTCCTTGATTGGTTTATCATTGCAGGGAAAACCAATTGAAGAAATCGTCAAAGGTACAGTAAAAACAATTGTTGGATTCTTGGTATTGTCTGCTGGTTCATCATTCTTGCAGACAGGATCGCTAAATGCATTCGGTGATTTATTTAATTATGCATTTAGTATGCAGGGTGTTGTACCAAATAATGAAGCAGTTGTATCTCTTGGTCTTCAGGAATTCGCTGCAGACACTGCATATATCATGTGTTTAGGAATGGTGTTCAATATCATATTGGCTCGTTTCTCTAGATTACACTATATTTTCTTAACTGGTCATCATACTCTTTACATGGCTTGTATGTTAGCTGTTATCTTAAATGTTGGTGGTCTGGAAAGCTGGCAGTTATGGTTAGGTGGAGGACTACTACTAGGATTCATCATGGGCTTCTCACCTGCGATTTGTCAGCCTACAATGACAAAAATTGTTAAAACAGATGAATTAGGGTTTGGTCACTTTGGTGGAGCTGGTTATTGGTTTGCAGCACAATGTGGAAAACTTTTCAAAGGAAAAGGAAAATCTACAGAAGAAGTTAGTTTCCCACAACGTTTAACATTCTTACGTGATACAACAGTTGCAATTGGTCTAACAATGGTAGTATTCTTCTTAATTGTTACAGCTGTTGCAGTTGGAAAAGGTATCTTAGATGCTGATCCTGCTACAGTATTAGAAACTTATCCTAACTTAGCTGGATTATTAAATGTTGGTGCTGAAACAAAAACACATTGGGCAGTATGGGCAATTACAAGTGGCTTAAGCTTTGCTGGTGGTGTATATATTATTCTAAGTGGTGTTCGTTTAATAGTTGCAGAAATCGTTCCTGCATTCCGTGGTATTGCTGAAAAACTTGTACCTGGTGCTGTTCCTGCAATCGACTGTCCAGTAGTATTCCCATATGCACCTAATGCTGTATTGATTGGATTCTTGGTATCATTCTTAGGTGGTATTGTTGGTCTATTCGTTCTTGGATTCATTAATAGTAGTTTGATGCCAGTTGCATTGATTCTTCCAGGTGTTATTCCACATTTCTTCTGTGGAGCAACTGCTGGTGTATTCGCTAATGCAGAAGGTGGTTTAAAAGGATGTCTATTCGGAAGCTTTATGCACGGTTTATTAATTACATTCTTACCAGCAATCTGTATGCCAGTTATGGGTTCATTGAACTTTGCTAACTGTACATTCTCTGATGCTGACTTCTCAATCATGGGAATTATCTTCGGAAATATCGCACAGTTTATCCAAGGTTCTGGATTATTAATTGTCTGCGTTGTAGTATTCTTAATTCCAATTATCTACAACTATGTTGCACCTAAAAAGAATAAAGCTGAAGAAGCTTAGAAAAGAGGTAATGAAAGATGGAAATTAAAAGTATTATGTGCTGTTGCGGTCAAGGTTTAGGAAGCAGTATGATCGTAAGTATGAATGTTGAAAAAGTATTGAAAAAATTAGGTATTTCAGGAGTAAGCGTATCTCATACAGCACTTTCTGAAATCACAGAAAATAGTGCTGATTTATTTGTAGTAGGTGCCGATTTAGCTCCACAGATGACTCAATTCAAAAATAAAATCGTATTGAATCAATTAATGGATCTAAATGAAATGGAAACTAAGCTGAAAGAAGCATTTGGTCTTTAAAAAATAATTGAAAAAGAAGGCTGTTTCTTCCATCCTTCTTTTTCTTTACAAATTTTTGCTAATTTATGGAGGAGGTATTACGTTTGGAAGCTTCAAAATTAAAAGAATTAGAAATATTTGCGGCTAAAATTAGACTTGATATTCTTGAAATGTTAAAACATAGAGGATATGGACATTTAGGAGGTTCAATGTCTATTGTAGAGTTGATGAGTGTATTATATGGTAAACATTTACATATTGATCCAACTAATCCTGATATGGAAGATCGTGATATGGTTGTTTTATCTAAAGGTCACTCTGGACCAGCCTGGTATTCAACATTAGCTGAAAAAGGTTATTTTGATAAATCAATGCTAATGACATTAAATGATGGTGGAACAAATCTTCCTAGTCACCCAGATCGCTTAAAAACTCCTGGTGTAGACATGACTACTGGTTCTTTAGGACAAGGTACAAGTGCAGCAGCTGGTATAGCAACTGGAATGAAGATGAAAGGTTCAAATCGCTATGTTTATTTAATTGTTGGTGATGGAGAATTAAATGAAGGACAATGTTGGGAAGCATTTCAGTATATCGCTCATTATAAGTTGAATAACTGTATTGTTATTATTGATGATAACAAACGTCAATTAGATGGTTATACTAAGGATGTTATGAATCCATTTAGTATTCAAGATAAAATGAAAGCTTTTGGATTCCATGTTCAACAAGTAAAAGGGAATGATATTGAAAAAATCGATGAAGCTATTACTCAAGCTAAGCAAGTAAAAAATCAGGCAGTATGTATTGTTTTAGATACAATCAAAGGACAAGGTATTCCTTATTTTGAACAAATGGAATCTAACCATTCAGTGAAATTTAATAACGATGAAATTAATAATGAAGCAGATAAAGTAATAAAAGAATTAAAAACATTTATTGAAATGGAGGGGCATTAAAATGTTTACTCTAAGCAGTGATCGTAGTAAAAAAGGTAAAGAATTACGCATGGTTGTAGTTGAAACCTTGCAGGATATCATGAAAGAAAATGATAAAGTAGTTGCGTTAGAAGCTGATTTAGGCGGCGCTAGCGGATTTACTAAAATTCAGAAAACAAATCCAGATCGTTTTATTCAATGCGGAATATCTGAAGCTAACATGGTTGGGGTAGCAGCAGGATTATCTGTAACTGGATTTAAGCCATTTGTACATTCATTTGGACCATTTGCAACTCGTAGAGTATATGATCAGATTTTCTTATCTGGAGCTTATGCAGGTAATACAATAAATATTTATGGTTCAGATCCTGGCTTTACGGCTGGACCTAATGGGGGAACTCATACTACATGGGAAGATGTAGCATTAATAAGAGCAATTCCTAATTCTGTTATCTGTGATACAGCAGATGCGGTTCAATTAGAATGGATCATTCGTGAATATGCAAGAATGGAAGGTATTCATTATATTCGTGCAAATAGAAAAGATGTACGTAATGTTTATGGAGAAGGATCAACTTTTGAAATTGGTAAAGGAAATATCTTGAAACAAGGGGAAGATGTTTTGATAATAACTGCTGGTCAAATAGTAAGTGATGCTTTAGATTGTGCTGAAGAATTAGAAAAACAAGGTATTTCTGCAGAAGTAGTTGATATGTTTTGTATTAAACCAATTGATAAAGAACTAATATTGAATGAAGTTAAGGGGAAAAAGGCTGTAGTGACATTTGAGAATCATTCCATTACCGGAGGATTAGGAAGCGCTGTAGCAGAAGTATTGGCAGAAAATTGTATTTCAGTTAAATTTAAGAGACATGGTGTAAATGAATGTTTTGGACAAGTAGGTACACCAGATTTCTTACAGAAAGAATTTAAATTAACTGCAGAGGATTTAAAGCAGACAGTTCTTGAAGTTTTAAAATAAAAAAAATCACTTAGCTGAGCATATGCTAAGTGATTTTTTAGTCACAATAGAAGATATTAACATTCTTTCTTCGAGATAACCAGAATTCAGATTTTGCTATATGCATATTTCTTTTTTTCATTCATCTATTAGTTTATGAAATTCTTTTTTTTTTATTTTTCTATGATACTTTGTGCTAATTCTACAATTTTATAATAAGTTTAATTTATTCTTATTATTTTATTAGTTTTGATACATAAGAATATATTGGAGGAAAACGCAATATATAATAAGAGAACACAACACCGCCAAAATTAAGTATAAAATCATCAATATCCATACTACCTGTTAGAGTGAAAAATTGAGTGATTTCTACACCAATGATAATTATTGCCATTATGAGTAAAAATTTATATGATTTCTTTTCGTTTGGGAATAGGATAAGTACGAATAAAGAAAATGGCATAAATGCGATAAAATTACCTATTAGGTTAATGAGAGGAATATTATTACTGATAGATGGAATATAGAAGATATTGATCATCTGCTGAATTGTAGTAAAGGGGATAAGATTTGTATTGTATGTCCATTGACTAAGCAGTGCTTCTTTATAAGAAATAGAAGATAAATCAACATAATCTCGCGCAAATTCACTAGCGAAAAATAATAAATAAATAATTTGGAATATATAGAAAGCAAATAAAATATATCCCATGAAACGAAGATTGCGTGATTGTATGTCTTGTGTACAATTCTGATTATAAAATAAAATTCCGATAATAAGAGTACCACATATAATCATAGAATAGAAAAGGATGCCAGTAAAAGATAAGATATTCTTAATCGTAAGAAATAGGTAAAATATCATAGTTAATGCGGATATGATGAAGCATAACATGGATAAATGTTTCTTATGATTGATAAACATAAAAGACCCCCTTTCCAGTATGACTTATATATAATATAAGAGAGAAGCGATTTATACAAGATGTTTTATCTTAAAATTCTATTACGTTATTATATAACGAGTATCTGAATTTATTACAATATTCTTAAATGAAGAAATCACATATACAAATAAGGATTCTGTAGTATAATATTGATATGAGATAAATAGGAAAAGGGTATACCTTACGAGATAAAGAAAGAGATTAGGTGAAGGCATGAAAGTAAAAAGTAAAACACCAGCGGGCAAAAAATCTTATCAATTAGTCGTTGATGGAGTACGTCCCTTAACAGTTCATGATTGCAAAGAACGTTTATTGTCTTTTTGTATGGATCTTTGTGTTATGTTAAGTCCTATAGCTATATGGAATGTTATTTTACTAGCAGTATTAGGTAGTATTTTAAGCATTTCCGGGATGAGGCTAATTACTCTGTTTATCGGGGTATTGCTTGTGATTTCAATATTATTTTTCAATTCCTACGTATATCAGCTGACAGGCGGTCAAAGTATTGGAATGCGCATGTTTCAGTTTAAAGTGGTTAAGAAAAGTGGAAAGAAAGCAAGCAGACAACAATTAATTGTACGTGAAGTTATAGGTTTTGCCATACCATTTATAATACTTATGTTTTTTACTAATATATTTGGGGTAGCTGTTTATTGGATGTTAAATGGATTGTTTATATTAGTGGATAAACGCTGCCGTTCTATCATTGATGTGTTTACCGGGACAAGAGTTGTTAAGATAGAACCAAAACAGAAACCAAAAGAAGAGATAGCTACTGTGGCGAAAGAGGAAAAACAGAATGATTTGCCTATAAATTCTATGGATCTTCATATACATTCTAATTTCTCAGATAAAGGTCAGTTTAATGTTGAAGAAATTTTTCAATATGCAAAACGTAATAATATTAAAACAATCTCTATTACGGATTTAGATTGTGCAAAAGCTAATAGCGTAGCACAGCGAATGAGTGAACTGTATGGAGTACGATATATTCCAGGTATTGAAATTAATTGTGATTTACATGGAAAACGTGTTCGTGTTCTAGGTTATTTTATCCAATATAATAGTGAATTATTCGCACATATTGAAAATGAAAGCTTAGTAAATGAAAAACGAGCAAGTATTGATCGTGTTCGTCGATTTAGCGCATTGTTAGGACGTAATATTGATGAAGAACGTTTATTAAAGAATAATCGTTTCCAGCGTATAAGCGGGGAATTGATTGCTAAACATGTATTAAATCGTCCAGAATATTTTGATTGTCCTTTATTAAAGCCTTATTTGCATGATGAATATGGCTGGAAAGCATTGAATAAAGATTACTTTGTATATGGAAAACCTTGTTATGTTCCAGTGAAATATCCAAGACTTCAAGATATTTTAGATGTAATAGAGTTGACAGGAGGTATTTCTGTAATTGCTCATCCTGGTAAGCTATTATCCTATGATCCTGATTTGTTGGATGAAGTGTTGGATATGGGAGTTCAAGGTATTGAAGTATTCCATCCAATGCATACAAAGAAAGAGATGGCTGAATTGTTGAAGATTGCTACTAATAATAAGCTTCTAGTCAGTGCAGGAAGTGGTTTCTATAATATGGAAGGTTCTTCACGCATTGGAAAATGCAATTGCCCAGAAGAGGGTGAATCCTTAGTAGAGTTAATGTTACAAGCAAAAATGTAAGAAAACAGGCAAATTTGCCTGTTTTCATCATAAAGAAAGAAGGACTATTTTATGAAGAAGGTATATATATCTGCAGATATTGAAGGTATCTGGGGGAATGCAAATCCTGCTTATACCGTGAAATCAGGAAGAGAATATGAAGAATATCGCACAAATATGATTGAAGAAGTTAATTTATTTATAAGACTGCTGTTAGATAATGGTGTAGAGGAAATAGTAGTGAATGACGGACATGGAAATATGGATAATCTTTTAGCCTCCAGATTAGATAAGCATGCTTCTCTTGTAGTTAGTAATGGAGCATATAAGGCATATGGCATGATGGAAGGATTAGATGATTCTTTTGATGCGGTATGTTTTATAGGATATCATTGTCGCAGTAATACATCAGGAGTAATGTCACATACTGTCTGGGGTACTATGGTTAGAAAAATCGAAGTAGATGGTAAAGAGATGGGAGAAAGCGGAATTAATGCTCGTTTAGCCTGGGAATATGGAGTTCCTGTTACATTAATTAGTGGAGATCATGAACTAAAACAGCAGTTAGAAGAAGAACTGCAGAAACCATTTGCTTTTGTGGAAACAAAAAAAGCTGTTTCTTCTCAATGTGCTATATGCTGTAGCTGGGAAGAATTAGAAAGGCGTTATGAAAAAGCCATTCACTCTATGAAGAAACTGGCTTATCCTTGCGATGATTATCCAGCTACAAATCATAAAATGGATATTACCTTTCATCATGCACGAAATGCAGAATTTGTATCACGTATGGATGGTGTAGAACTTATTGATTCCTGTACAGTACGTATTCAAAAGAATACATATAAAGAATTATATGCATACATGCGTTTTGTGATTAAGATATGCAATGCATTCGCAATGTAAAATGGAGAATAAAATGAGTACTTTTAATATATTAGAAAATTTATCAAATGAAGACATGAAAAAATTATATGCAATGTCAATAGTAAAATCTTTTGAACGACAAGATGTTGTTTTTCATAAAGAAGAACATCCTCAATATTTATATGTATTGCTGGAAGGTCAAATATGTGTATGTGATAACACAATAGATGGGACTAAGAACATTATGACAATTATAAGTGAACCAAATGATTGTTTTGGAGAAGTATATTTATTTTTAGATATGCCATTTCCCTTCTATGCAGAGGCAATGAAAAAAAGCAAAGTCTTATTAATACCTCGTTCTATCCTTTCAGATTTTCCGCAAATTAGCGCAAATCTTAATGTTATGTTATCTAAAAAGGCATATACTTTGTCACAAAAAATGAAGATTTTAATGAAAGATAGTCTAAAGGAAAAAATAATTGAGTATATAAATCAACAGCCTGGAATAACCTTAAAGAGACATGAAATGGCTAGTTATTTAGGAGTAAGTCGTCCAGCTTTGTCAAAAGAATTATATCGAATGGTAGATGAAGGGTTGCTGATAATTGATGAAGATGGAAACTTTAAAACGGTAATTTAGATTACCGCTTTTTTTATACCTAAATTGTATACTAATGCAGTGGATGAAGGAGGCAATAACATGAATATTGTTTCATTGAATGAGTTAGCTACGATACAACAAGGAGCTATTGTGTCAAAAATTATCGCACAGACTGGTAGTGTTACTTTGTTTGCACTATCAAAAAATGAAAGTATATCAGCACATACAAGTTCAAGAGAGGCGTTTGTGCTGGTGCTTGAAGGAGAAATTCAGTTTTCCATAGCATCTGAGAAGAAAATATTGAATGCTTTGGAAGGAATTGAAATACCAGCAAATGAACTGCATGCTTTACAGGCAATGCAGGATAGCAGAATGCTGCTAATACAGAAAGGAGTTTTATCAAATGAATAATATGTTTTGTTTTCAATGTCAGGAAACGATGAATAATACAGGATGTACTGTGAAAGGTATGTGTGGAAAAACTGCTGATTGCGCAAATCTGCAGGATGCTTTAATACAGGCCAGCAAATATGCAGCTAAGGAAAATACTGCAAATGATGATCAAATCATGAACAATCTGTTTATGACTATTACAAATGCTAATTTCTCAGTGGAAGATATTAAAAATGCAATTCTTTCTACTTATCATGGAAAAACTATTGAGGAATTAATGGAAGAAGGAAGCTTACAGGAATTAGAAGAAAATCGTCGTTCTTTGCAGGAATTGATTATGTATGGCTTAAAAGGTTTATGTGCATATATGTATCATGCAAATGCATTAGGATATCGTAATGAAGAATTATTTGCATTTGTACGTTCATCTCTTGTTTATTTAATGGAAGAACATACGTTAGATGAATACCTAGCATTAGTAGATAAAACAGGTGAAATGGGCGTTATCGCAATGGCTTTATTAGATGAAGCAAATACTTCAACTTATGGAAACCCAGAGATGACAACAGTATCTTTAGAAGTAGGAAATCGACCAGGTATTTTAGTTTCAGGTCATGATCTGCATGATTTACAGGAACTTCTGGAACAATCCCTTGGACAAGGTGTGGATGTGTATACCCATGGTGAAATGCTACCAGCTCATTACTATCCGGCTTTTAAGAAATATGAACATTTTAAAGGTAATTATGGGAATGCATGGTGGCAGCAGAATAAAGAATTTGAATCTTTTAATGGAGTTATTTTGATGACAACAAACTGTATTACTCCAGTGCAGAAAAGTTATGCAGATCGTATTTATACAACAGGTGTAGTAGGATATGATGGTGTACCACACATTTCATCCGTAAATGGAAAGAAAGATTTTTCTGCCTTAATTGAACACGCGAAAAAATGCAATCCACCTAAACCATTAGAAAGTGGAAGTATCGTAGGGGGATTTGCTCATGCGCAAGTAGAAGCTTTACAGGATCAGGTAATTGAAGCGGTAAAGAAAGGTTATATTAAGCACTTTGTAGTTATGGCAGGATGTGATGGACGTCATGCAAATCGTAATTATTACACAGAATTTGCGAAAGCTTTACCAGAAGATACAGTAATATTAACTGCAGGATGTGCAAAATATCGTTATTTGAAATTAAATCTAGGCTCTATTCATGGAATTCCTAGAGTATTAGATGCAGGACAATGTAATGATTCATATTCTTTAGTTGTGACTGCATTAAAATTAAAAGAAGCATTTGGATTAGAAAATATTAATGATCTGCCTATTACCTATAATATTGCCTGGTATGAACAAAAAGCAGTTATCGTATTATTGGCATTATTACATTTAGGTGTTAAGAATATTCATCTAGGACCAACACTTCCAGCTTTCATAAGTCCGGCTGTTGCGACATGGCTTGTGGAAAATTGTGGAATTGGGACAATTTCTAGTGTAGAAGAAGATTTAAAAGCATTTGGTCTAAAAGAAGATTCAATTGCTTATGAAGAAATGAGTATGGCAGATTTATTAAAAATCGATGATGGAATGGAAGAAGTGTTAATAGAAGCAGGTTTCCATTGTTTAGGATGTCCAAGCAGTCAGTTTGAATCTTTAAAGGATGCTTGTGAATTGCATGGTTTAGAGTTACAAGATGTTGTGCAAAGAATAAAGGAGCATGTTCATGAGTAAGTTCTTAGGTCCGATTCATTATATATTATATGAAAGAATCTGTTTTTTAAGCGCATGGAATGAGGTATATTGCCATGCCCTGAATAAGAAACAAAACTTTCCTTTCCATACGATTCCATTAGAAAATCATATTGATGAAGGTAATATTCATGAAAGTCTGCAGGGTATGATTTTATATGTACAGCAGGAACATGGTTCTCTTGTACAGGAATTTGTAGAACAATTTGGTCGAGATAAAATTTTAGACGTCTTAGAACCTTTCGCAAAGACCAATATAATGGATGGTAATATACAGGATATAGTAAAACAATATCAGGCAAGATTTCTTCATGGAATGCCTTGTGATCGAAATTTAGTTATCGAAATGTTAGAGGATAATCATGCCCATATTTATTTACATTATGATTCACAGGTTCCTTATTTTAGAGATGCATCTTTATGGATATGGGAAAGAGAACAGCTGATTAATAAAATGCTTCCAGAAATGTTTGTATATGAAGAAAAAGAAGACGGTGGTCATTTATATCAGAAATCAATAAATCAGACATGGAGAGATATGCTGGAAGAAGAACATGAAATTATTCGTAAAGTATTACAGGCAATGAAGAAACAGACAATTCAAATCCTACATCAAAAGTATATAGATAAGAAGTGGATATCTACTTGTTTAGATTATCTTTCTGAGTATGCGGATACTTTTCACCATCAAAAAGAAGAAGAGTTATTGTTTGATAAACTAAAAGAAGCTAGTCCACAAGGCAAAGTACTTGTGGAAAATGGAATGTTAATTGAACATGAAATGGCTCGATACTATATCAAGTCTTTGAAAAAGCTGCTGAATGAAGAAGTAAATGATGATATTTGTGTACGTTTCATTGGCTATATGCAGGCATATATAGATTTATTGGAAAGACATATTGATAAAGAAAATGGTGTAGCCTATCCATATGCGCAAAGAGTTCTTGATCAGGAAAGTATTCAAAAAGAATTTGATGAAACATCATCTTACCCGAAATTAGGAGCATTATTAAGCTTTATAAAAGCATCAGAATAGAAAAAAAACCAATGAAATCAGTTTAACTGTCTCATTGGTTTTTTAATTATATAGATGATTTATCTTTATGGAAAACAACAATTACTTCCTTGCGGAAATCAATTAATAAAAAACACAAAGTTAAAAGAAATCCTTTTAGAAGATAATATATTGCGGTTGAATAGTCTTTATAATAGACAACCAATAAGCCTCCACATGTAAATTCATATCCAGCGATCACTAATATAATGCTTAAAAGTAAGATAATGAAACAATTTTTATAATTTTTCATAGATACCTCCTAACCGGCTAACGTAACAGGTTCTGTAAATTCTTCTACAAATGTAAAATTAATTCCATCACTTGATTCATATAGACCTTTGACTAAACTATTATCCTTAGTATAATCTCCAAACTCTCCTTGAGAAAATACCATATAGATTTTATTGTTGTCTTTATAAACGTATTCCATCTCTTTAAAAGGCTTTATCGTATTACCTAAGAATGTAGTTTCATGAGCAGGGATTGTAATTGTCTGATAAGAGTTACCTTCATCCTGCGTATAATAGACAAGAATATCACCATTTTCACTAGTACCTACCTGGAAATATCCAACTCCATCAGAAATAAAACTTACAGGAGTTAAGTTATTCAGTTCTGTGTTCTTTATAGAAATCCAATCCTTTAGATTATTGCTTACATAAGTGGCGTAATAATCATTTCCTAATGAACGATCAAGTGCTAATGTTAAATAATATTTTGTTTCTGTTTTATTAAAATAAATGTTTTCACTGCGATAATTTACAGGAAATAAACGCTGTGTCTGCCAATTGTTTCCCATATCTTTACTATAGATCAAATAACTGCCATTTTGATCATATCCAACAAAACCAGTAAAATCCTTTTGAACGATGTAACCATGCTCAGGTAATTGTTCATCATATAGTCCATTATTAGTTCCTGCAATATCTTTATAAGCAATAGGAACTTCTATTAGATTTTTTCCATGATCGTAAGTTACATATAATTTTTCATTTTGAAAAACATAAGTTTCTTCTTCATCTGCCATAGCATAGTGCTGTATTTGTGGTGTGCGAAGCGATTCATCTGTTTGAATCTGATATTGAACAGGACTGATTCTACTAACTATTGTATAAGTGTTGTTTTCTTTTTCCCATTGTAATACATCTTGGGAAAGATACCAGCCATCATTTTGTGGTGAAGCGGTATAATAAGTGATAAACTGTAGATTATTGCTGACGGGTTTAATTAAATAATCAATCTGAATTAAATTTTGTTCTTCATCTAAGACAGAAATATTTTCTATTTTCTTATCTTTTATACGATAAGTAAAAGGTACAAAGGGACCTTCATACTGTGAGAAAAAATCATCAAACCATGAAGTAGTGACTTTAGTTATGTCAGTCTCTTCTGTTGTGATAGAACTGCCTGCTATACTTTCTGGAGTAAAACGATACCATGTAATCATAGTTATAATTCCTGTACATAGAAAGATACATAGTATCCATAAGATTGCGACTCTTAACTTCTTCAAGATTATCAGCTCCTTACTTGTCTTTATTGTATCAACTTATATATAATAATGGAATAAGATTTTTCAATCTTGTCATGTACAGTTATTCGGAGTAAAATAATCCATGGAAAAGACAGTTAAAGGAATCGTGTCTTTTAATTATAGAATCAGAAAGAATGTTATGCGAGGAGGATAAAAAATGAGCGCAAGTGTCGCAATTCAAGTTTTACCGGCAACTTTAGATGATCAGGAAACATGTCGTATTGTAGATGAAGTAATTTCTTATATTGCAGGAACTGGTCTAAGATATGAAGTAGGGCCTTTTGAAACTACGATTGAAGGGGAAGATTATAATCAATTAATGGAAGTTGTAAAGGAATGCCAGCATGTGGCAGTTCGTGCAGGAGCAAAAAAAGTATCTGCATATATAAAAGTAGTTTATTGTCCAGAAAAAGAAATACTAACTATTGATCAAAAAATTGGAAAATACCAAAATAAATAAAAGTATCTTTTGAGGATACTTTTTTAAATTAGGGGAAAGAAAATTTTGTTTAAAAGGAGATAAAGTATTGATGAAGAAAATAGAAGAAGACGTTAGAGTTGTCAAAATAGAGAAAAATTATAAAATTTGCATAGTTATCTACTATAATAGCTGTTACTCTAATTATACTGAGGGAAATCCTTTTATTGATTTTATGAATGAAGCATTTCCTTGGGTTCTCCTTAATTTGTAGTTAGCTATAATTCCTATTTTTTCAGCATTTACTTTTTATGGTGTTGTAGTAAAAAATCCTCAATGGTCTTATTGCTTTCTATACTAGCCTTTTCATTGCTTTCTAAGTTTCCACCAGTTTTAATTCTCATATCAGGAGTATTTAATACACCTTCTCCTGCAAAAACATGTCCTGCATTTCTATAAGAAGCTAAAATAGCCTTTTCATTTTGTTTTTTTATTATATTTGCCATTTCATAACTTCCCCACATTTTATCATCTTCACCAACAATCATCAAAATATTTGCTTTAATATTTTCAACTGGTATCAATTTAGTATAATTCTCTAAATCTTGTTTCACAGCACTTGCATATGTCTCTTTATATTGAATCGGCGATTTAACCAACGTTGGAATAAGTATATTTTTAATTAGTGCCGAGTAAGAAGATTTCATTATATCAACAAAAGGTAATTCTTTATTTTTATAAGTCCAAGATGATCCATAATCATTAGAATCTAATCCTGCAAATGTATATGCAGATGGAGCAATTAATATTAAATTCGAAATTTCCTCATACTTGCTTGCTAAATTTAAAGCATATTCCGCTCCTTTTGAAGTACCTAATACTGTAATCGGATTTTTATTTTCAATTGTTTTATTGATATATTTGAGCACATCTTCAAATTGTTCCAACGGAATTCTCGCTAATGTTTTTGGTTGATTTTTCATACCAAACATAAATACTGCAAGTGTCTCATATCCATCTTTTGCTAATCGTTCAGCTTCCTCAAAATTAGGACCACCTTCTGATCCGCCATAGCAAACTACAACACCTTTATAGATTTTATTGTGTGGAATCATATGGAAACCTTGAAAGGCTCCTTCATCAACATATTTTATATCAACACCTTCTACATTTTTAGGATATAAATTTATATCAGTCACATTTTTATAATACTCATATGTAGTTAAACCTTTATTACCATACTTATTGTCATTATAAAGTCGTAAAATAAATACAAGTACAATTATAATAACGATAATAACTAATAGCATTAAGAACGTTATTTTAATTATTTGCATATTCTGCACCTCTCATGATTTACAAATTCAAATTTATCTTTGTACACATTATAGCAAGATACATCAGAATCGTCATTTCTTTTCTGTTATTTCACTCCAACGGAAAAGAGGCACTAACACGCTTATTTGCAAACAGATAAACACAAGGTATGTTTGGGAAACTCCTGTTTCCCTATTAGAGATTGGTTGTCTAGAAACTAGTAGTTTTTTCTGTTATCGGTTCTTTCGTATATTCTTTTTGTATACGAGCTTTTTTTAGTTTATCTCCTATTCTCATGGTATATGTCTTTCTTCATTTATGAATTAATATAACTGTAAGTTTGTCTATCAAATGTCTATTACATAAGGTAAATTTAAAGTGAATAGTTTTTTACATGACAAGAAATAGAAAGATAACAGTTCTTTAAAATTCTAAATAAATCTTAAATTCAAAATTTACGTGAATATAATTGTTTTTATTATGTTATTATGTGTAAGGTGATGAAGATGATAATAAATTTAGAACGAATTATTTTTGATATATATATATGTGGACCATGATTTTTTTGCGTTCTTTAGTACCATTTTTTATTTTAGTGTTAATGATATTATTTGTTAAATTAAAAAGTAAGTAGATACTAGTATGCAAGTATGAAAAAATAGATATAACTACCTTTATGATTGCAGAGTATAATTACTTTTTGAACTTATTAGTTACAGCTTGTCTGAAACAACAATACAATTATGCTGAATACTCAGGGTTAGAGTGCCGTTGTTGTATATGTTATATAATTCATTAAAAATGCGATTTCTATGTATTTTTTCTTGAGTTTATGGCTATAATTCTATATAATGATACTGCAAAGGTAATGACAGGAAGAGTAGCTTTTATTGGAACTATAGAGAGGGAATGGCTGGTGGAAATTCCCATGAAGATGGAGTGAACATGGCCCTGGAACCGTTTTTTTGAATTTAGTAGGAAAAACCGTATAATCGGCGTTAACGATACGAGGTGTATGATTTTCATACATGAATAAAGGTGGTAACACGAAGCTTTCGTCCTTTGGCGAGGGCTTTTTTATATAAGGAGGATTATTATGTGTAACGATTGTAAGAAAAAAGGAAAGTATTACATCACAACCGCTATTACGTATACATCAGGAAGACCGCATATTGGAAATACTTATGAAATTATTTTGACAGATGCGATTGCTAGATATAAACGTCAACAGGGATTTGATGTATTTTTCCAGACAGGAACTGACGAACATGGTCAGAAAATTGAACTGAAAG
>URYK01000007.1 GCA_900552125.1 uncultured Solobacterium sp. | reverse complement strand
TCAACTTCTTTTAGTTTTCCACTTGACAGGTTTTAATTGGCTGTGAATAGTAACATAGCGATGCCAAGCGTATCGCTTTTTTTAATTGTACCCTTGACAAAGAATATAGAAATGAGTAAACTATTATTATATCCGATGAAAAAGAATGGTTTTAGGAAATATAGATAGAGAGGAAGACATATGGTGGAAGTCTTCTATATAGGAACTTTAACTTGACACTTTAGAGGAATTATCAGGAAATGGATAATCGTTACCCGCGTTAAGGGCAAAGCTGCACTCTTCTGAGTGAAATAAGGTGGTACCGCGTTTCCGACGTCCTTTGTTGGAGACGCTTTTTTTATTAAAAATCCGTTTTGGATAAAATGAATAGCAGGAGGAATCAATATGAACTATCAAGTACCAAGAGGAACACAAGATATTCTTCCAAATGAAGTCAGTAAATGGCATCGTTTAGAAGATATGATCCGTCAATTTACATATGTATATAATTATCAGGAGATTCGTACACCAATTTTTGAACATACCAATGTATTTAAACGTGGTAATGATTCAAGTGATATGGTAAATAAGGAAATGTATACATTCCAGTTAGAAAACAGTTCAACTTCATTAACACTTCGTCCAGAAGGAACAGCAGGTGTTGTTAGATCTTTTGTAGAACATAAAATGTATGGTTATCCTGATTTGCCAATGAAGATGTATTATGTAGGACCTCAATGTCGTCATGAACGTCCTCAAAAAGGAAGAATGCGTATTTTCAATCAATTTGGTGTTGAAGTAATTGGCGCTAAAAGTCCATTACTAGATGTAGAAACAATTGCATTAGGATGGTCATTTATATCAGCACTAGGTTTAAAGGATATGAAGGTGTTAATCAATACTTTAGGTGATGATGAATCTCGTGCAACATATCGTGAAGCACTTAAGGAACATTTCAAAAATGATATTGAAGATATGTGTGCAGATTGTAAACGTCGTTATGAACAAAATCCACTTCGTATTTTGGATTGTAAGATCGATCATGATAAAGAAATCATGAAATCTGTGCCAAAAATGAACGATTACTTAAACGAAGAAAGTAAAGCTTATTTCCAGCAAGTATTGGAAGGCTTAGATGCTTTAGGAATTCCTTATGAAGTCGATGATAAACTTGTTCGTGGTTTAGATTATTATACACATACTGTATTTGAAGTAGTTTCAGTAAACAAAGAAATGGGAGCACAGTCTACTGTATTTGCTGGTGGTCGCTATGATGGTTTAGTAGAATATTTTGGCGGACCAGAAGGAATGAGTGGAATCGGCTGGGCAATGGGATTAGAACGTTTGTTAATTGCGCTTGAAGCTGAAGGTATTTCTTTAGAAGAAGAGGAAGAATTGGATGCATATATACTAAATTTATCTCCAAAAACTCCTGGTATTTCAACATTAGCATTAAAGATTGTAACAGAACTGCGTGCTGCAGGATATCGCTGTGACATGGACTATTTAAATCGTTCCTTTAAGGCTCAATTTAAAACAGTAGATCGCAAGAAAGCTAAAGTTGCGATTATGGTAGGTGATCGTGAGGTTGAAAATGGGGAAGTAGCAATTAAAGAAATTGCGACTCAAAAACAACAGAATGTTGCGCTTGACTCAATCGTTGAGGCTATGGATAAAATTTTTGGAGAAACAGAGCATGAGCATGAATGTACATGTGGAGAGGAACACTGTACATGTCATCATGAAGGATAGGAGAGAATTATGGAAAGAACACATATGAATGGGGAACTGCGTTTAAAAGATGCAGGAAAAGAAGTAACACTGATTGGGTGGGTTGCGAAAAGAAGAAATTTTGGATCTTTAGTATTTATTGATTTACGTGATCGTTCAGGAATTACACAATTAGTATTTGATGAGGATATTTCTGATCAGATCAAGGATGTTCGTAATGAATATATCTTACAGGCAACAGGTATCGTATTAGAACGTAAGGATAAAAATCCTAAATTAGCAACTGGTGATATTGAAGTTAAGGTTAACAAAGTTACGATTGTAAATCGTGCAGAAACAACACCTATTATTATTGCGGATGAAACAGATGCATTAGAAGATACACGTTTGAAATATCGTTATTTGGATTTAAGAAGACCAGTGATGCAGGAAAAACTAATGATGCGTCATCGTATTACACATAGTATGCGTGAATACTTGGATAATCAGGGATTCATTGAAATAGAAACTCCAATGTTAGGGAGAAGTACACCAGAAGGTGCACGTGATTATTTAGTGCCTAGTCGTGTACATCCAGGAAGTTTTTATGCTCTTCCTCAATCTCCTCAGTTATATAAACAGTTATTGATGGTATCAGGATTTGAACGTTACTATCAGTTCGCACGTTGCTTTAGAGATGAAGATTTACGTGCAGATCGTCAGACAGACTTTACACAGGTTGACTTAGAGACTAGCTTTTTAAGTGATGTAGAAATTCAGACGATGATGGAAGAAATGCTTCAGAAATTAATGAAAGATGTGAAAGGTATGGATCTTTCTATTCCATTCCCAAGATTAACATGGGAAGAAGCAATGAATCGTTATGGAAGTGATAAACCTGATAATCGTTTTGGTATGGAATTACAGGAAATCACATCTTTATTTACAAATTGCACATTCAAAGTATTTGCAGACTGTATAGCAAATAATGGCAGTATCAAAGCAATTGTAGTGCCTAATATGGCTTCTATGACAAGAAAAGAAATTGATAAGATTACTGATTTAGCAAAGAAAAACGGTGCTAAAGGCTTAGTTACTTTAAAATACATGAATAATGAATTAAGCGGACCAATCGTTAAATTCTTATCAGAAGAAGAAATTCAATCACTAGTAGATCGTCTTGCGTTAAATGATCAGGACCTTGTATTAATTGTGTCTGATAAATGGAATACAACATGTAATGTATTAGGTGCATTACGTAACCATTTTGGAAGCGTGTTAGGATTGAAGAAAACAGATGAATTCTCTTTCTTATGGGTTACTGATTTCCCAATGTTTGAATATAGTGAAGAAGATCAGCGCTGGTATGCAATGCATCATCCATTTACTCGTCCAAAAGATGAAGATATGCAGTATATTGATACAGATCCAGGAAAAGTACATGCGATTGCCTATGATGTTGTCTTAAATGGTTATGAATTAGGTGGAGGATCTTTACGTATCTATGATGGAGAAATGCAGGATAAAATGTTTGAAGTATTAGGATTTACAGAAGAAAAAATCCAGGAAAACTTCGGCTGGTTTGTCGATGCGTTAAAATATGGTACACCTCCTCATGGCGGTCTAGCATTTGGTCTTGATCGTATTGCGATGATTCTATCTGAAAGTGAATCTATTCGTGACGTTATCGCATTCCCTAAAAATGCTAATGCGAAATGTCCAATGAGTGATGCACCTACACCTGTAGATGAAGCTCAGTTAGAGGAACTTCATATTGCGATTACAGAAACTGAATAAAGTAATAAATGACCTTCATTGACTGATTGTCGATGAATGGTCTTTTTTAAGAAATTTATAGAGTAGATTATATAATAATTAGAAGAAAGTATATATAAAAAGGGAAGATTTATTATTTATCTTCCTTTTATAATGCATTCTTTTGGTTTTTTATCATTACGAAAGCCTTTAAATACAGGCTGTCTTAAATGACCGTTCTCAGTATATTCCATAAATTTTACACACCCTACTAGTGGTGGGGTAATCCATATGGCATCTTCATTTCCTTTGGGAATGTTAGAAAATAGAGAAGTATTACTTTGTTTTGTGTTTTCTAAAAGATAATTAATAGATACACCTAAAGTAACATGTCCTTTATATACAGGTGTATCATTAGCTGAATACTGTGCTAATATTAAAGAGTATATCCCATTTTCTTTTGGTATATATCCGCAGATTATGAAATCTTCATCTAAAAGATGTTTGCATTTGATCCAGTCTTTTGTGCGTTTACCGCAATGATATAAGCTATCTTTCCGTTTAGCTACGATTCCTTCTAAACCTAATGCTTTGGTTTTTTCGAATAACTCTAAACCAAAATCAGTATATCTTGAAATAGAAAGATTTCCCTGTTCCTTTATAGCTTTTTGTAAGAGTTCTTTTCGTTTCATAAGCGATAAATCAGTTACGAAGTGATCTCTATAATAGAGAATATCAAAGGCAGTAAAATAAGCAGGATACGATTTAGAGTGAAGTGATATTTTAAAGGGATCCTGAAGTAAGGCGCGTTTTTGTATTTGAAAGAAATCTGTTTTCCCATTATTGAATATATAAACTTCTCCATCTAAAATACATTTTACTTTTCCTTGTTTATGAATACTTATAAGTTCAGGGAAATTTTTGTTTAAGGAAAGGTTTCGTTTGTTTCGTAAATCTGTTTTATTTTCTTCTATATAAACCAGACAGCGGATACCATCAAATTTACATTCATAAATGAATTCGTCATCTTCAAATGGGGGCTGTTCTTTTCCAATCAGCATAGGCGATACATCTCTAGCATCGAATTCCATTAGTGTTTCACTCTTTTTCTACGACCTTTCGATTTTGTTTGGGTAAGGGAAAGCTGTAATGCTTCCATTAAATCGATTGGATTTGTGTAAGAATCATCATTCTTTTTGACTTCGATAGTTTTTTGTCCATTGATTTTATCCTCAATAGCCGCTTTTAATCGTTCTTGAAATTCATCTTTATATGCAGATGGTTCAAAAGCTTTTGTCATAGATTGTATTAATTGTTTTGCGACATCAGCTTCTGATTTGTTTACTTTTGGTTTTTTAAATGCTTTAGGATTTTCGGCTATTTCATCTTCATAAAATAAGGTTTTTACTAATATGCCGTCTTTTGTAGGACAAAGAGCAATCAGTGTTTCTTTAGTGGAAATGACAGTTTTTGCTATACCAACCACTCCTTTATCCAGCATTGTTTTTCGTAGCAATTCATAAGCTTTTTCCGCATATGGTTCAGGAATTGCATAATAGTTCTTTTCATAGTATAAATCATTTATTTCTTCCAGTTCTGCAAATTGCAGGATAATGATTGTTCGATCTTTATCTGCTTTTAAAGCATCAATTTCTTCACTGGTCATCGTTACATATTTATCTTTATCATATTCATAGCCTTTGATAATATCGCTGCTTTTAAGTTCTGTATCACAATGACCGCAATATTTACGATAGCGAACACGTTCAAGTGTTTGTTTGCATAACTGATGGAAAGAAATATCTGTATCTCTTGTTGTTTTGTATAACTGAACAGGAATATGGACTAATCCAAAAGAAATAGCTCCTTTATGGGCTGCTGCCATGGTATCCCTCCTTTATAATAGGTTGTGAAATCCTCTAGATTTTATACATGGGTCTTATATTTGCGTTTTTCTAATCTTTCTGCTAAAATATCAGATTAAAAAAATTGAGATATATCTAGATGATAAATAGTTAATTATGAACAAGAAAAAAAAGAAAGTCAAGGGTATTATTTTATAGGATACATGGTATACTATAAGTGTCCAGGAGGTATAAATTTTTCCTACACTTAGAGATAAGGGACTCCGGATGTTGTATTTTGGTGTTGAAAACCTGCGTATCCCGGGTAAACAGCAGGGATCCTAAAAAATTACACAGGAGACCCACCTGTATATACAGGGAAAGATCTCTCCTTCTGGACTCTATGTTAAGAAATTGCGGGCAATTGCCTGCTTTTTTTGTCTTTTTTATTTGAAATACTGTTATAATGATAACAGAAAGGGTGTTATTATTTATGGAAGCAAAAGAAAGATTTATACAGATTTATACAGATTATATAAAACGGCCAGGAAGTGATAAACTGCTGGAATATTTATTAAGTAATCAATCCGATTTCTTCACTGCTCCTGCAAGTACAAGGTTTCATGGTTCTTATCCTGGAGGTTTAGTAGAACATAGTTTACATGTATACGATTGTTTAAAAGATTATCTTGAACGTGATCGAGTGAAAGAAGAGTATCAGTTATCTTATGATGAAGAAAGTATTGCGATTGTTGCTTTACTGCATGATATATGTAAAATCAACTGTTACAAGGAAAGTGTTCGCAATCAGAAAATAAATAATCAATGGGTACAGGTTCCATATTATGAATTTGATGATCGCTTGCCTTATGGACATGGGGAGAAAAGTGTTTATATCATTACAGGATTTATGCGATTAAGCAGGGAAGAAGCATTTGCGATTCGCTATCATATGGGATTTAGTGGCAGTGAGGAAGCAAGAAATGTCGGTGCAGCATTTGAGATGTATCCACTAGCTTTTGCTTTATCTACTGCTGATATGGAGGCAACATATTTCTTAGAAAGTATAAAATAAAAATGCGCACTTTACGCATTTTTATCATATGTAAGGAAAATTGATTCAATTGTACTACCATTTAATATAGAATCTGCTTCTTCTTGAGTAATTTGAAGATGGCGACGACCTTTAGAGTTAGTAAAAGGCGGGTAAACAATGAAATGTTTTTCACCATGTCTAACTAATTGAAGGTCTTTTTCTGCTTTTAATAATTCAGATTTTTTTGCTTTCTCAGCTTTATGATCACCTGTTTTATGCCAAAGTTCAACCTGTTCTTCATTAGATAACATGTGGACAAAATTATGTTTGGCCATTGGATAATTCACATATAATTCCTGTAACATATCTTTCATGGCCTGACGTTCTGTGAAACCATCATTAGGACAGGTACTGGGAACAAATGGAATATCATTTTTCTGTAAAGCTAATGTAATATCACTTTCATAGGAATAAATGAGTGGTCGTATAAAAGTGGTATCAGTTCGTGACATATACATTTTAGGAAGAAAAGTTGCGATTTTTCCTCCGTGGATCATATTCATAAATAAAGTTTCTAGTGCATCATCACTATGATGACCAAAAGCTACTTTTGTACAGTTTAATTTTTTAGCAGCATCAATGACGGTTGCTTTTTTGAATTTTGAACAAAGACTGCATTTAATGTTTCCTTCTTTATCAGGATTACGTTTAAGAATTTCGTAAACTTTTGAGTCAAATTGATGGAATTCAATGCCTTGTGTTTCACAGAAATTTACGACCTCCGTAAAATCCATGTTAGGGAAACCTAGTTTTATATGTATGCCGACAACCTGAAAGTCTTTACCTTTAAATTTTGAGTACATGTGTAGTGCAGTTAATAGCACCATACTATCTTTTCCTCCGCTGACTCCAACAGCTATACGATCACCATCTTCAATCAGATGATAATCCTGATCAGCTTTTCTTATATCTCCTAATATTTTATGTAAATCCATTTTTTCACTTCCTTTTAGAGCTGTATCATTATATCATGCTTTTTTATACTTTCACATATTCCTCTCATCTTTTCTAAAAAATCTGTGGTATAATGAAAAACGGTGATAATATGGATGGAGTATTATTAATACATAAAGAACAAAATATGACTTCTCATGATGTGGTTGCACAGCTGAGAAAAATATTACATATAAAAAAGATTGGGCATAGCGGTACATTAGATCCTAATGCAACAGGGGTTTTACTAGTACTTGTCGGACGTGCTTGTAAGGCATTGCCTTTTTTAGAAGATACAGATAAAGAATACATAGCAACTTTGGAGTTAGGGAAACGTACAATAAGTGATGATATATGGATGGCTACTTTGGAAGAAGCTCCTATAAAACCAATCGAAAATTTTCAAGAAGTATTAGATAATTTTAAAGGAAAACAGAAACAGGTACCTCCTATGATTTCTTCTGTTCGAGTGAATGGCAGAAAGCTTTATGAATATGCCAGAGAAGGGAAAGTCGTAGAGCGTCCTGTGCGCGATGTTGAAATCTATGATATAGAAGCAATAGATGATGAACAGCTAAAGTTTCGCGTAAGCTGCAGTTCTGGTACTTATGTTCGCTCTTTATGTCATGATATCGCAAAGATTACAGGGAATCTAGGCTGTATGTCTTCTTTGATACGTACTAAAGTAGGTCGTTTCTCACTAGAAGATTGTGTGACATTAAAAGATGTAGAAGAAGGTAATTTTACACTTCATTCTCTTTCTGAAGTGCTATCACATTTTGAAATGGTAGAGGCTGCTGATCCAGCAGATATTTTCAATGGAAAGCAGATTCATGTAAATTGTGATGCAGAGCAGATTGCCGTTACTCATAAGGGAGAAGTTTTAGCTATCTATGAATATGTGGAAAATGATATATATCGCTGTGTGCGAGGATTATGGTAGGGATAGATATGAAAATAAAAACAATACACGTTAATGAAGCTTTTGCTATGGAAGAAACTATAACTGCCTGTATAGGGTATTTTGATGGCCTTCATATAGGTCATCAGAAACTGATTGAAAAAGTTTTAAGTATTTCTAAGCAAACGAATACAAAAAGTGCATTAATTACCTTTGATCCAGATCCTTGGACTGTTTTAAAAGGTATTCAGAACATTCCACATATTACACCTATGAAACATCGTATGCGTATTGCGGAAAAGATGGGAATAGAATATTGGATCATTTTAGATTTCTCAAAAACAATGGCAGATTTAAGCCCAGAAGATTTTATTGAACAGATATTAAAACCATTGCGTTTGCATACTCTTGTCTGCGGCTTTGATTTTCATTATGGCAGAAAAGGTGAAGGTTCTATTGAACAGCTTCAAAAACAAACTGATTTTCATGTTGAGGTAATTGATGAAGTGAGCAGTGAACATAAGAAAATAAGCTCCACTCGTATTGAACAGCTGATCATGGAAGGAAAAATGGAGAAAGCTGCATCCTTTATGGGTAGATGGTATGATATAGAAGGTGTAGTAAAAGGTGGTAGTCATGTTGGGCATAAGCATGGATTTCCTACCGCAAATTTAAATCTTGTGAATTCTTATGTCATTCCTAAAAAAGGTGTTTATGTAGGTGCAGTCAAAGCGAAGAATGTATGGCATAAAGCTATGATCAATGTTGGGAATAACCCTACATATAACTACAAAGATAATGTATCAATTGAAGCTCATATCTTAGATTTTGATGAAGATATTTATGATGAGTATGTCATATTTCGCTTTTTGAGCTATATTCGAAATGAACAAAAATTTGAAGATGCAGATGCATTAAGTGAACAGTTGAAAAAAGATTTAAATACCACAAAAGAATACTTTATACAGGGAGAGGAGTCTTTCTTATGCGATTAAAAGTTTTTGACACAATTGATGAAACACTGGCATTGTTAGAGAAGAATAATGATTTCTATCATACAGTTGAAAAAGAAATCAAACAGTATTTTAAAGCAATCTTCGCGGACGAAAAGGAAATGATCATTGATATTAACTCACGTGTAAAATCTAAGGAAAGTCTGCGTGAAAAAATTATTCGTAATCGTTTCTATGTAGAGAATGAAGATGCACAGGGAATACTGGATCATTTAAGTGATTTGATTGGTTTTATTATTGAATGTCGTTTTATTGAAGATGAATATAAGGTTTTAAACAAATTGAGAGAGACCTTAACAATCCGAAACGATGATGGGTTTTATTATAATGAACAAAATCCTAATTTTTATTTAGATTGTTCTTCTCAGCAGCCACAGATTCAAAAAAATGGATTTGCTATCTATCGAATTGATGGGTATTATCTTAAAGATGGAGAAAAAGTCAATGTAGAGTTACAGATAAAAGCCTTGGTACATTCCTTCTGGGGAGAAATCGAGCATAAATTAGTTTATAAGAATACAAATTATTACGTGTATAATGACTTTATGAAGGATTTATTGGCTAGTATTAAAGCCAGTCTTACAATTACCGATCGTCAGCTGAATATTATTTACAATCAGATGCAGCAAACATCTATGAATGATGCTAGTATTACAGAATCAAGTTTTGAGAAACAGATTTCAAAGGCTATCAATGATTTATTTGCGATGAAAATGAATGAATCTATAGGCTTTACTTTGAATTTAAAGAGTGTTTCAACTATTTTAGGGCATTATATCTTTATTAAGGATATTCGTTTTGATGGAGGGAATAACGATCGTATATCTTCCTTATTCCGTACGTTTAAGAAATTAAATTCGATACAGATGGATTTTGAAAATGAAATCATTATGGAAGATGAATTTTACTCAAAAGATTTGTTTATTCATATTTTAGGAAACTATCTGATTTCTGTCATTAATAAAGACTATGACTGGTTTGTTTTCTTTAATATGTTATTTGCGATTGAACCAGGCAATAATTATGAAGACTTTAGTTTATTCCTAAATGTAATTAAAAATTATTTAGTAGATAATTATTGGTTAAATACAAGCTTTATACGATTGCCTATGGATCAAAGCGATCTTCTGCATGAAGAATTATCTCGTATTTTAGCTAATTCTCTGTGTGAAATAGGTACAATTGATATCATTCATGATGATAAGATGATTGCGATTAATAAAGCATTCGTACAGTTTGTGGAAGAATTGGAACATCGTGTAATTTCTTATTCTGACTTTATGCAATACCAGACAGCTTATTATGAAGAATGGATGAGAAGAATGTCAGAAATATTTGAACATTAAGAGTTGGCATAAGTAAGACTGATTTCGCATACGGTGTAGCAAGGAGGACCTATTTATGAATAAACAGGCACTTGCGTTTTTAACAATGTTTTCATTGATTTTAATGTTATCAGTTTACTATGTGACTCTTCCTCCTGATTCCATTAGTGTTATGGAAGAAGCGGATGGAAGTAAGGAAGAAACAAACATAAGTGATGAACAAGAAAAAGAGGAGGATACTAGTACATCAAAGAATGAGCAGACTGATTCTGATAAGCTGCAGGAAGAAATCAATCAGAAAAAAGAAGAAGAGCTGTTGAAACAATCAAGTGTTGTTGCGGATGCAAATAGTAATGATGACAAAAAGAAAGATGCCCTTTCTACTATTGATCAGCTAAAAGATGAACAGAGTCTTCAAAAGACTGTGGCAGATGGTTTAAAGAATGAAGGATATCAGAGTGCTGTCGAAATACATGAAGGAACTTGTGTAGTCTCTATTTTCGAACAAAAAGATGATGCAGATTTAGCAAAAAAGATTATGAATAAAGTATATGAACTAACAAATCATAAATATTTAGTAGAACTTACTTTCAAATAGATATTGTTTTTGGTATAATACAGATAGAAGGTGATAAATATGGCTCAAGAATATATTGCATTAAAAGAAAGAAATAATGCAGGTGTCATTGCGTTAAGCAAATCTGCATTTCAGACGATTGCTAAGATTGTAGTAGAAGAAGATGAAAATATACAGTTGGCTGAATCTTCTACACCGTTCAAATATCCAATCAGCTGCAAGATCGTAAATGATCAATTAATATTGTCCATCGACATTAAGGTAAAATACAATGTGAATGTAAATAAGGAATCGAGTAAAGTACAGAGCAAGATCTTTGAAAATATTGAACATATGACCGGATATACACCAGATATTATTGATATCCATGTCGTTGGCTTTATCTTTTAAGAAATCCTTATGGATTTCTTTTTTTTAGAAAAGGGAGTGATATTTTGGCTGTAAGTTTAGAAAATTGCCTGGTGATAGGTATATCTAGCCGTGCTTTATTTGACCTAGATGATGAAAACCATATTTATGAAACACAAGGATTAAAAGCATATGCTAAGTATCAGCTAGCCCATGAAGATGAAATCTTAAAACCTGGAAGCGGATTTGCGTTAGTCAAAGCTTTATTAAAGTTAAATGAATTGAGCGATCAGCGACGTGTAGAGGTTTTGATTATGTCAAGAAATAGTGCGGATACTTCTCTTCGTATTTTTTCTTCTTTACAGCATTATGGCCTAGATATAACTAGAGCTGTCTTGAGTGGAGGAGCACCTTTGACAAATTATTTAGAAGCTTTTGGTGTTGATTTATTTTTAAGTGCTAATGAAGAGGATGTCGTTGATGCTTTACAGGCAGGTTTTGCGGCTGGACGTATTTACACCAATACCATTGAAGGATATGATCCTTTTGAGGAAATTGATCAGATTCGCATTGCGTTTGATGGAGATGCGGTTTTGTTTTCTGATGCGAGTGAACAGATTTATCAGTCAGAAGGTTTAGAAGCTTTTACAAAACATGAACAGGAAGCTGCTTTGAAGCTTCTGCCTGAAGGTCCATTTGCGGCATTTTTAAAAACAATTTCTTCTTTACAGGAAGAATTTAAAGGACAGGCGCCAATTAGAACAGCATTAGTAACTGCAAGAAATGCACCGGCACATGAGCGTGTGATTCGTACACTTCGTGCTTGGAATGTGCGGATTGATGAGGCTATCTTTCTTGGCGGAATAGCTAAAACTAATGTATTGAAAGCTTTTGCGCCTCATATCTTTTTTGATGATCAGTCCACTCATACTACACCTGCAAGCAATGTGGTGCCTAGTGCACAGGTAATTTATAAATAACGTATGAAATTTGTAAGATAAAAAAAGATAAAATGTTAAGAAATATGGTAAAATATAACAAGATGAATGGAGGATTTCTATGAATAGCAGACATAAACTACGGGAAATAGCAATGACTTGCTTATATCAGCATTTTTTATTACAGAAGGATATTAAACAATGTGTATATGATAACAGTGACTCAAATAACATTGATCCTTTCTTATATACAGTAACTATTGATGCGATCCAATATAAAGATGTTTACATAAAACATATCAATGATGCTTTACGTGATGATTGGACATTTGAACGCTTAGGATATGTAGAACGTGCAATCTTATTGATGGCAGCTTGTGAGTTAGATCTTGAGACTGCCCCTAAAGCAATTATCATTAATGAAGCAGTTACACTTGCGAAAAAATATTGTGATGATGATGCATATCGTCTGATTAATGGAGTATTAGATCGACTATGAGTTTACAGGTATATAGTGTTTCATCTATCGTGCACTATATTAAACAGGTATTGGATCATGACATGCGCATTCAATCCATTATGATCAAAGGAGAAATAAGTAATTTTACAAATCATCGAAGTGGTCATTGGTATTTTACTTTAAAAGACTCACATTCTAAAATTAATTGTGTTATGTTTTCTTCATATGCTAGACGCTGCCGTATTCTTTTAAAAGAAGGAATGCATGTAATTGTGACTGCTTCTGTATCAATGTATGAAGCAGGTGGAAGTGTACAGTTATATGTAACAGGCGTGCAGGCAGATGGATTAGGTGATTTGTATTTACAGCTGGAAGAAACTAAGAAAAAATTAGCCGCTGAAGGTTTATTTGATCCACATAAGAAAAAAGAGATACCTAAATATCCAATGAGCATTGGTGTTATTACTGCGAAAACTGGTGCAGCTATTCAGGATATTCTTACGACTATTTCACGGCGATGGCCATTAGCACATGTTGAAGTTTATCCAAGCCTTGTGCAAGGAATTCAGGCAAGTGATGCAATTGTTGAAAATCTAGCCAAAGCTGACCAGGGAAATCATGATGTAGTCTTATTGGCGAGAGGTGGAGGAGCTATTGAAGATTTATGGTGTTTTAATGAAGAAAAGGTAGCTCGAGCAGTATTTCAGATGCATACAGTCATCGTTACCGGAGTAGGCCATGAAACAGATACTACACTGGTAGACTATGTTTCTGATGCTAGAGCACCAACACCAACTGCAGCTGCAGAGTTAATAACACCGGATATCAAAGAAGTCCAAAAACAGGTTAACCTACTTTATCAGCGTTTAAGTAAAGACATAGATGCAAGATTAAAGATTGCTAGACAGCAGTTTTTGCCAATTAAAAATCATCGTTATTTCAAGGATCCGCTCAGTTATATTCGAGAGGAAGAAATGAAGCTGGCAATGCATGTTCGTTCATTAGAAGTAGTAGAAACCACGGTTCAAAACCTTTCTATGCGTCTGAAACAGAATTCATCTAAATTAGCAATGTTTAGTGAACGTTTATATCAAGTAAATGCACAACAGATAAAACAGCACAAATTACGTATGCAAAATGCGATGCAAAATTATAAAGAAACGAAAACGGTTCAATTAGGTAAACATGTGTCTTTATTAGATGCATATTCACCTTTAAAGATCTTATCAAGAGGGTATGCAATTGCATATCAAAGAGATAATGTAGTGAAAAGCATTGAACAGGTTAATGAAAAAGAAGCTTTGCGTCTACGCTTAGAAGATGGCTTTGTATATACAAAAATTGAGAAAAAGGAGAAAATATGATGGAAAATAAATTACCTTTTAAACAATCAATGAATCGCTTAGAAGAGATTATTTCAGCATTAGAGAAAAATGAAATCGAATTAGAGGAAGCTATTGCTTTGTTTGAAGAAGGCTTACAATTAGTTAATTCCTGCGATTCTCAGCTAAAAAACTTTGAAAATCGAGTACAGGAATTATTAGAAACTTATCAGGATAGTGAGAATTATGAATGATTTTGAACAATATTTATCTCATTGTCTAGATGAGCTTCCAGCAAGCATTGTTCGCGATGCAATGCAATATTCTCTAATGGCAAAAGGGAAACGAATTCGACCTCTTCTTCTTTTAAAAACGCTTCAAGCTTATGGTGTTGATGAGCATATCGGCTATCCTGCAGCTGCGGCAATTGAAATGATTCATACATATTCTTTGATACATGATGATTTACCTGCCATGGATAATGATACCTTGCGAAGAGGTATGCCAACCTGTCATGTTAAATTTGGCGAAGATGTCGCAATTTTAGCAGGAGATGGTTTATTGACACAGGCATTTTTGCAGGCAGCTAAAACAGATTGTGATAGTGATACCTTAGTTTCTATTTTACGCTTATTATCAGATTATAGTGGTGCTAATGGCATGATCTTAGGACAAATCAAAGATTTGGAAGGTGAAGCTGACCCTAATGCTGATGTTGAGACATTAAAAGATATCCATTTCTATAAAACTGGAAGATTACTGACTTTGCCATTTTTATGTGCTGCGCTTTTAGCAGGGCGTAAAGCTGATCTTGATGCATGGAATAAAATCGGTGCAGATATAGGTCTATCATTTCAGATTCAGGATGATGTATTAGATGTAACTAGTACAGTTGAGGAACTTGGTAAAAATATTAATAGCGATGCTGAAAATGGAAAAACTACATATGTTACTTTATTAGGAATTCATCAGGCGCAGCAGGATGCGAAAACTATTTATGAGCGTGCATTACAATGTCTTTCAGACATCCCTTTGAAAACAGCACAGCCATTATTGGAAATATTTGAACAATTGATGAATCGAAAACACTGAGAGGAGTGGTTGTATGAATATTTATGATATCAAACAGCCAGAAGATATCAAACAATGTTCTATAGCGGAGTTAAACGATCTTGCGGAGCAGATTCGTGAATTTCTGATTCAGAGTATATCTAAGACTGGTGGACATTTATCAAGTAATCTAGGCGTAGTTGAACTGACACTTGCGATGCATTATGTATTTAATTCACCTAAAGATAAATTTATTTTTGATGTAGGACATCAGTCTTATGTTCATAAGATTCTTACTGGAAGAGTCTCTAAATTTAATACGCTTCGTCAATATAAAGGTCTTGCTGGATTTCAAAAGCGTAAAGAAAGTGAACATGATCCATGGGAAGCAGGTCATTCATCAACTTCTTTATCTGCAGCCTTAGGTATGGCCGTTGTGAGAGATCTTCATAAAGAAGATTATCAGGTTGTCCCGGTAATTGGTGATGGAGCTTTAACTGGCGGTATGGCAATTGAAGCTTTAAATCAGATTGGTAGTGAACAGCGTAATATGGTCATTATATTCAATGACAACAATATGTCAATTTCTAAAAATGTAGGAGCTATGGATGAAACATTTACCAGACTTAGAACCAGCAAGCCATATAATACATTAAAAGATGATTTAAAAGGTGTTTTATCTACTTCAAAAGTTGGAAATTCTTTGCTTCATACGATGAAAAATATGAAGAATGCGGTAAAAGAAAATGTTGTGGATACATCTATTTTTGGAGATTTTAATTTAGATTATATTGGTCCAGTTGATGGACATGATTTAAAGCTATTAATTAAAGTATTAAAGATTGCTAAACATCATGAAGGACCAATTGTCGTACATGTTATTACGAAAAAAGGAAAAGGGTATCGTCTTGCGGAAGAAGATCAGGAAGGTAATTGGCATGGTGTTAGTCAATTTGATCCAAAAACTGGTGAATCTCTTGCGAAACTTCCATCTGGACATAAAAGCTGGAGTGAGGTAATCAGTACTACATTAATGGATCTGGCAAAAACTAATAAAGATATCGTCGCAATTACACCAGCTATGAAAAGCGGTAGCAAGCTTTCTGCATTCTTTAAGAAATATCCAAATCGTTCTTTTGACTGTGGTATTGCAGAAGAACATGCGATGACCTTTGCGGCAGGTTTATGTGTAAGCGGAGCACGTCCATTCATATCTGTTTATTCATCATTCCTGCAACGTGCCTATGACCAGATTCAACACGACGTAGCACGTATGCAGCTTCCCGTTGTCATCGGTATTGACCGGTGTGGTCTAGTTGGAGAAGATGGTGATACACACCATGGAGTATTTGATATTGCGATGCTACGTCCAATCCCTAATATGATCTTAGCTCAGCCTAAGGATGCGATAGAAGCTCAAAATTTATTATATTCTGCCTTTATGCAGAAATCATGTGCTTATGCAATTCGTTATCCTAGAGGGAATGTTTCTTTTCAAAAGGTTTCTGAATATACGTATATTCAGCCTGGTTCTTGGACTATGCATAATATTCAGGAACATCATCAGCTGACTATCATATCATATGGTCCTGATGTAGATCGTATCATTTCTAAAGCAAACGTTAATCATATGCCTATTCGTGTTGTCAATGCACGATTCTTTAAACCATTAGATGAAGAAATGCTAATGAAGATTTGCGAAGACGATAAACCAGTAATTATCTTTGAAACAGATATGCTGAATGGAGGTTTATCTAGTGCTATTCTAGAATTTGTGAATGATCGTCATATGCATAAACACTTTGTACGTATGGGTATCAATGATCATTATGTAGAACATGGAAGTATTCCCCAGCTTCGAAAACTTGAACAGCTAGATATGAATAGTTTGTTTGAAATCATAAATAGTTATTTAGGTGATGAAGAATGCGCTTAGATGTATATTTAACAAATAATGGCTTTTATGAAAGCCGCGCAAAGGCGCAAGATGCGATAAATGAAGGTAGAGTAAAGGTAAATGGTAAAACTGCAAAAAAAAGCAGTATGCCAATTAGTGAAGATATGCATATAGAAATAGAAGATGCTGAAATTGCATTTGCTTCACGTGCCGGTTTTAAACTTTACGATGTTTTAGAACGCTTTAATATTGATTTAAAAAATCGTGTCTGTTTAGATATTGGTGCTAGTACTGGCGGTTTTACTGATGTCTGCCTTCAAAATGGAGCTTCCTTTGTATATGCAGTAGATGTAGGAAGAGATCAGCTGATCAAACGTTTACGTGAAGATTCCAGAGTTGCGAATATGGAAGGTATAAATTGTCGTTATATTTCTGCAGATATGTTTCCTTTAAAACCTACATTTCTATGCATGGATGTATCTTTTATCTCAATAAAACAGATTTTACCAGTCATTGCCAAAGAATTTGAAGATATAGAAATGGTTGTATTGGTAAAACCGCAATTTGAAGCTGGAAAAGAAAATATTGGAAAACATGGTATTGTGAAAAATGAAAAAGTTCATATAGAAGTGTTAAAATCGATGTGTGAATTTGTGACAAGCTTAGGTTTCTATGTTCATGATTTATGTGCAAGCAGTGTATTAGGACGTGATGGAAATAAAGAATTTGTCATGCATATAAAATGTCAGGAATGCCACAAGGTATTTCCGTTTAAAGAGATTGTAAAGAATTATCAAGTAAAGAGGTGAGAGTATGCTGACACAGATTTATGTGAAGAATTTTATCTTAATAGATGAAGTACAATTATCACTTTATCCTCATATGTCTGCCTTTACCGGTGAAACAGGTGCAGGAAAATCGCTATTAATGGATGCCATAGGAATTTTAAAGGGTGATCGTGTTTCAAGCGATATGATTAAACAGGACTGTGATAAAGCCATTATTGAAGGTGTTTTTGAAATTTCTTCTCATTCGATAGCATATAAGCTATTGGAAGAGGCAGGCTATGATATAGAAGATGGAGTATTAATCGTAACGCGAGAGATCACAAGAGAAGGCAAGAGCACTGCCCGCATTAATCAGCGGGCAACCACGGTATCTTTTCTTAAACAGGTTGTTGCATATCTTGTGGATATTCATTCGCAGCACGATACACATTATCTGCGTCATGCGTCTAGTCATCTGATGCTTCTAGATCGCTTTGCACAAAACGATGATCTATTAAAGGATGTAAAAGAAAGTTATCATCTATATGATAAGCTTAAAAAAGATTTTGAAACAGCTCTTCATCAGGATTATAATGAAGATGATTTAGAGTTTTTGACCTTTCAGCTAAATGAAATAGATGAGGCTTCTCTTCAAGAAGGTGAATTAGAAGAGCTTGAACAGGAACAAAAACAGATGATGAGCTATGAGAAAAATGCAGAAACAGCATCATCTGCTATTCAATTATTAGATGACAATAGTATTTCCTCAATTTATGAAGCATACCGTCTCTTAAATATGATTCAGGATGATGAAATATTTCAGACTTTATCATCCCAGCTTTTAGATGCTTACTATCAAATAGATGATTATTGTTCACAGATCAAAAAGCATTTAGAAGATATGGAGTTTGACGAAGAACATTTCCATGAAATACAGGAACGTATTTTCCTTTTACATAAAATCTATCGTAAATATGGTGGCAGCTATGATGCTGTTAAGGAAAAACGAGATTTTCTGGAAGAGAAAATTGATAGTATTCTACATCGTCAGGATTATATTAATAAACAAGAGAAAAAAGTAAAAGAAGCCTATCATAAATATCAAAAGGTTTGTGAAAAACTTCATGATAGACGTATCAAAAAAGCAAAAGAGCTGGAAGAATTAATACTAATACAGCTAAAAGACTTACAGCTTCCTAACGCTCGCTTTCATGTTGAAATTAATGAATTTGAGGGTAATGCAACAGGTATGGATCAGATTAGTTTTCTGATTTCTATGAATGCTGGAGAAAATTTAAAACCTCTACAGGCAACAGCCAGCGGAGGAGAGTTATCACGTTTTATGCTTGGCTTAAAGACAGTGTTTACTAGTCTTACCGGAATCGATACAGTTATCTTTGATGAGATTGATACTGGAGTAAGTGGAAGTGTTGCGTTCTCTATTGGTAAAAAAATGGCACAGTTAGGACAAAATACTCAGGTATTCTGTGTCACACATCTAGCAAATGTAGCTGCCTGTGCTAAGTATCATTACATCGTAGAAAAACATCAGGAAAATAATCAGACTAAAACCTCTATTCGTTTATTAAATGAAGAAGAAAGAGTTCAAGAGTTAGCCTTTATCTCTACAGGTACAACTTCAAAAACTGCAATAGAAGCAGCTCTAGAGTTCTATAAAAAGGCAAAAGAAGAAACAGGTAATAATTAACTGACATGACCATCTCCTATATAGCCACACTATATTTAGGAGGTGGTTATTTTGTTTAAGAAAGTAGTTGCTTGTCTTTCCTTATGTCTGGCTGTTTTCTCAACTACTGTTTATGCTAATGATGAATTATATCTAGGTGGTGATAGTATAGGCATTAAGATACAATATGACGGTATATTAGTAATAGGAACATATTCATTTTCTATTAACGGAGAAACCTATCAGCCAACAAAAACTATACAGAGTGCGGATGTTATAGTTGAGATTAACAATCAGAAAGTGACAACTCTACAGGAATTATATCAGCAGTTGTCTTTATATCAGGAAGAAGTTAATGATATTCCAGTGACTATTCGAAGAAATGATAAAACTATTGAATCTTCATTAAAGACGACATATGATACATCAAGTAATACCTTCAAAAGCGGTTTATATGTAAAAGATAGTATTATTGGTGTTGGAACGCTAACGTATTATGATCCATATAATCAAATGTATGGAGCCTTAGGGCATGAAATCATGGATACTGATGTGAAAAAGATAGCGAACGTATCTGATGGTTCTTTATATACTTCAAATGTAGTTTCTATCACAAAAGCAGAAAAGCATAATCCAGGTGAGAAACATGCGGAAATAAATTTTTCTAACTCTTTTGCGAATATTCTTACAAATACTAATATAGGTATTTATGGGAAATATCATCAGCTATTAACTGAAATAAAGAAATTTCCTTGGGCTAATCAAAATGAAGTTCATACTGGGAAAGCAGTTATGTATACAGTTGTGAAAGGAAATGTAATTGAGCCATTTACAATCGAAATTACTAAAACACATTCACAAAATCAGGCAGAACCAAAAGGAATAGAGTTTGTGATAGCAGACGATAGCCTTTCTTCTATTTCAAATGGTATCGTGCAGGGAATGAGTGGATCTCCCATTGTCCAGGATGGAAAAATCATAGGGGCAGTAACTCATGTAGTAACTTCTAATCCATCAAAGGGTTATGGAGTATATATTGAATGGATGTTGGAAAAATCTAGGAATTTGACTTAATATGTATATTGAAGGAACGACAATCGTCGCTCTTTTTCTTTTTTTGGATAATATTGTAATATATTTTCTTTAATTCGACATAATTATCCTATTTCTGCACTATTCCTTGTGTATAATAAAATTAAAAGAAAGAGAGAAAACAGTATGAACAGCAAACTAAATGTATATGTAGTAGATGATAGTGTGGAAATGCTGCATTGTATGAAAGAGGAAATTATTAAGAATGACAGGTATCATGTAATCGGAAGTGCTGTAAATGGAGAAAAGTGTATTCATGAACTTAGAGGGAAGCATCTGGATATATTAATTCTTGATTTAATTATGCCACAGAAAGATGGAATCAGTGTTTTGCATGATTTAAAGAAAAATCATATTCAAATAGATCATATAATTTGTACGACACCTTTTGTGAATGATGTCATTATTTCACAGGTTCAAAATTATGACATTGACTATATATTAATGAAACCATTTGAAATTAATCAGTTATGCGATAAAATAAACTTTATTGTAGGATATGCTCAAAAGGAAAAAATGTTAGATAGAGTAGTAAAGGTAAATCTTGACGAAGAAGAGAAACAGCGTATACATAAACTGCAGCTGGAATCAGAAATAACAGATCTCTTACATGAAATCGGAATTCCAGCACATATTAAAGGATATATGTATCTACGTACAGCTATTCTAGAAACTTATCTTGATGTTGATTTTTTAGGACAGATCACGAAAGTATTATATCCAGAAATTGCCCGTAAATATGCAACTACAGCATCACGTGTCGAAAGGGCCATACGCCATGCTATTGAAGTTGCGTGGAGCAGAGGAAATATTGATGCCATTGATGATATCTTTGGATATACAATATCGGCAAGTAAAGCGAAACCAACAAATTCTGAATTTATTGCGATGATATCGGACAAACTTCGATTAGAACATCGATTACATAACAAAAAGAATGTGATACAAACTTTTCGCTAGTAATTCATCCTAAAATCATTTATACTTAATAGATGAAATGGGGTAATTTATGGCAGGAAAAGTAATATTTCATATCGATTTAAATTCATTTTTCGCAAGTGCAGAAATCTTAAAAAATTCTGCCTTAGAAGGACAACCGGTAGTCGTTGCTGGCTTACATAGAAGAAGTGTTGTAAGTACAGCCAGTTATGAGGCTAGAAAATATGGTGTACATAGCGCAATGCCTTTACATATGGCACAAGAAAAATGTCCGAATTTAGTTGTTGTACAAGGTGATTATGGCTGGTATGAAGAGCTAAGTCAGCGTTTCTTTAAATATTTGCATCGTTTCTCAAACTTAATAGAACCAGCAAGTATCGATGAATGCTATATGGATGTTACAGATGTAATTAAAAATTATAAGCGTCCATTAGATTTAGCTTGGCAAATTCAAAAAAGTGTTTATCAGGATTTAAAGCTCCCTTGCAGTATTGGGGTAGCACCTAATAAGTTTTTAGCGAAAATGGCAAGTGATATGCGAAAACCAATGGGAATTACAATTCTAAGAAAACAGGAAGTTCCCAAAAAACTTTGGCCTCTTCCTATCGGTGATATGTGGGGAATAGGAAAAAAGACGGTACCTTTATTAATACAAAATGGTATTACTACAATTCAAGATCTTGCAGATCCAAAGAATGAATCGAAGATTATGTCTTTATTAGGAAAACATGCATATACACATATTCAGCATGCAAGAGGGAATGGTTCTAATCAGTTAACCTTTAATACAAGTGTTCAATCCATATCACAATCTACTACACTGGATCGTGATATTAGTGATTATGATGAAGTTAAAACTGTATTAAAGAGACTAGCCATATCTTTAAGCAGACGTGCAAAAGAAGATCATATCAAGGGCTCTTTGATTTCTTTATCTATACGCTATTATGATTTTACTAATGCAGTACGTTCTACAGGAATTCAGGGTTATACAGATGATGCTAATACTTTATTTGAACATGCACTATTACTCTTTGATCGGCATTATAATGGAAAAGAAATACGTCATTTAGGAATTGGATTGGGTTCTTTATATTCATCATTAAAAACAATTGAACAAATTAATTTATTTCAGCATGATATCACACCTACGAATAATGTTCAGGATGTATTGAAAGAACTTAATGCACAGATTCCTGGTGCACCTTTAATAAGAGCAAGCGATCTTCATAAAAAATAGCTAGATATTTGTCGATGAGAAGGTAGAAAACATACCTTCTTTTTTTCATATGATGTAATAGAGGTGATATCATGAAAAAGAAAACATATCAGGGATTTCTAAAGAAATATCACAATGTATATTTGTTTATCAGCATATTAATAGCTTGTGGTTTTTTTATGGGGATCATGTTATCAAAAATTATAGATGTAAATGATATAAAAAGCTTAGCAAGTTATCTTACGACAATGGATTCTACAAGCAATACTTATGAATTATTTGTATCACAGTTTTTTAATGGTATTATGTTTATTGTATTTGTATTTCTATTAGGAACTTCACTTGCGGGAATACCAATTATCAGTTTAATTGTATTTTCAAAAGGTATGCAGATTGGATTCTCATGTGCTTTATTTGTTTATTCTTATCATCTAAAAGGTATAGCAGGTATTGTATTAACATTGTTTCCTCAGGTATTAATGGATTTATTAGCTACTTATCTTATTTGCGCAAGTGCTATTCAGTTATCCATGTATATCATGTATTCAACCACGAATCGTCATCGTTTAAACTTTAAGCAGTTATTTAATAGTATTTTAAATGACATCTTTATATGTTTTATAATAGTTCTTGCGGGAAGTTACTTAAAATCTACATTAGTAATTCAGTTAATTAAACTATTTAATTTAATGTAAAGTTCCGTTATAATAGTAATACGTAATGGAGGAATTCTATGGAAGAATACACATATGATTATATACATGGAACGGATATTTATTTATATCAGCATAAGAAAATGTTTCGTATCAATACCGATACCGCTCTATTAGCAGAATTTATGCAAATTCGTAAGAATGAGACAGTATTAGACATAGGAACAAACAATGGTGCATTATTACTTGCGGCTCATCAAAAGGGAGCAACAAAACTAATTGGAGTTGATATCCAAGAAGAAGCAATTCAAGTTGCGGAAAAGAATATGAAACACCATAAAATAGATGAAGTTAATTTAATTACAGGTGATGTATGTGATATTGATTTACCGAAGGTAGATGTCATTGTATGTAATCCGCCTTATTTTAAAGTAAATGAATCATCTAATATAAATGAATCTAAAACACTTCAGATAGCTAGACATGAACAGTATCTCACACTGGATCGTTTATGCAAAAAAGCTAGTGAATTATTAGATAAAAAAGGAAGAATGTATTTAGTACATCGTCCATCACGTATATCAGAAATAATATATGTATTAAAAAAATATCGTTTACAAACAAGAACACTACAGTTTGTATATGATGAGAATAGAGATGAAGCAGTAAGTGTTTTAATTGAAGCAGTTAAAGATGGAGAAGAACATACGCATGTTTTAAAACCTCGTATGGTGGAACGATGAATATTTCAGAAGCAATAAATGAATATATCATATATATTCAAACAGTAGAGAGAAAGGCTCAGGCTACTATTCAATCATATAAGCAGGATTTATTGCTATATCAGAATTGGCTACTATCTCATCATATTAATACAATTGAAGACATTTTGCCTCAGGATATACAAACGTTCTTAACTGCATTAGAAGAAGGCAATGATGAACTAGAGAAACATCAGCGAAATAGTGTAAATCATATGCTGACAAGTATCCATATGTTTCATCGTTTTCTTTGTCTACATAATCCTAACCTCATTGATCCTTCATTACCAGTTCGAGGTGGTAAAAAAAAGATGCATCTACCTTTGTATTTCAATGAAAAGGATATTACTGTTTTATTAGAGAGTTTTGGTAAAGAACCTATTGAAATATTACAAAAATCAGTACTAGAACTGATGTATGGATGTGGACTTCGAATTAGCGAAGTATGTAATCTACAGAAATCACAGGTTTTTCTCGAACAAGGTTACATACGTGTTATTGGAAAAGGGGATAAAGAGCGCATGGTGCCGATGCATGAGACCTGTATCCATATATTGCGTAGATATTTAACTGAGGTACGACCAATATGGGAAAAGAAAACAGTTCATCGTTTTTTTATCAATCAAAGAGGGAATGCATTAACAAGGCAATATATTCATACATTTATAAAAAAACGATTGCATATGTTAGGATTGGATGAACGCTTATCTGCTCATAGTCTAAGACATAGCTTTGCTTCTCATCTATTAGATGGTGGAGCAGATCTGCGTGTTGTTCAGGAGTTGTTAGGGCATAGTGATATTACCACTACACAGATATATACACACATTCAAAATAAACGTCTACAGGAAGTTATAGATCAATATCATCCTAGAAGCAATAAAAATGATAAAGGTATAAACGAAAACATTGGAAAATCGAATAAAAAGATGTAAAATAATATAGTGAGAAAAAATAAGGAGAGTATGTTTTATGAGTAACTGTAATTCATGTCCAAGCAAGGGAACTTGTGGTAAACAGGCAGATAGCTGTGGAATTCAAAACAATGAACGCAATAAAATTCGTCATGTCATTGGAGTTATGAGCGGTAAAGGCGGTGTTGGTAAATCCAGTATGAGCGTTTTATTAGCAAAGGCAATGGCTAGAAGAGGATATAAAGTAGGTATCATGGATGCAGATATCACTGGACCTAGCATTCCTCGTTTAATGGGTTTAACACATGCAAAAGCTTATGGAACAAATGATGCGATTGAACCTGTTGTGGACAAAGATGGTATTAAAGTCATGTCATTGAACTTTTTGATGGAAGATGAAAACCAGCCAGTCATATGGCGTGGACCTATCGTCGCAAATGCGGTTAAACAATTTTGGACTGATGTAATCTGGGAAGATCTTGATTATTTATTTATTGATATGCCTCCAGGTACTGGAGATGTAGCTTTAACGGTATTACAAAGCCTTCCAGTTAGTGGTGTTGTGATGGTATCTACACCACAGCCAATGGTTTCTATGATTGTATCAAAAGCTATTAATATGTGTAAACAATGTAATATTCCAGTAATGGGTATTATTGAAAACATGAGCTATGTTGTTTGTCCTGATTGCGGCAAACGAATTGAAATCTTCCAACAGAAAAATGTAGAACAATTTGTGAAAGAAAATGATGTACCATTATGGGCTGAACTACCAATGATGGATACAATTTCACAGATTTATAAAGATGATGATTTTGGTACAGAAACAGCAAACCAGATGTATGAATGGATCAAACCTGCAGTAGATAAGTTAATTGAAACAACAAAATAACAATATAAGGATCTTGTAGAAATGCAAGATCTCTTTGTTTTATATGCTTTCCAATAAATAATTTATAGTAATGAAAATGATTTTCAGTAAATTCGATATTTATTTTTTACATATTATCTGCTATAATATTCTAGGATTTTTTGATCTCAATTCATACTGCTTTGACAGTTACATGCAAGGAGGATAAATATGCCAGGATATGTAGTAGTCGGAACCCAATGGGGAGATGAGGGAAAAGGTAAAGTTGTAGATTATTTAGGATCTAAGATGGATGCGGTAGTACGTTTCCAGGGTGGAAATAACGCAGGACATACAGTTGTTGTACAAGATGAAAAAGTAATCTTACATTTATTGCCAAGTGGAGTGTTACAAAATGCAACTTGTATAATTGGTCCAGGTGTTGTTGTGGATCCGTTTGTATTTTTAGAAGAAATAAAACAATTAGAAGATCGTGGAATGAATACAGATCACGTGAAAATTAGTGATTGTTCCCACATCATCATGCCATACCATGTACGACTTGATGAATTGATCGAAGCTAGTCTGAAAGATAATAAGATTGGTACAACAAAAAGAGGTATTGGACCTTGTTATGCAGATAAGTATTCTCGTTTAGGACTTCGTATAGGTGATTTAATTGATTTTGAAACCTTTAAAGTAAAATTGAAAAATGCCGTAGATATGAAAAATATAACATTTCATAAAGTATATGATGATGAAGGTTTTGATTATGAAGAATTAGTAACTAAGTTTGCTGAAGTTAGAGAAAAACTGCTTCCACGTATCATTAATGCTCAAATGATCGTAAATAAAATGTTGGATGAAAATAAACAAGTATTATTTGAAGGTGCACAAGCAGCTATGCTTGATATTAACTATGGGAACTATCCATATGTAACAAGTTCATCTCCAACATCTGCAGGAGTATGTACTGGTGCAGGTGTGTCACCTAAAAAATTAGATGTAATCATCGGTATTGCGAAAGCATATTCAACTAGAGTAGGGGAAGGACCTTTTGTTACTGAACTATTTGATGATATGGGAGAATGGCTACGTAGTAAAGGACATGAGTTTGGTGCAACTACAGGAAGACCAAGACGTTGTGGGTGGTTAGATGTTAATGTAGTTCGCCATGCTGCTATGATCAATGGTTTAACTGATTTAGTTATTACAAAATTAGATATTTTAAGTGGTTTAGATAAAATTAAGATGTGTGTTGCTTACGATATTGATGGTGTTCGTTATGATTACATTCCAAGTAATATTGAAGATTTATATAAAGCTAAACCAATATATGAAGAGTTTGATGGATGGAAAGAAGATATCTCCTCAGTTAAAAATTATGATGAACTTCCTGAAAACTGTAAAATTTATCTGCGTCGTATAGAGGAATTATGTAATACTCGTATTTCTATGATTTCTGTAGGACCAGAAAGAAACTGTAATATTTATGTTCATGAAATGATGAAATAAAGATATGAAGCATATGTTTAATTGCATATGCTTTTTCATATTTATAAATCTATTATTATGAAGCATAAAAAAAGCGATAGCCCAACAAAGCTATCACTTTTATATGTATTATACATTTATATCTGCGTGTAGTCCTAGAGAATCTTTTTCAGTTTCTAATATCGGATCGATATGTTCCTTAAAGAATTCAACAGTTTGACTTGGAGCACGTCCTACGAAGTTTTTAGGGGACATGATTGATTGTAATTCTTCCATATTCATAGGGAACATATCATCATTAGCAATACGTTCTAACAAGTCATTGTCTTTTCCTTCTTCTTTTACTACTTTACCTGCAGCCATTGAATGAACACGAATATGTTCATGTAATTCCTGACGATCTCCACCAGCTTTTACAGCATCCATAAGAATCATTTCAGTCGCCATGAATGGAAGTTCTTTCATTAAATGAGATTCAATTACTTTAGGGTAAACTACTAATCCATCAGTAATATTTAAATATAAATCTAAGATACCATCTATAGCTAAGAAAGCTTCTGGAATGCTGATTCTTTTATTTGCGGAATCATCTAGTGTTCTTTCAAACCATTGTGTAGCAGCTGTAATTGCAGGATTTAAAGAATCTACAATAACATAATTTGCTAGGGAAGCCATACGTTCACTACGCATTGGGTTTCTCTTATATGCCATAGCACTTGAACCAATTTGCCCTTTTTCAAAAGGTTCTTCCACTTCTTTTAAATTTTGAAGCAAACGAATATCATTAGAGAATTTATGTGCACTCTGTGCAATAGAACTTAACACGTTTAGAATACGAGAATCTACTTTACGTGAATATGTTTGAGTGCTGACTGGATAAGATTTTTCATATCCCATTTTATTAGCAACTAACTGATCAAGCTGTTTTACTTTTTCTTCATCATTGTCAAATAATTCCATAAAGCTAGCTTGTGTACCAGTAGTACCTTTACATCCACGTAATTTTTTGTTTTCTAATAAATAACAAACATCTTCGTAATCCATTAACAAATCCTGTGCCCAGATTGCAGCACGCTTACCTAAAGTAGTAGGCTGTGCAGGCTGAAAATGGGTAAATGCTAGAACAGGTAAATCTTTATACTCTAACGCGAATTTTTCAAGTTCTGCTAGAACATTTACGATTTTCTTTTTCACTAAATCTAGTGCTTCGTACATTACTATTAAATCAGTGTTATCTCCTACAAAGCAAGAAGTAGCTCCCAGGTGAATGATTCCTTTTGCGTTTGGACACTGCTGACCATAAGCATATACATGACTCATAACATCATGTCGTACAATTTTTTCTCTTTCTTTTGCGACATCATAATTGATATCTTCAGCATGTGCCTTTAATTCATCAATTTGTTCCTGTGTAATATCTAATCCCAATTCTTTTTCACTTTCCGCAAGAGCAATCCATAATTTTCTCCATGTTTTAAATTTTTTATCATTAGAGAAAATACTTTGCATTTCTTTGCTGGCATAGCGCTGTCCTAGTGGACTTACATATCTATCGTTCATCTGAAAACATCCTTTCTTCTTACTATTTTAGATTCCAAGACGATGATATACTTCCTGGTATGCATCTTCTACATTACCAAGATCTCTTCTAAAACGATCTTTATCTAAATGATCATGTGTATGAATATCCCAGAAACGGCAAGTATCTGGAGAGATTTCATCAGCTAATACAATTCCTCCCTGGAAACGACCGAATTCAAGTTTAAAGTCAATTAATTCAATATCTACATCTGCGAAAATCTTCTTTAATTCTTCATTTACCGCAAATGCCATTTTTGTAATTGTGTCAATTTCTTCTTTTGTAGAAATACCTACAGCTAAAGCCATATAATCATTGATCATAGGATCTCCTAAATCATCATTTTTATAGCTGAATTCAAGAATAGGGCATTTTAATTCCATCCCTTCTTCTAGTCCCATACGTTTCGCAAAACTTCCTGCAACCTTATTACGAATGATAACTTCTAGAGGTACAATTTCAACTTTTTTTACTAATGTTCTACGATCATCTAGTTCTTCTACAAAATGTGTAGGAATTCCTTTTTCTTCCAGCTTTTTAAACAAGAAGTTTGTCATCTTATTATTGACAACACCTTTTCCTACGATTGTTCCCTTTTTTAAACCATTAAATGCCGTTGCATCGTCTTTATAGTCAACGATTACAAGATTTGGATCATCTGTCGCAAATACCTTTTTTGCTTTTCCTTCATACAGCATTTCTAACTCTTTCATTTTGTTCTTTCCTCCTGTTAGTAACAATTACTCTTAAATAAGAAATTATTATATTAGCTAAATTTCTTACCTTATAATTATAGGGCAGGGTATGTTGCAAGTCAAGAATGTGAGAAATATTTGAAAAGAATTTTCAAATGAAAAACTTCAATTCAATTGTATTTTCCTGTATAATATAGAGGTGTTTGTAAAGAACTATACATAGATACCATAGGAGGCTTTTATATGACAACACTAGCTATATTTATAACTAAGCTGGCAGGCAGATTGTTACAGCTGGTACATCGAGGCGGTTCTCTTCCTGGACAGATTGGTTTAAAAATATGTCCTAATATACTACAAAAACTACATATTGATTGTCCATTAATTTTAGTAACTGGAACAAATGGTAAAACATCAACTAGTAATATGATAGCGGCAATGTTGGAACAAAGTGGAAAATTTGTTATAAATAATAAAAAAGGAGATAATTTAAAAGAAGGAATAACAACTGCATTATTAATGCATACATCAATTTTCAAAAAAGTAAAAGCGGATGCAATTGTGCTTGAAGTTGATGAATTAACAATTCCTTTTATCATAAAAAATCTAAAACCTGATTCACTTGTTGTGACAAATTTCTTTCGTGATCAGCTAGATAGAGCTAGAGAAATGGAACAGCTAATTGTAAAGGTGGAAACAGCTATTCAAGATTTTGATGGTACTCTTGTTTTAAATGGCAATGACCCAAATGTTATGCGTTTACAGGATGCTGCTAAAAAAGCTTCTGTAATTAGTTTTGGAATGAATCGATGTGAAACTAGCATGGAACAGACACAAGAAGCTAGTGAAGGAAAATTCTGTCCTAGATGTGGAAAGCGTCTTTCTTATCATTTTTATCAATATTCTCATATTGGTGATTTTTATTGTGATTCTTGTGGTTTTAAAACACCGGTATTAGATGTTGTAGGTACTGTATCAAGTATTGCTAAACGTTCCTTTACATATAATGATAAAGAATATCATGCACCACAAGGCGGTTTATATACGATGTATAACTGCATGGCAGTCTTAGCAATCACAAAACAGTTTTCAATTGATCCAAGGTATGCAGAAAAAGCATTCTTAACTATTAAAGTACCTGATGGAAGAAATGAAACATTTGCATATCATAATCATAAATGTATTTTAAACTTAGTTAAGAATCCAACAGGTGCTAATGAAGTAATGAAAGTAATTGAAGAAGACCACAGTGATAAAACTATATTAATTGTGTTAAATGATCATGCTCAAGATGGTACTGACGTATCTTGGATTTATGATACTTTCTTTGAAAAATTAATGATGGATTCCACACAGCATATTATTGTATCCGGTACTCGCTGTTATGATATGGCACTACGCTTAAAATATGGTGGCTATAAAGAAGAAATTGAAGTACAGGAAGATTTAAAAGATGCAGTAGCTTCTTTACTGAAATCAAATTGTACAATGTATGCAATTGCGACGTATACTGCGCTGCAGCCAACAAGAAACCTATTATTAAATCAAGGAGTAGAATCCTGGAAAGGGGAAGCTTAATATGGATTTAAAAGTATGCTGGATGTATCATGATATTATGGATCTTTATGGAGATAAAGGTAATATGATGGTATTAAAAAAACGTTGTGAGGATCGTAATATAGCAGTTACGATAGATACCTTATCGATTGGTGATCAGGCTGATCTAACAGAATACGATTTATTATTTCTAGGTGGCGGCGCTGATAAGGAACAGATGATGCTTATCCAGGATTTACTTTCTAGAAGAGATAATATCAGACAAGCAATAGAGCAGGGGACTTTCATTTTATTAATCTGTGGCGGATATCAATTATTTGGTCAATATTACATTAATGCGGATAATGAAAAAATCGAAGGTTTAAAATTCTTTGATTATTATACAGATACAGGAAGTAATGGAACTAGATGTATTGGAAACATTGCGATTGAATGTAACTTAGATGGGCAAAATATTACTGCAGTAGGATTTGAAAATCATGGTGGACAGACATACAATGTTGATAAGCCATTAGGTAAAGTACTAAGTGGCTACGGTAATAGTTTCGATGCAGGATATGAAGGTTTTTATAATGGACAGGTATTAGGAACTTATATGCATGGACCTTTATTTCCAAAAAATCCTGAAGTAGTAGATTTTGTAATCTATAAAAGTTTAAAGAAACGAAATAAAGATTTATCTTTTTCTGATTTAACTCCACTTGATGATATATTAGAAGAGAAAGCAAAAGAAGCTATACTGAAACGTCTTCACTTATAATAAAAAACAGCCTTAATTGGTTGTTTTTCTGTTTATATAGTTTTATTATATGTCAGTTATTTTGTAGCAGATATTTTTGATATGTTCGACGTCTTTATTTATTGGATTAATTATTTAACAAAATACAAAATTACATAATCTACATTATGCGAAGTAAAATATATTCAAATAAAAGTCTGCATTCTTATTATAAGAGATGCAGACTTTTTAATACTACGTTAAGTAAAATCAAATATAAATTAGTTTATTATTTGTTAACCGCAGAAGTTTTATTATCTAATCCTAAGACAACTGGAACAGATTTGTAACCAACACCCATACGATCAATTCCCATATCGATCAACTGTAAGAAATGTTCTCTTGTACGAATGCATCCGCTACCTTTAATTTTACATTTTCCATCAACTTCTTCCATCATGATTTTTATTACTTCTGGAGTAGCTCCATGTAATTCGAAACCAGTTAAGAAACCTGTACTAGTTTTTACAAAATCAATTCCTGCGTCTATGCAGCATTTACATGTTTTACGAATTTGTTCCTCATTTAATGCATCAGTTTCAAAAATTGCTTTAATCTCTCTACCATATTTATGGGCGGCATCAGCACATGCTTTAAGGTCTTTTGTAACTTCATCATATTTTCCAGAACGAATCATACCAAAATTAGCAACAATATCTACTTCCTTAACAGTATCATATTTTGCGACAAGTTCAATTTGTTTTACTTTTGATTCAGTAGAACTAGTTCCAAAAGGAAAATCACAAACAGGACATAACATTGTATCGCTGCCTCTAACATATGGTTCACATAAATCTATATAACCTGGATTAATACAAATTGTAGCACATCCTAAATTAACCCCATCTTTTGTTAGTGCAACAATTTCTTCTTCAGTGAATTCTGGCTTTAATACCGAGTAGTCGATGTACTTTGCTAATTCTTTTACTGTCATTTCACTTGCTTTTTTAGCTGGTTTCATTATAATCACCTTTTATCTCCACTATGGAGCCCTTTCTTTACGATATCATTATATACACGATTTATTCATAAATCAAGCAAAAACAAACATAAACAAACAAAAATGAAATAAATTATAAAAATAAAAACACAAAATAAATTAATCTGTTTAATTTTATAGTTTTAAATGAATGAAATTGTATAATTCTGTTGTATAAAAATATTTCTATAATTAATTAAAAAAGATGGATTACTCCATCTCACTCAGATTCTTCATCTGCTCCAAAAATGCTTTTTGATTCTCTTCATTGCTCTTTGCTGGATCCTGCAGTTCATAATATTCACATGGTAAGTCATGGCAATTGCCACAGTGTTTTAAATGCTTAATGTGATTACAGCAATGATAAATTTTGCATACATCTATCTTAATCGTTGAAATCCAGAATGGTGTACCATTGGTTTCCTTGCAGCCAGAACATGTATCATGGTAATGATTGCACGCATTACAGTCTGTTCCACATACATTAATTTCTTTAATAGTTGTCATTTTTATCCCTCCATTTCGCTAAAATTGATGCGTGTATTACCACCTTTCTACACTTACCATAACACTATGAAGGATAATATGCAACATTTGTTAAAGATTTTTTAAAAGTTTACAATAAAAATGAGCCTAAAAAAAGACCCTAAGGTCTTAATCATTTCTATCTCTTCTTCCCAATACAATCAATAAAATACGAAGAATCTGTGCTAGTGTTGATAGTACTGCTGCTACATATGTGAAAGCTGCAGCATTTAGCATTCCTTTTACATCAGTACGTTCACTATCTGACATCATTCCATACATAGAAAGCTGTTTAACTGCACGAGAGCTAGCATTGAACTCAACAGGTAGTGTTACCACTTGGAATAATAAAATCATACAGATCAACGCAATCCCTATATATAAGATGACTGGAGTTGAAGCAAATAAGAATAAACCTAGAATTAATACAGCCCAGCCTAATCTTGATGCAATATTTGCCATTGGAAGTAATCTATTGCGTAAACCAATGGCACCATAATGTTCTTTATGCTGAATAGCATGACCTACTTCATGTGCAGCTACACTTAATGAAGCAATTGATGTATTATAAAATATATCTGGGGAGAGACGGACTACATGATGCACTGGATCATAATGATCTGATAAACTGCCTCCATTCGCAACTTCTACTCGTATATGACTTAATCCATTCATGTCTAATATCTTACGTGCTACAGTTTCACCAGTTAAACCATGCTGATTCGGAATCTGTTTATATTTATGATAAGCAGTTTGTACACGAGACTGTGCTACCATCACAACTATAAATCCTAAAATATATAAAAGATACTGCGATAGATATGTATTTTCTAACATAATGTCCATCCTTTCTTAATTAGTGATATTTCCTATGTATTATACCACAATAACCTATAAATATATATTATGAAGAATAAAAATTCAGATAAAATTCATAAACGAAAAAAATAGTAATAAAAGAGATATCTATATGATTAACTAGATATCTCTAATAATTAAATTCTGTTTTATTTTACAGCTTCTTTTAATGCTTTTGCAGCTTTAAATTTTGGTGATTTAGAAGCAGCAATTTCAAGAGGTTCTTTAGTTGCTGGATTGATTCCCATACGTGCAGGACGTTCACTGATTTCAAATTTACCAAAACCAGAAATATCAACTTTTCCACCTTCAGATAAAGTTTTTGTAATTTCTTCAAATACAGTTTCAACAGCAACAGCTGCATCTTTTTTTGTCATTTCCAGTTTCTCTGCAACTACTTCAACTAATGCTTTTTTATTTAAAATTTCACTCATGTATATTACCTCCAAACATAGATATATAATACCATCTGAAGGCTTATATTTCAATATTTTTCTTTAAAAAACGAAAGGTTTCTACTTAGCTACGACATTATAAATTATATATCGGCAAATTGTAAAAAAACATATGATAATTATGTGATTTTATAAAACAATAGCTATAACATTTCCCTTTCCTTTATTCACTAACTTGGTTAGTATTTCCTGTAATCGCACTCTAGCAGCTTCTGGAATCATTGATAATTTTACATTTAAACCATCTTTAATTAAATCAGATAATTTCCTTCCAAATATATCGCTATCCCATATACTTTGATCATCTACTCCATCATTTCTTAATAAATATTGAATCAATTCTTCACTTTGTTCCTTACTACCAATAATCGGCTCAAAAGTACTTTCAACATCCACTTTTATCATATGAATGCTTGGGGCAATAGCTTTTAATCGTACTCCATATCTGCTTCCCTGTTTTACCACTTCTGGCTTGCTTAATTCTATATCATGTAAAGATGCACTAGCAAATCCATATCCTGTTTGTTTAACCATTTTTAAAGCACTTTCTACAGCATCATATTCACGCTTTGCTTTACTATAATCCTGCATTAAAGAAATAAGCTCAGCTTTATCTTTGATTTCATGTCCTATTATTTCTTTGATTACTTCATTATATAAATCAGGACGAACAGTAATGTCAACATGTACAATTCCTTCACCAGGATCGATTGTTGCAAGATTGCTACTTTCTATATATTCATTTTCATTTAATATATTTGTTATATTTTCTACTTCTCTTAGTCGATCAACAGAGGCCATACTATCTTGTATAGTTGCATGAAAACTTTGTTTCAGCCAATGATCATCACGTAATACTGCAATCCATTTTGGCATATTGATGTTAATTTCAGAAACAGGAAACTCATATAGGGCCTCTCTTAATAAATCATGAATATCATCTTCACTCATACGATTAGCCGCAATTGGAAGAACAGGTATTGAATATTTTTCTTTTAACTTTTCTACTATTCCTTTACATGTATTGGATGATACATCAGCACTATTAACAATCACAATAAAAGGCTTTCCAATTGAAATTAGTTCTTCAATAACTTCTGATTCTGCTTCTATATATGCTTCTCTTGATAAATCAGAGATACTTCCATCTGTAGTTACAACAATACCAATTGTTGAGTGATCCTGAATAACCTTTTGAGTACCTACTTTAGCAGCTTCATTAAATGGAACTGGTTCATCATGCCAAGGTGTTCGAACCATTCGCATTCCATCTTCATCTTTATATCCCTTTGCTTCAGGTATTACATATCCTACACAATCTACTAATCTAACATTTACAGTTAATCCATCTTCAAATTCAATCATAGCAGCATTATTAGGCACAAACTTTGGTTCTGTAGTCATAATAGTTTTACCTATTCCTGCCTGAGGCAGTTCATCGATCATCCGTGTTTTTTCAAATTCATCATTTACATATGGAATGACTGCTTTTTCCATAAATGATTTAATAAATGTTGATTTGCCAACACGCACAGGACCTACAATCCCTAAGTATATATCTCCACCGCAACGCTGCGCTATATTCTTTAAAATCTCTGTGGTATTCATGCTTTGTCCTCCCTTAGTCATTCTTACTTTATGTTAACATTTTGGAAGTTATGCATAAAATGGACAAGATATAAAATAAACCCGCAAGAATAATTCAATTCTTACGGGTTAACCTTATTCTACTGTTCCTACATCACTTAATGTAAGATTTTTATTTTGATCTAGAGCCCACTTAATTCCCCAGTTATTCATAAAGATAATCAAATTTCTTCCCTTTAAATCGCGAACACGTTTTGAATCACTTGTAAGGTTTAAAGTATTAGGGTCAATAGTTTGATCATCAATCCAGCGAACACATTGGAAAGGCAGAATTTCTAATTTAATATCAACATTATACTCACTTTTTAAGCGTTGTTCCAGCACATCAAACTGTAGAACACCAACTCCGCCAACAATGATTTCTTCCATTCCAATATTAATTTCCTGGAATACCTGAATAGCACCTTCTTGCGCAATCTGCGTAATCCCTTTTAAAAATTGTTTACGCTTCATTGTATCCTTTTGAGTTACACGAGCAAAATGTTCAGGTGCGAAAGTAGGTATTTTCTTAAACTCAAATTTCATGCTGGTATCACATAACGTATCACCAATTGAAAAGATACCTGGATCAAACACACCGATAACATCCCCTGCATATGCTTCTTCTACGATTTCGCGATCCTGAGCCATAAACTGCTGAGGCTGTGATAATTTAATTTTACGATTCTGCTGCATATGCATTACTTCCATACCTTTTTCAAATTTTCCAGAGCAAATTCGCATAAAAGCAATACGATCACGATGAGCTTTATTCATATTTGCTTGAATTTTAAATACAAAGGCAGAAAATCTTTCATCCATTGGATCTATAAGACCAATAGAAGATTCACGTGGAAGTGGAGAAGTTGTCATATCTAAGAAATGAGATAAGAAAGGTTCAACACCAAAGTTAGTTAATGCACTTCCAAAAAATACTGGTGTTAATTCTCCTTTAGAAACTAATTCCTGATCAAACTCAGTACTTGCGATATCTAATAATTCTGTATCTTCACGTAGCTGTTCGAAGAAATGATCACCTAATACAGAACGGAAGGTTTCGTCTTGTAGACTTCCTTCTGTTACCTCTGCTGCTTTCTGACCATGATCACCGCCATGGAATGCAATAATTCGCTGATTATCTCTTTCATATACACCTTTAAATTCTTTTCCAGAACCAATAGGCCAATTCATCGCATACGTCTGGATTCCTAATTCTTTTTCAATATGCTCAAGCAATTCGAATGGATTCATAGCAGCACGATCCATTTTATTGATAAAGGTAAATACTGGTATTTTTCTTAAAAGACATACCTTAAATAATTTTTTAGTCTGTGCCTCAACACCTTTAGAAGCGTCAATAACCATGACTGCTGAGTCTGCAGCCATTAAAGTACGATAAGTATCTTCAGAGAAATCCTGATGTCCTGGAGTATCGAGAATATTAATACAGAAATCACGGTATTCAAACTGTAATACTGAACTTGTTACAGAGATACCTCTTTGTTTTTCAATTTCCATCCAATCACTGACTGCATGTTTGTTTGCTTTTTTTCCTTTAACACTACCTGCTGATAAGATTGCCCCTCCATATAATAATAGCTTTTCAGTTAATGTTGTCTTACCTGCATCTGGGTGAGAAATAATCGCAAAGGTTCTTCTTCGTTGTATTTCATTGACATAATCTGCCATATGGTAACCTCCTAAATCAATTTATTGATATGTATATATAAGCTTTTTCAAAATTAAAAAGCCAGCGTTGATAATTATAACATAATTTATAATCTAAAATCTATATGTCCATTAAAAAATGATGCGTAGCGCATCATTTCATTTCATGTTTTAAATCTCTTAACATTAGATCTTTAGCTGATTGCTGGGGTTTTTTATTTTCATATAAAACCTTATAGATTTCTTCAATAATCGGCATATCGATCTGTTTTTCTTTCGCAACCTGATAAACAACTTTGGCGGTACGAACTCCTTCAACAGTTTTGGTGTTGTGTTTCCAGAAATAGTCTGCTGAGTTATGTATTCCTATTTCATAGCCAGCTTGAAAATTACGTGAATGTACGCTTGTACAGGTTACGATTAAATCACCGATTCCAGTAAGTCCCATAAATGTTTCCTGGCGACCTCCAAGCGCAACACCATAGCGTATCATTTCTGCTAATCCCCTAGTAATTAATGCTGCTTTTGTATTATCTCCATATCCAACTCCACTTAACACACCACTTGCTACCGCTATAGCATTCTTTAATGCTACACCGATTTCACTTCCGATTTCATCATCACCGCGATAAACTCTTAAATATTCATTGGAAAATAGTCTTTGAATACAAGCTGCATCTTCTTCACTTAAAGACACTGCACATATGGTTGTTAACATACGTAATACAACTTCCTCTGCATGACTTGGACCAATCAAAGATACAACACTTTTTAATTTGTCTTTAGACAGCGATTTACGAATCACATTTGACATTCGATCATTTGTTTCCGGATGAAACCCTTTTGCAGTATTAACTACTATAATAGGACGCGTAATAAATTCACTGATTCGCAAACACATTTCCTCAATAGCTAAAGTTGGAACAGATAAAACAACGATATCTGCATCTTTTACAACGCTTAAATCTAAAGTAGCCTTTAACTCAGGGTTCAATGAAACTTCAGGGAAAAATCTGCTGTTTTTATGATTTTCATTAATATCATTTACCTCAGTCGGATTCTTCCCCCACAGGATAACTTTCTCACCATTATCCTGAAGTACTTGTGCTAAAGCAGTTCCCCAGCTCCCACTGCCTATAACTACAGTTTTCAAGAAAATCACCTTTTTCTTTCTCTAGCAATAATACGTAATGTTGTCCCTTTGAAACTAAACGCTTCGCGTAGACAATTTTCTAAGTATCGTTTATAACTGAAATGCAATAGTTCCGGATCATTCACAAACAATACAATAGTTGGTGGCGCAACTGATACCTGTGAAGCATAATAAATTTTCAAACGTTGTCCTTTATGTGTTGGAGGAGGCGTCATTAACTGTGCATCCATAATAACTTCATTTAGCACATTTGTCTGAATACGCATAACTGAATAATCATGAACTTCATCAATCACAGGAAGAATCGTATGTATTCTTTGTTTATGTAATGCAGATACAAATAGAATAGGTGCATAATTCAGATATAGAAACTGAGCACGTATCTCTTTTTCAATTTTGTGCATAGTGGAATCATCTTTTTCTACTGCATCCCATTTATTATATACAATAATTACACCTTTTCCTGCTTCATGTGCATAACCAGCCACATGCTTATCCTGTTCGCGAATGCCTGTTTCTCCATCAATAACTACTAAAACAACATCGCTTCTTTCAATAGCACTCATCGCACGAAGTACAGAATATTTTTCAATATTCTCATATACTTTACCACGTTTTCGAATACCTGCTGTATCAATTACAACATATTCTTTTCCTTCTCGTTTAAAAGGTGTATCGATAGCATCTCTAGTCGTTCCTTCAATATTAGATACGATAACTCGTTCTTGATTTAAAATTGCATTTACTAGTGAACTTTTACCAACATTTGGACGTCCAATTAGACAGAATTTTGTCATACCTTCATATTCATTGGTTTCTTTGCTTGGTAAAGCATGAATAATTGTATCTAAGATATCACCAATACCAATACCATGTACACCAGACACAGGTATTGGATCACCAACACCTAAACTATAAAATTCATAAATAGAATCTGTCAAAGAAACGTCATCTACTTTATTAACTGCTAAAATTACTGGTTTTTTTGTCTTGTGAAGCAGATGAGCGATATATTCATCTTCATGTGTAACTCCATCTCTTCCATTCACTACAAATACGATCACATCTGCTTCCTCAATTGCAATCTCTACCTGCATGTTAATTTCTGCCTGAAAATCTTCTTTTCCTAATTGAATACCACCAGTATCTATAATACGAAATTCTTTTGTAAGCCATTCAGCTTTTCCATAAATTCGATCTCGAGTTACTCCTGGTGTATCTTCTACAATACTTTTTCTCTCACCGATTATTCGGTTAAAAATCGTTGATTTCCCAACATTTGGACGTCCAACGATTGCGACTATTCCGTTTATCATATGTCATTCAGCAATAAGCTGAATCCACCTCCTATCGTGTTTGGGTAGGAATGTTCTTGCGAATGGTCTCTACCACTTCTTCTATTGTCATATCAGAAGTATCAATTTCAATCGCATCATCAGCCTTTCTTAAAGGGGATGATTTTCGATTCATATCCTGATAATCTCGTTGTTCAATATCATGAAAAATTTCATCATAATCACAAGGAATATTTTTCTCAATATATTCTTTATAACGACGATCAGCTCTTGCTTTAACACTTGCAATCATATAAATTTTTAATTCAGCATTAGGCAAGACAACGGTACCAATGTCTCTTCCATCCATGATATAACCTTTATCTTCAGCTATTTGTTGTTGAAGATAAACTAGCTTTTCTCTAACACCTGGATGGGCAGAAATAGTACTAGCTAACATGGAAATATCATTTTGACGTATTTCTTTAGAAACATTTTCCTGATTGATATAAACATTTCCCATTGAATCAAAACTGATTTTCATTGTTTCAATCATCTTGACTAGAGAAGTCTCATCATCAGGCTGTATATTTCTGAGTTTTGATTCATAAGCAACGCAACGATACATCGCCCCTGTATCTAAATGAGAATAACCTAATTCTTTTGCCAATATTTTCGCAATTGTACTTTTCCCTGCTGCACTTGGACCATCAATCGCAATATTTATTTTCATTTCTAAATACCTCCAGCATTCCAAATCGTATAAATAATTCCGCCAATGATTACTAATAACACTAAGATTAGAAAGCATAATAATACATTGAGTAATTTATTAGTCTTCTCAACACCGTCAGAAAGTTCTGTTAGTTCATCTTCATATTCATCCATTTGAACACGAAGCTGCTGTGTTTCTTCTAATAGCTGTTTATGCATAGTGTCTGTTTGTTGTACCTGCTCAGGCTGTTCGTCTTCATCTAAGACAACAGGCTGAATGATTTTTTTAACTGGCTGCTGTTCATCTTGAATTGGCGAAGATTCTTTAGTTTCTATATTAGCCAAATCATCCATGACTTCATCAGCTGAAGTTTCTTCCTGTATAATTTCTTCCTCAGCTTCTTCTTCCTGCATATTTTCTTCTCGCAGTAAGTTCTGTACCTGTAACGCTATTTCATCTTGACTTAAGACTGTCTTTCTTTCTTCCTCAGCTTGCTCTTCTTTAACATCTTCTATTTCCTGAATATAATGTGTTCTTTTTGCACGGTTAGCAGCATTTAATTGATATAGAATATCCGCTTGTGTATTATCGGTTTCTCTATTCCCTTTACGTATATTATACGCTCTAACTTCTTTAATGAAATCATCTAAATATTCATTTGTAAATGTATCATCTACAAGTGATTGTTCTAAAGAACTATCTTCTTTCTTTTCTCTTGTAGGCGTATATTCCTCATTAGTCTGTACATCTACTTTTTTAAATATTGAAGAATCAAATTTTTTTAAAGTTTCTTCTTTTTCCTTAGCATCTTGTGACTGCATGTGCTTATCTATATTATTATCAGTTTCAATGGATTTTCTCAATTCAGCATATTTTTCTACTCTAGACATTTTTTCCATCGGATTACCTCCCAATCTAAACTACATTATAACAAAAATTGAAGTTCTTGGGTATATATAATTAAGAATTGCTACTTTTTCTTTTCTTTCGAAAAGAAAAGCTGCATTTGCAGCCTAATCTTTTGCTCTACCAGAATATTTTCCATCAGAAGTGTTTACTAACACCATTTCATCCTGATTGATAAATAAAGGAACTTTAATCTCCAAGCCAGATTCCAATTTTGCATTCTTACTTGCAGAAGTAGCTGTATCTCCTTTAACAGCTGGTTCGCATTCTACAATTTGAAGTGCTACTTTATCTGGAAGAATAACACCTAAAATTTCATTTTCAAACATAGAAATGTTTACATTATCATTTGCCTTCATGAAATTCATTTCCCATTTTAAACGTTCTTTAGGGATTTCAATCTGTTCATATGTTTCGTTATCCATGAAAACTAGTGCATCATCTGTATCATAAAGATACTGCATTTCTTTCTTTTCGATTAGAGCTGGTGTAATTTTTTCTCCACCACCCCAAGATAACTCAACGTTAGCTCCTGTTCTTAAGTTTCTTACTTTTGCCTTAACAACCATTGCAGAACGAGCTGTTTTATTTTGGCTTTGTTCCAGCACAACATAGATTTCATTGTCTTGCTGAATTGTCATACCAGGTTTTAAATCATTAGAACTGATCATAATATATTCACCTTTCTTTTTTCATTTTGCCCTATTATATTTTATAGAATTTATCATATTTGTCAATTTTTTTAGTGTAATTTACATCAAACTTTTAAAACGCAGACTATTCACAAACATTTCAAACGATATAAATACAGACACATACAAGTAGCAAAACATGGTACTGTCAAAATACTGATTAGCTACATCAAAATATAAAATAAAAGAAAGAACAATACATAGTACAACTAGAAAATCTTTTAGTTCTAAAGATTTATAATTCATCTGTCTATAGACAAACTGTACTAGCCATAAATCAATTAGATATATTGCAGTTAAAACATAAGCAGCTGTATTTAAAATCATCAGCAGCTTGCCTAACACTATAAATATTAGAAAGAAAATAACACTAATTATCATTGTTAACATAATGTTCACCTCATATTTAGTATGGAAAATTCTGCTACAGATATGCAATTGATAAAATACTTCCATCTTCTTTATCAAAATAAATCTCTAAAACAGACATACCGTTCTGTAATTCATAATACACTGTGATTTTTTCTTCTTCACAGATAAATTTATAGCTCACATTTCTAAATAGAGATATCTGAATATGTTCTTCCTTATTTTGATCCATCTCTTCTTCACTAGTTTGATAAGTCTCCTGATATAGATGATATCCTTTTCTTATAGCATAAATATCATATTCCTCCATTAACGATGATACACTTTGAAATGTTAGTACTCTTTGTGTAATTAGCATGATAAAACAAAGAAACATCATTAGCAACAAAACTCCATATATACTTATAAACCCTTTATTAGTTACATGCAAGTAATGCTGTTTTCTGTTTTTTTTCTCTTTGCCAGACCACATAAAAGCATTCCTCTCTTTGTTCAAAATACAAGTCATCAACACTTTGCATAAATATTTCATAACCTTTCTTTCTTACTAATCGATTTCGATCATATTGTAAAACCTGTGGCTCTTTTTGATATAGAAAATACAAAGACTCATCTTTTATACTAATATCATTACTTTGCGCAAGCAATAAACGAAGCTGATAAATAGCTAGGCGATCTTCACTTAGATAAGATGGCTTCTGCATATAAGCTATTGAAGAAATAATAGGCATGCAAAGAAGAATAGCAATTAAAACACAAGTGAAGGCAATTAAAACTTCAATTAATGTAAATCCCTTAACATTCATAACTTTCTTTGATCCTTTCATTGTGATAATCTTCTAACTGTTCCATCTTTCGTAATGAAACAGATGTTTGAAAACAAAGTACGCCTAATAAACTTAATATCATTAACAAAAGTAATGCTTCACTTAAAATAATCCCTCTATTATCGGACATCAAAACGACCACTTCCAATCTGTGCCACTAGTACAGAAGATGCATCTTTATTTTTACATTTCAATGTAAAGCCTTTTGAAATCGTACCTTGTGCAGTAAAGTGAAACTGCAATAAGGAACAGGATGTAGAAGGATGCAGCTGATATGTCAGATCATCGATAATTACATAGTTATCAGAAATCTTAACAGATATTTTTTGATGTGATTTTATAGCTTCAGCTTGAGCATTCATACAGATTTCACGAATACGTTCCATATCAAAGTGTAATAATGCTTTCTGCTGTTTGGATATCACTGGTGTAATCAAAATGCAAATACTCAAAATCATAAGAACGAAAAGCATTTCTATCATAGTAAAACCATCATTTGATTGAAGCTTGTCCATCATAGATTTCAATGATATCTCCATTCGGGCATCGTCTTTGTGTCTCTTTTAAATAGCCATTCTGAATCAGTTCATTCATACTTTTAGGAGGGCTTAGATTCTCAACCTCATACAACACTATCTGTGCATTTGCTACCTCAATTAACGCTTCACATCCTTTTGTACGTATGATTTTCTCTTTTTGTTGAATATTCGGTAAAGTTAATAGGAAAATTAACGCAATAATAGATAACACAATCATCATCTCTAATATCGTAAAACCTTTTGTATTCTTCAATTTTATTCACTCCTTTACATTTGTTCCAACATTGACAAGGGAATCAGCATAATCTGATATACCAAAAGTACCACAATACCGACAAATATATAAGAAACGCATTGTATGCCTAAAGCTGATTTTTTTAAACGTCTCCCCCATTCTAACTCTTGCTGTTTTAAATACACTGCTAACATAGACTGTAAAGAATTTGTAGAAATCCCTATGCGAAATGACTGTTTGCACGTATCATGTATCAGACTTTCCTGTTCAATAGCACTTAACATATCAGTACCTTGTTCAAGACGATGCATAATGCGTCTTTGCAATACTGAAAATATAGTCTCTTCAGATACATTTTCTAAAAATTGAAGAGCTGTATAAGTGGGCACACCTTGATGAATAAGTTCTAATAAATAACCAGCAAATAAAAAAGATGTAAATAAAGATGTAATTCTCATAAGTCTTGAGCTATGCAAAATCAGATAAATCATATCCTGTTTGTGGTGATAAAAATACCACGCAAACAGTAATAGAATCAAACAAATAATTATACAGACAATACATATCAGTCGAATCGTTTTCGAAATCCAAATATAAAATAAAAATTTATCATTCTCCTGAAAACTATCTAACATCATTGGCACAAGATAACTACTAAATATAAGCAATAATATAAAGGCCGAAACAAAAATGAATATAGGATAAGCAGCCTGCTTGATCCATTTTGTTTTCAGATTCTTTTCAAATTCATAAAAGTGTAGAGCACTGTCAATTGCATGTTCTAATGAACCTATCTGTATAAAAAATCGAAGATGTTCATAAAAACGCCCGTTTTGATTTTTAAGTATTACATTTTCAATTGTCTGTCCTTCTTCCAGCCTTACCTTAATTTCTGTAACATCTTTTCCTAATATCTGCAATGCGTCTAAAAAAGCATATCCGCTATGTAGAAGCATTTTTACATGTTTCCAATCATCAGTTTTCATTTGGCAAGTCAATAATGGCTTCTTCTTTAGATAAAATTCCTTTAGAAATAGCATTTTTAATTTCTTGATATATATCATTATGCATTTTTGGATATTCCTGATTTTCAAAATAATAATCCAATTCTTCTCTTTCCAGTATTTCATAAATACAGACCCTTTCTTTTATCCTCTTTCTTCGATATAAACGTTGTGCAGTTACTGCAGTTAAGGTATGATGCAAATCTTGTTTGCTCAAACCGAATTCATATAAACGCTTAATTGCTTCTAAACAGTTTTTCGCATGAATGGTAGTAAAAACCAAATGTCCGCTTAATGCACTTCTCAACAACATTCTCGCTGTTTTAGAATCACGTATCTCACCAATCATGATGACATCTGGATCATGGCGCATCAATTCACGAATTCCTTCCTCATAAGTGAATCCGATTGCTTCATTGATCTGTAACTGCAGATAACTTTGATCAACAATTTCTATTGGGTCTTCCAAAGAAACTACACGTAAACGATTATCTGATGCAATTTTCTTTAAAATAGCATGTAAAGTCGTTGTCTTTCCACTTCCTGTAGGACCACTTAATACGATTAATCCGCTTCGAGTTTTTGTCCAGCTTAAAAAGCTCTGGTATTGACTTTTTGAACTACTTAAATTTTCAAGAGTAATCTCATTGTGATTATTTAAAATACGAAGTACTGCTGTCTGCTTTTCTAATGTTGGCAACAAAGAAAAACGAAAATACAGTTTCTCATTTTGAAAATGATAAGTAAAATTACCATTTTGTGGCTGTAAAGTATTTCCTAAATCCAATTTGCTAATATACTTTAAATAATGAAACAAACCTTCATCGAATGCTGAATTATGAATACTTTCTAACCCATTCCATCCTCTCACCTGTACCTGCAGATGATGTTTCATTAAAATAAAATGAATATCAGTAACTTTTTTTTGATTTGCCATATGTAAAAGCTGTTCAAATTTTTCTTTCATAGTCTCACCTTCTTTCTTTTATATATATCTATACGTATGAAATAGGCAAAACTCCTAAAAAAAAGATGCATTTCTTAAAAAAGAAATACATCATTAAAATTGAAAATAAGGATTTAAACGGAATTCCTGATCTAATGTCGTCATATCACCATGACCTGGATATACTTTTAAGTCAGGAGACAAGTTATTTCGTATATAATGCAATGTCTGTATCATCTTTGTGTTGCTGCCGGTGATTAAATCTGTTCTGCCAATACTTCCTTGAAAAATAACATCTCCACAGATCAGATTATCATCCCAAATAAGCAATGTACTACCTTCACTATGTCCGGGAGCATCAATTGCGTTAAGTGTAAAGGCACCAATCTGATTAATACCTGGTTTTAACGCTAATGCTTTTGAATTCACAATAACAGGATGATAGAATGATGAATTCAACGTAGGATCCTGCAACATAGGCATATCTAAAGCATTAATATAAACAGGACACTGATATTTTTTCACAAAAGCATCAACACCTGCTATATGATCAAAATGGCCATGTGTAAGTACAATGCCATCCACAATTCCATTCTGCTGATCAATAGTTTCCTGAATCTTTAATGATTTACTGCCTGGATCAATAATTAAAACATGTTTATCTTCCCATAATAAATACGTATTTACTTGTACCATTCCCAAAACAAAACGATCTATCTTTTTCATATTTTGTCACTTAATAAAAAAGACCGTAGTCGGCCCTTCTTATTTTTTCTCCTTATGTAAAGTTTTTTTGTTACAACGTGGGCAATATTTCTGAATTTGCATACGTTCTGGATTTTTACGTTTATTACGTGTTCCAATGTAGTTTTCTTCTCCACATTCAGAACATTTGAAAGTTATTCTGTCTCTCATGTTGTCCCTCCTCGTACTTGCTTGAAAATTATATCATACTCTTTTCGAAAAAGCTATTATTTTTAGCTTTTTTTTGCGCAATATGATAAAGATTAATTATCTATAAAATATCAAGTAAGAATTTAAATGATAATTAGTCGCCATATTTATCAAAGAATTCTTCCAAAACCTCTGGCATTATATTATATGCACATAAGTTACTTCCGACACTACGATCGTTGGTTGAAGATTCTGGTAATGTACATGCAAATGCTACCTGAGGTTCTTCATCATAAGGTGCATATCCTACTAAAGATGCATTCGTATAATCTCCAGCCTCGGCTGTACCTGTTTTAGCTGCCACTGCCACATCTAGATTTGCTAAAGGAGCAATTCTATGCGTACCAGTTACTACTTCTCTAAATCCCATCTGCACAGTTTCTAAATCTTCTTCACTTCCAGGAAGAGTTGATAATACTTTTGTCTTATTTTCATAAACAACGTAATCTGAATTTACCTCAGTTGCAGTATTTACTAATTTAGGCTGCACTTTTTTGCCTCCATTAGCAATCGTTGAAACATATTGAAGCAATTGAATTGGGGTATAACTCTCATACTGTCCAATTGAGTAATCAAGTAAAAGACCAGCTTGTGTTATCTTTCCTGTGTTATACTGTGCTTCATTAGGGACATCTAAGCCAGTAACCGTACCTAAACCAAACATAGAATAATAATTACGCATTAACGTAAATGTCTTCTGTGACATTTCATCTGAAATACCGAGTGGCTGGTTATAGTTATAAGTACCTCCTGCAAGCTTGATTACAGATTTGAACATATAGACGTTACTTGAAACCGAAAGTGCTTCAATTGCATCAAGAGGCCCATAATTCTGGAATGAACTTTTTACTCCTGTTCCAGCAATCGTCATTGGTTCATCCACTTCAATACTTGTACGTGTCTGAATACTCTGATCCAGCATCATATACACAGTCGCACCTTTCACAACAGAACCGGACTGGAATGTATCAAGATATGCCGCAGAAGAATAATTCTGGACTTTTCCATCATCATCTATATATTTACCGCTCATCGCATAAATTTCTCCAGTATTTGGATTCATTAGTACTACAATAGCTTTTTTGAATTTTTCTCGTCCGCTTGTCCCAGAATATTTCTTTAGGGTATCTTCTAAGATTTTATCTACTTTCTGCTGCAGTTCAATATCTATCGTCAGATGTAAATCATAACCGTTCTTACCACTGCTTATTTCATTCATGATTGCAGTTCCATCAGAATCATAAGATATTTCGCTTACTCTTGGAGTTCCACGTAAAAGTGATTCATACTGTAATTCTAAACCGCTCTGACCTACACGATCGGTTAAGGAATATCCTAAAGCTTCATAATAATTACGAAGTTCAGAAGGAACTCCCTGCTTAGTAGAAGTAACTGTACCTAATACATCGCGTAGAGTATTGCCATATGGATATTCTCTTTTCCAAGAACCTAAATTCACATCAAAACCGCGATATTTTTCTTTATTCTCCATTAATTTTGCAACACTGTCACTGTCAACATCTTCTAATATGACTTTATTCTGATTAGAAGGAAGTTTACGCATTTGTAAATATACATAAAAGGCATCTTTTGTTTCTTCATCAGCTAATTCATCAACCATATCCATCGTTATTCTTTTACGAATCAGTTTTTCCTGCTGTTCTTCATTTAAAGTTTCTTTTTCCTCAGTGCTTAGTAAGTTTTTACCCTGATCTTTATTTCCATTTTCATCGGTATGTAAAAACATATATAAATCCTGATAATCTGAATTCGTCATACTATCACTGTCCACTTCAAAATCTTTCGCAAATAGCTGAGCTGATTTCCATTGTTCCTCACTAGTCGTATCTTTAGGTGGGAAATATATAATATTATGCGATGAAACAGTTTTCGCAATAACATTCCCATTACGATCTATCATTTCCCCTCGAGGCGTACTATCTGTTTGTGTCTGTGATGAATAATTTTCTAATTTCACTGCATATTCTTCCTGATCTCGTATTTGCAAGAAGATCAAACGCACAGAAATTACTGAAAAGATGATACATATAATGATACTAAATACAAAAATACGCCGATTTACGATTTTAAAGTAATCATTTTGTGTCTTTAATATGTCTGAACTTCTGCTTAATTTTTTCTGATCAAGATCACGAAAAGGATTACGTAACATGTATCCACCTCCTGCTCAATAGTATATCATAAACATTTCAGTGATACCACAACTTTAAGAATTTGTAAGAATTGTTCCAACAGCTTAAACGTTGCTTTTCTAAACATACATCTGTTATAATGAAAACATGAGGTGAAACACATGATAAGAACAGAAACAAAAAGTATAAGAGTTCGTGATTTGCAGATTGGAGGACAACAAAAGGTAGTTATTCAATCCATGTGTAATACAAGAACAAGTGATACTGCAGCTACCATTGCCCAAATCAAAAAATTGGAAGCAGTAGGCTGTGAAATGGTGCGTATGGCCATTATGGATCAGGAAGATGCTAAAGCTATAACGGAAATAAAAAAACAAACCAATATTCCTTTAGTCGCTGATATACATTATGACTATCGACTTGCTATTGCGGCAGTAGAAGCAGGGATTGATAAAATACGTTTAAATCCTGGTAATATTGGCTCAAGAGAAAATGTTGAGGCAGTTGTTAAAGTATGTAAGCAACATCATATCCCTGTTCGTATAGGAATCAATAGCGGTTCATTGGAAAAAGATATTCATGAAAAATATGGTAAGCCAACAGCTGATGGTATGATGGAAAGTGCAAAACGCCATATTCAGATATTAGAAGAATTAGATTTTCATGATATTTGTTTATCTTTTAAATCCAGCGATCCTCTGCTATGTATTGAAGCTTATCGTCTTGCATCAAAGACATTCCCATATCCGTTACACCTTGGTGTTACAGAAGCAGGCACTTATATAGGAAGTGCTATAAAAAGCAGTATGGCTTTAGGAACTTTATTAAATGAAGGCATTGGAGATACAATCCGAATAAGTGTTAATGGAGATCCTGTTAATGAAATTACCATTGTTAAACAATTGTTAAAGTGCTGTAATCTATTAGATCACACACCTAACCTGATAGCTTGTCCTACCTGTGGACGAACTGCATGGAATATGCAGCCAGTAGTAGATGAAATTGAATCTTTCCTGCAAACCATAAACTGTGATGTAAATGTTGCTATTATGGGGTGTGCAGTAAATGGACCAGGTGAAGCAAAACATGCAGATATCGCCATTGCAGGCGGAAATAAAGAAGGTTTATTGATCAAAAAAGGAAAAATCATTGAAAAACTTCCTCAAGATAGAATCGTTGAACGATTGAAAGAAGAAATCATATTGTTTGCTCAGCAGCATTCATAATAAAAAAGGCAGAAATGCCTTTTTATTTTACTGATACAATCTTATTCATGATATCTTTGTCAAATACGCCCTTTTTCAACATAGCAATTTCATATTTATAGGGCGGATTTCCTTCAACATATGGTGTCTCTAATATCTTTACCACATCTTTTACACGTTCATTATGTACGATTGCATTTAATTTATCAAACCCAATCTCACCAAACCCAATATTAGCATGTCGATCTTTTTTAGCACCTTGTACATTTTTAGAATCGTTAATATGCATACAGACAAGACGATCTAGACCGATAATAGAATCAAAATCATCAAGGATTTTATCAAAATCTGATAAATCATATCCAGCATCATGAATATGACAGGTATCCATACAGACACGAAGTTTATCCCCATACTTTGCATGATCCATCAGATAGCAAATTTGTTTAAAATCATAACCAATTTCACTACCTTTTCCAGCCATTGTTTCAATTGCAATCTGAACATTGCCCACATGTTCCATTGCTAGATCTAAGCCTTCTACAATCTTTTTTAGACCTTCTTCTTCCCCAGCCTTTACATGGCTTCCAGGATGTAAAACTAAAACTGTCGCATGAAGCTGTTTTACACGTTCGATTTCTTTTTGTAGAAATTCAACTCCTAGTTCAAATGTCTCTTCGCGAACACAATTTGCTAGATTAATGATATAAGGAGCATGAACAATCATACTGCTTTCTTCGATTCCATTTTCTTTCATCAATTGTAATGCTTCATCAATCTTTAACTCACTCATATCTTTACGACGAGTATTTTGAGGGGCGCCAGTATATAACATAAAAGCATTAGCTCCATACTGTAATGCCTCTTTTACGGAACCTAATACATAATCAGGAGCTGACATAGACACATGACAACCTAATTTCATTCCATACCTCCACGTTTTTCAATCATTTTCTGTTTAGCGCGCTCTTTCTTCTGACGTTTTATATCTTCTTGAATCAACTGACGACGAGCTTTTCTTTTAAGCTTTTCTATTTCCTGCTTACGTTTAACTTTATATCCTGGTTTTACCTTTTTCTTTTTCTTAGAAACAATCTTTGCTATTTCTTTTTCTAAAGGATCATCCTTTTTCACTTTCTTTTTATGGATAGGATCTAAATCTTTCCAATTTCCGTTCTTTAAACTTCTATGTTTAAAACCTATTCCTTTTACTTCTAATGAGCGAATCATTGCATCATCTTGTTTTTTATATAAGGCATAGCAGATACCATCTCTTCCTGCACGGCCTGTACGTCCGCTACGATGGATATAATAATCTAATTCTTTTGGAAATCCCAAAGAAATAACATGAGAAATACCTTCTATGTCAATACCACGCGCTGCAATATCGGTCGCAACAACATATGACTTCTGTATATTTATTAGTTCTTTCATAGCTTTTGTACGTTCTCTTGGAGTTAAATCACCATGCAATTCAATAATTGAATATCCAGCATCACGCATCATATTCGCAACATTAGCAGCCTGTGCACGTGTATTCGCAAAAATAAGACAAACATATGGAGTAAATGTAGGCAATAATTCCATTAATTTTTCTTCATAGCTTTTTTCCTGACATGGAATCAAGACATGTTCAATTTTTGGATGGAAATTACTTTTCTCTTCAATTTGAATCGTACTTGGATTAGACATATATTTTTTTAAAAATTGTTGAAGAAGTAAAGGAATTGTCGCAGAAAAACTCATCATCTGCAGATTTTTCTTCATTTTCCCCGCAATCATATCAACATCTTCCAAGAAACCAAATTCAAGAGTCATATCTGCCTCATCCACAACTAAAATATCTGCGGTATCTACACGTAATGTCTGTTCCTGCAAAAATAAGTCTTTAATTCTTCCCGGCGTACCCACGACGATGTGTGGCTGAATCTTTAACTGTTCATTCATTCTTGATTTTTCAATTCCACCTGTAATCAAACGAATACGCAAATTAGGATCTGCTTCAGACATTTTTTCGCAGCGCTGATAAATCTGTAAAGCAAGTTCTCTAGTTGGAGCTGTAATAACAGCTTGGATATGATTCTTCGTACTATCTACTTTTTCCATAATAGGAATTAAAAACGAATGGGTTTTTCCTGTACCAGTATCGGATATTCCTATGATACTTTTTCCTTTACAGGCCAATGGAATAACCGCCTGCTGAATTGGCGTTGGCTCTATGAATCCTTCTAAATTTATAAATTTTTTCGTGTTCTCACGAAAGTTGTAGTCGGTATATTTACTCATACTCATTCCTCCTTTTCGTATAAGCAAGCTCTATTATTATACAGGAAATCTATGACATGTAAACCAATTTCCTTTTTTATTATGACATATCTATTCACAAATTACTATGCATATAAAATAAATTTGGGTATAATAGGTTACGAGGTGAAACTACATGGAAGTAATTAAAGTTATTCCCCGCGGTTATTGTAAAGGAGTCGTTAATGCTATTCAATTAGCTAAAAAAACAGCTGAACAGTATAAAGATACTCCTATATATGTACTAGGAATGCTTGTTCATAATTCTTATGTTATGCAGGCATTATCGGAACTAAACATTATCGCAGTTGATGATAAAACAAAAACAAGATTAGAGTTATTAGATGAGATTGAACATGGCATTGTCATCTTCACAGCTCATGGCATATCAAATAAAGTAAAGGAAAAAGCACAGCAAAAAGGTTTAATCTGTATTGATGCGAGCTGCCCAGATGTTGTAAAAACACAAAATATTGTAAGTGAGTATTTATCAAAAGAATTCGATGTGTTATACATAGGGAAACCCCATCATCCTGAAGCAGAAGCTGTTGTCTCCTTAAGTGAACATGTACATCTTATCAGTAAAAAAGAAGATATAGAAAATATTCCTTACTTGGAAAAAGTATTTGTTACAAATCAAACAACAATGTCTATCTTTGATATTCAGGAATTATTTCAAACGATAAAAGATCGATTTCCTCATGCTGTTTTCTGTGAAGAAATCTGTAATGCAACACGTATTCGCCAACAAGCTGTCGCAGATTTAAAAAATAAGGACATTGATGTTTTATATGTTGTTGGCGATAAGTATTCCAATAATTCCAATCGTCTAGCACAGATTGCCTTAGATCAAGGAATTAAAAACGTATACCTAATCGATGATGTAACAAATATTCAAGATGAACAGCTAGAAAATGTAAATCGTGTAGCTGTTACAGCAGGAGCCAGTACTCCAACATACTTAACAACACAGGTGATAGAATATCTAGAAACATATGCTCCTGGCAAACCAAAACCCGCAATCAATATAAATAAAATTCTATAAGCATAAAAGGAGCTGACAATCATGCCAGTTCCTTTAATTTACTTTCAATCATCTTAATCTTTTTCTCAGTTATCTGATAACCTTCATGATATGATTTCATACCTTTTAGGATTTCCTTTTGTTTATGAAGCACATGCGTCCAATATTCTTTAAATAATGGATGCTTTTCCAAATGGATACCAAATAAATAATCTTCTTCACTCATTTCACTAACTTCATAGTGAACAGAAATCATCTGATAATAATGCTGATCTTTCACAAGTTCTTCCGCATCAATCATAAATCCTGTTTGATGAAGCCAGCGACGTAAATCATCTACGCGTGAATTACATTGGATAATAATCTGCTTATAATATTTTGTTTTTTCAAGACTATCCTGTAAAATATTTCGAATAGTATCGTATCCCATACCTGCAATGATGACTACTTCAACATCATCTTCCAAACCTTGAAGTCCATCGGTAAGCTTGGTGATGATCTGATTCTGTAATCCCATCATTTGAATTGCTTCTTCTGCTCGAGACAATGGGCCTTTTCTTATATCACAGGCATAAGCTTTATCACATTTTCCGTTTTTCACAAGAGCAATTGGTAAAAGTCCGTGATCACAGCCGATATCCGCTACAACACATGGACCCTGTACCATATCATAAATTGTCTGCAATCTTTTACTTAACTTCATTAAGGATCACCATTATGGTTTATCCACGAAATCTTTCAATCGTTTAGAACGAGTAGGATGTTTAAGTTTACGTAAAGCTTTTGCTTCAATCTGACGAATACGTTCACGAGTTACATTAAATTCCTTACCTACTTCTTCTAATGTACGTGTTCTTCCATCATATAATCCAAAACGCAAGCGAAGCACTTTTTCTTCACGTTCTGTTAAACCTTGCAGTACAGTATTAATTTCATCCTTCAATAATTGGTTATTTGCATATTCATCAGGTGATAATGCTTCTTTATCTTCAATGAAATCACCAAGATGAGAATCATCTTCTTCCCCAATCGGAGTTTCTAAAGAAACTGGTTCCAAAGCAATTTTTTGAATCTCACGAACTTTTTCAGGTGAAATATTTTCCATTTTAGCCGCAATTTCTTCTGCAGTAGGATCTCTGCCTAAATCCTGTACCAGCTGACGCTGAATACGAGTTAATTTATTAATAGTCTCTACCATATGTACAGGAATACGAATTGTTCTAGCCTGGTCTGCAATAGCTCTTGTGATTGCCTGACGAATCCACCAAGTTGCATAGGTAGAGAATTTAAACCCTTTTGTATAGTCAAATTTTTCTACTGCTTTAACAAGCCCCATATTACCTTCTTGAATAAGATCTAGGAACAACATACCGCGTCCTACATATTTTTTTGCGATAGATACTACTAAACGTAAGTTGGCAGAAATAAGTTTCTTTTTCGCTTCTTCATCACCAGCCTGAATACGACGAGCAATCTCAGGTTCTTCTTTTGGATCTAATAATTCTACTCTACCAATTTCTTTTAAGTACATTTTTACTGGATCGTTAATTTTTGTATGTGAAGAGTTTGCGAAAGACTGTTCAAGATTTTCAATTTCTGCAGCTAAAGAATCTTCTTCATCTGTATCATCATCTAAAAAGTCAATGTCATCATCATCGGTAGCGACAAGAGCATCGTCATCCATCAAATCAACATCATCATCTTCATTTTTAACTTCTATATCATTATCGGCAAACCATTGAAACAAATCATCAAAATCTGTATCATTCATTGCCAGATGTTCTACGGCTTCCATAACATCTTTCTGATATAAAACACCTGTATCATGATATTCATTTAGAAAATCCTGCTTAATATCATCAAGTGTTTTATATTCCTGTAAAACAGCTTTTTTCTTGGTTTTTTTCATATTTCTACTTCCTTCCCGAGTTTCGCCATTCTTCACGCTCTTTAATTAGCTGATTCTTCTCCATTGCAATTTTTGCTTTTTCCATTGGATCGCTTACCTGTTTGATTTTTGCATTTAACATCTGTATCTTATCATCGATAAAACAAGTCTTTTCTTTTGCTATAGCTTCTTTTAATACATCAATGTCTACATCTTTACGTGCAAGCTCCCAATTTGCAATTTCCAATAGAAGAGAGCGAACTTCCTCTTCTTGAATTAAATCTAACAAACCAGCTATATCTAGCTTCGTATGTGTTCGATAATAATCGATAATATACATCGCCAGGTTATTACTGACATCATTTTTTAAGAATCCCAGCTCTTCTTTAAACAGATTACTTGCAGAAACACCACACAGCATTTGTGATAAAATTTCATACTCCGCATGATTTCTTCCGCTTTTTGGAAAAGTTAATATCTTTGTCTGATATTCCTTTTTCTGATATGTCTGTTTATGCGCTTTTTCTGGCTCTATATACATATCAAAATCAGTAAGTTCCCGAAGTCGGATAAAATAACTCTGTTTTTCATAATCATTCTGCAATGATTGAATTTCTAAAGCCATTTCCTGTGCATATTCTTTTTTCTGAGTATAATTTTCTAAATTATACTTTGTCAGAAGGTATTCAAATAAAAAGTCAATCCAGGAAATCGTTTTATTTACTAATGCTTTAAGTTCATCTTTTCCATATACATCGATAATTTCATCTGGATCTAGCCCATATTTATTATCAACAATCTCAAATTGAAGTGACATTTCTCTTGCTAGCTTACCAAATTTATATGTAGCATTTCGTCCAGCTGCATCTCCATCATAACATACCACAATCGGTACATGAAGCATCTGTAAAAGACGAAGCTGTTCTTTCGTAATAGCAGTTCCTAAAGTAGCTACTGCATTATGCAGATCAACTTTTTCAAATGCCAATACATCCATTGCTCCTTCTACAAGAAAAGCCTTTTTAGCTTTTCTAGCTTCTGCTTTTGCACGATGATAATTAAAAATCAGATTTCCTTTTTTGTATATTTCAGTTTCACTTGTATTAATATACTTTGCTTCTTCATTATCTTCGATACGCCGCGCAGTAAAACCAACGGGATCTCCAAATTCATTATGTATAGGAATCATGATACGATGAGAAAACACATCTTTCATCCCCATAGAAGTCATACGCACAAGTCCTGCCGAAATCAGATCTTCATCGCTATATTTTTTCGCATGAAGAAAGCGATACAACGCATCATTTTTAGGATTATACCCTATTTCAAAAGAACGAATGATATCTTCTGTAATATTACGTTTCAGTAAATACTCCTTGACATGCTTTGCGTCAAGTGTTTCTAGCTGATAATGCGTATAATCAATAGTCGCTTTACATGCTTTATGCAATGCGGCTAAATGCGGATCCTGAATTCGAGGAGTCACATCAAGAGTATGCTCCAAAGTTACACCAGCATACTCTGCAACCTTATATACCGCCTCAATAAACGATATTTTTTCATAATTTTGTACAAATGTGAAGACATTTCCTCCTGCATTACATACAAAACATTTATAAATCTGTTTATCCGCAGATATAGACATCGACGGATCATGGTCATCATGAAATGGACAAATACACTTATAGCTATTCCCTTTTCGATGCAATGGGATATATCGTCCAATGACATCTACAATGTCAGCTCGCTGTCGAATTTCATTGATTTCCTGTTCACTTAATCGTGCCAAGAAATATCACTCCTTGCGATATTAAAGCTTAATTCTTTCTTCAATATAAGTACTTAATTCATCAATACGAACACGCTCTTGTTCCATGCTATCACGATGACGAACAGTTACACAATTATCATTCTCAGTTTCAAAGTCTACAGTTATACAGAATGGTGTACCGATCGCATCCTGACGGCGATAACGTTTTCCAATGCTTCCAGCTTCATCATAATCACAGTTTCCAACTGGCGCAATTAATTGGAATACTTCCATTGCTTTATCACTTAATTTCTTAGATAAAGGCATAACACAAGCTTTTACAGGTGCTAGGTATGGATGCAAATGCATAACGATGCGAGTATCATTTTCCAATTCTTCTTCATCATATGCATCACACATAAACGCAAGCATTAAACGTTCTACACCAACAGAAGGTTCAACACAATATGCTAAATATTTTTCATTTGTAGTAGGATCTAGATACTCTAGTGATTTTTTACTAGCTTCCTGATGTTGTTTCAAATCATAATCTGTACGATCCGCAATACCCCACACTTCTCCCCAGCCAATCTGAGAATGGAAATTATATTCAATGTCACATGTTCCTTTAGAATAAAATGCTAGTTCTTCTGGCGTATGATCACGGAAACGAAGGTGCTCAGGATTAATTCCTAAATTCGTCAAAAATTTCATACAGTAATCTTTATAATAATGATACCACTCTAAATCTGTTCCAGGCTGACAGAAAAACTCCAATTCCATCTGTTCAAATTCACGTGTACGGAAAATAAAGTTTCCTGGTGTGATTTCATTACGGAAGCTTTTACCAATCTGACCAATACCAAATGGAAGCTTTTTACGCATTGTACGCTGTACATTTTTAAAATTTACAAACATACCTTGTGCTGTTTCCGGTCTTAAATAAATTGCACTTTTCGCATCTTCAACAACACCCTGGAAAGTTTTAAACATCAAATTGAATTGACGTATATCAGTAAAATTGTGAGCACCGCATTTAGGACATTTTAGCTGATGTTCTTTTATATAATCCATCATTGCTTCATTGCTCCAGCCTTCAACGCTAACTTCACCATTTGATGCATCTTCAATCAGCTGATCGGCACGAAATCTAGATTTACATTCTTTACAGTCCATTAATGGATCAGAGAATCCGCCTACATGTCCGCTGGCTACCCAAACAGAAGGATTCATTAGAATCGCTGACTGAATACCTGTATTATATGGTGATTCCTGAATAAATTTACGCCACCATGCTTTTTTTATATTTTCTTTTAATTCAACTCCTAACGGACCAAAATCCCAAGTATTAGAAAGTCCGCCATATATTTCAGATCCCTGAAATACAAAACCACTGTTCTTCGCATGGGCTACTACAGTATCAAATAATTTCTCGTTGTTCATGTCAATGCCCCTTTCAAAAAAAATTCACCAGGTGGTGATGCTCATGAAACTATCAGAATAGTTTCAGATTACACTATATTCAATAATAATTTAAAATGTGGCAAATATGGTGCTTAATTGACCTTATTTAACCTAAAATAACGCATAAAATCATAGTATTCATTACAAAAAATTATGCTACGACTCTATAATATCATTTCATGAAAAACAAATCAAACAAATTAACAATTTTTTTTGCATTTTTTCAAACTGCCCTCAATAACCTTGTTTATTTGCTTAAAAGATAGAAAAACAGCTGAATAAATCAACTGTTGATTTCTAATATAATCACTGATTTTCTAATAAAAATAAAGACTTAAGAAACTTCGCACTTTTTAAAGATATTCCACTATATTCTTCAAAAAACTGATATAAATCTTCAAACACTTCTGTGGTAAAATCCAATTTTTCAATTAAGCCAGCATGCTTTATATCTGCTTTACATAATAATCGAAATATCTTTAATTGTTCTTTTGTTTTTATCTGATCTTCTGCATGTAAACACTTCGTACATATAAATCCTCCATCACGATACGATATTCCCTGTATAAGATGAGGACTCATACATCGCACACAGCCATCAACATATGGTTCAATTCCATGTAGTCGATTCATGATGGATTGAAATAAGCAAAGAATCTGTAATGGCTTTTCTGTTTTTTCTAAAACATCCATGCTCTGTATAAGAATTGGATACATATCAGAGTCAAAATCACTGCGATAGATACATTCACAGAAATATGACGCAACACTTTGTTTCATAAGATCTTCGCGTATCTTTCGATAACTTTTTATAATCTCTGCTCGCCTTAGCGAATACATCGTTGATGAAGGTCGAACATCAACATGAAATTTAGCTAACGTAAAAAGCTGAACAGCTGGTGCATTTTTACTATTCATCTTCTGGACACCTTTAGCACTGATACTTAACAATTTGCCGTCTTCGCATAACACTTTTAACAGGGCATCATGTTCACGATATTCTTTCACATGAATAATGATTCCATGAACCTCCTCTAGCATTATTTCCCCTCTTCCATTTCAAGATAGCCTAACTGATGTAGCTTGCTTGTTCGATTTCGCCAATTTTTTTCAACGCGCACAAATAGCTCTAATTCTACTTTCTTATCGAATTTAGCCTTTAATTCTTTCTGTGCAGCTAAACGAATACTGCGAATCATTGTCCCCTGCTTACCAATCAAGATACTCTTTTGAGAAGTACGTTCTACAATGATCAGTGCCTGTAGAAACATTTTAGTATCTGTTTCCTCTTTATTTTCAATTACAACTGCTACTGAATGGGGTACTTCTTCATTTGTTTTGTATAAAACCTTTTCACGAATAATCTCTGCAATCTGAAAGTTTTCTCCATGATCACTAATCATATCATCAGGGAAATATTTAACTCCTTCTTGCAGATATGATTTTGTTACTTCTAATAAATGTTCCACATTTTCTCTTGTTAGTGCAGAAATTGGAAAAATCTCTGCAAACTGCATACGATTCTGCCATTGTATTAAAGTCTCTAAGACTTTCTCTTTATCTAGCAGATCAATTTTATTTAAAATCAGAAAGACAGGAATTTTTGCCTGTTTCATCTTTTCTAAAAGAAATTCATCACCGCCGCCAAAAGGCTGTGTTGCATCTACCATCCAATAATTAACATCAGCTTCCGCAATTGCAGTATAGGCATTTTTATTCAATGTTCTTCCTAATTCATGCTTAGGCTTGTGAATTCCTGGAGTATCAATAAATACAAACTGTACATCATCTCTTGTAAGAATACCAGAAATATTGTTTCTAGTTGTTTGTGGTTTTGGTGTAGTAATAGCAACCTTTTCCTGAAGAATTGCATTTAGTAAAGTGCTTTTTCCTGCATTTGGTCTTCCAATTATAGAAATAAATCCTGACTTAAAGCTCATAATACATCCTCACTTGTAAATGACATCGGTAATAATTCATCAATATTTGTTATCTTTGATTCCTTACCATTACTTAATATGATAGGTGTCGTTCTTTCTAAAAGCTCAACCAATACCTGACGGCATGCGCCACAAGGTGCCGCAAGTAGCTTTCCATCACTAACGATCGCTAGTGCTTCAATATCTGTTTTACGATAACCCAATGAGTAAGCTGCAAATACTGCACTTCTTTCTGCACAGTTTGTTAATCCATAAGATGCATTTTCTATATTTACACCTGGAATCAGTTTACCATCTTTCGTCTTTACACATGCTCCAACATGATAATTTGAATAAGGAGCATATGCCTTTTTCATCGCATCAAAAGCGACATTTAAAATATCTTCATATTGTTTTACCATATGATTTTTCCTCCTATTATAATAATCCCTATGACTAAAGCCGCAATAGACATAACAAGCACCGCAGCGGCCGCATAGTCTTTGGCTTTCTTAGCTAATATATGATAATCTGGCGACACCAGATCTACAACAGATTCTATTGCGGAATTCACAAACTCCAAAGCAATCACAGCTCCAATGACAACAAGAATAATACACCATTCCCATTGAGTCAGATCAACGAATAAACAAAAGACAATAACACATAGTCCTATTAACAGCTGTAATGTTATACTAAAATCATGACATATACCTTGAAATAAGCCTTCAAATGCATAACGAAATTTATTTATGCTTCTTCTTAGGAACGATTTCATCTAATATCACATCCTGTAATTCAAACATAACTTTTTCATCTTGTTTTTCCATATGATCATAACCTAATAAATGAAGCAATCCATGTGTAAAAAGAAAACAGACTTCTCTTCGTAATGAATGACCATAATCATGGGCCTGTGAAACTACTGCCTGGATATTAATAAAAATATCACCTAATTCATTTTCACCCTCCATGATTTCATAATCATCTTCACTATCTTTCAGCGCAAAGCTGATTACATCAGTTGGTCTATCTATATTTCGATAATCACGATTAATTTCGTGGATTTCCTCCGGTGTAACAAATATAACAGAAGCACTATAATCATGATCCAGCCTTAATACTTTCTGAGTACGTTCACTTATTGTAATAAAGTCTTTTTTATAACGTGACCAGCGCTTTTCTTCTGTTTGATTAAATACACTTATATCCATAATTCACCTCATAAGTTTTATTGCCCATATGTATTATAACACGTCAACGCTTATTCGCATACTAAAAGAAAAAGAAGTCATACAATAATGTATCACTTCTTCCCTATTTTATCCAAAATCGTAATGTTGTCCTTTCATCATGTATATGATATGTTCACAAATATTTTTAGTATGATCTCCTGCTCGTTCAATATTTCTTAACATAGAAGAAATCTCAAAGATATGTTCAAGCAGATATGAAGAATGATTTTGTTTAAGTTTTTCCTTTAACTCTTTATATAGAACATTGATTTCTTTATCCTGTTCAGGAATTTCAAAAGCTTTATCAATATCACGATTTGCATAACATTCCATTGTTTCATTTAACATCGCAATAAACCCTTTTTCCATTGCCTGTGCATAATCAAGAATAGATGCATCTATATCATCATGCTTGATCAAGAAAATTGCGATATTCTTAGCATAGTCACCAATACGTTCTAATTCAGAAGCTATTTTAATATCTGCTACTACTTTACGTAAATCACTAGCAACAGGTGATAAAAGTGCAAGTGATTTAACAGCCTGATCATTAATTTCCTCTTCTAAATGATTGATGATGTCATCAGATTTAATAATATCTAATGCAATTTCTTTATTTGCATCATTTAAAGCATCAATAACTTTTTCATGCATACGAACAACTTTTTTACCCATTTTTAATAGGCTTTCTTCCATCAGATCTAACTCTTTATCAATTTTAACCATCGTATTATCCTCCTATCCAAAGCGACCAGTTATATAGTCTTCTGTACGTTTATCAGAAGGCTGTTGGAATATCTTACTAGTTTTATCAAATTCCACTACTTCTCCCAGCAAGAAGAAAGCAGTGTAATCACTCACACGAGATGCCTGCTGCATAGAGTGCGTAACAATTACAATGGTATAATCATTTTTTAATTCTTCCATTAAATCTTCAATTTTATTTGTAGCAATAGGGTCTAATGCACTTGTTGGCTCATCCATCAGAATTACTTCTGGTTCCATAGCAATAGCTCGCGCAATACATAAACGCTGCTGTTGTCCACCTGATAAACCAAATGCAGAATCGTTTAATCGATCTTTCACTTCATCCCATAACGCGGCTTTTTTTAAAGACTGCTCAACGATTTCGTCCAAGATTTTTTTATTCTTGATACCTTGGCATTTTGGGCCATACGTAATATTGTCATAAATTGACATAGGAAATGGATTTGGTTTCTGAAACACCATTCCTACCTTAGTACGAAGATCTACAACATTCATCTTAGTGCTATAAATATCTTCTTCACCTAAAGTAATCGTACCATCAATTCGACAACCCTCAATCAAATCGTTCATACGATTTAAACAACGAAGAAATGTAGATTTACCACAGCCACTAGGTCCAATTAATGCAGTGATTTTATTTTTCTTAATATCCATTGCGACACTTTTTAAAGCGTGTTTATCTCCATAATATAAGTTTAAGTCATTCACATGAAAAATAATATCTTTATCCATAGTTTCTTCCTCCTCTAATACCAGGATTTATTAAGTTTCTTACTTATTAATTTTACACTAATATTCAGCAGCAATACAAATACCAGAATAACAATTGATATTGCACTCGCTAATTCAAAGTTTGGCTGTTCACTGCTCATGATATTATAAATGTGTACTGCAAGACTGGTTCCCTGTGATAATATCGTTGGAGAGTCATTAACATACGTACCCATTGTATAAATCAAGGCTGCACTTTCTCCGATAACACGTCCAATACTTAATAATACACCTGTTAATATACCAGGAACTGCGCAAGGTAATACGATTTTAAAAATCGTCTGTGATTGGTTTGCTCCTACTGATAAAGATGCATCACGCAAAGATTGCGGTACAACAATTAATGCTTCCTCAGTAGAACGAATTATAGTTGGCAATAAGATAATTGCCATTGTAAATCCGCCTAAAAGAATATTGGTTGTTGTAGCACCAAACAACTGTGTAATTGGGAATAATACCGCAACACCCATTAAACCAAAAATTATACTAGGTACACCTGTAAGCATTTCAATTGCGCTACGAATTGTAGATGTAATCTTATTTGGTTTTGCATATTCATGAAGATAAATTGCAGAAGCAATTCCTAATGGCAATGCAATCAATAAAGATATAATAATTAAATAAAATGTTGAGATAATAGAACCTCGAATACCTCCACCTGGAGTCTGATAATAAATTGTTTTTATACTTTGTGCAGAATTATCTAAGGCACTTGCAACTTCTTCCGCAGACTGAGACATGATATTACCAGCAATCATGCTGCTGCCTGTTTTTGTCACATAACCTAAATTTTCCACCTCGAAGCCAACTTCTGTGGAAAGTTTTACTTCCTTATCTTTTATACTCTCATCAATCAGATAAGCGAACGGAGAATTTTCATCAACATACTCTACTAAAATAATCTGTTCTGAATTCTGATCTGTTGCATCCACAAATCCAACTCCCCATTTTGTGGAGAATGCAACATCTTCTCCTAAGCTTGATGGGCGTTCAAAATTACCAGGCTTATTATAAGCTTCTTCAATTCTAGTCAAATAGTTCTGTGACCAATAATCACCTGTAAGTAAATCCATACCTAATGATGAAAACCCTTTTGAGAAAATAAACACGAAGATGGCAATTAGCACAAATACACTTAAGCCACTAGAAAAGTAGGTCACACCATTGCATATTCCATCGATAATTCGACGTTTTTTCTTTTGATTCAAAGATGTCTTTATCATTTAATATTCCCCACTTTCTTCTTCATGAGATTTAATAATAAATTCGATAACAGAATAACAGCCATTAATACTAACCCTGCAGAGAAACGAATATCATAATCAAGACCAGTTGTTTCTTTTAAACCTGCAAGCATGGTGGTTGTAAGAGTTCTAGTAATATCAAATAAATCAAAGGTAGGACCAAACATCTTGTTTCCGGCAACCATAGCTACTGCTGTAGCTTCACCAAATGCACGTCCTATACCTAAAATAGCACCTGCAAAAATACCTGATTTTGCGCTTGTTAAAACAACTTTAAAATTTGTCTGTGTTTTGGTGGCGCCAAGTGCAAGACTTCCTAACTCAACATCTCTATCCACAGACTTGATTGCTGTTATAGATAATGAAGTAATCGTTGGAAAAATCATAATCGCAAGTAATAGGATAACTGCCAATAAAGAGCTTCCACCTGCTGTTGTTCTTCCAAAAGAAGAAGCAATAGAACTTACCATAACCGTTATAGTACCAGAAGCGAATACACCATATACAACGGAAGGAATACTTGCTAATAGTTCTACAACTGTTGTCATAACTTCTGCAATTTTCTTTGGCGCAATCTTCGCAATAAATAAGGCAGTAAGAACAGAAAGAGGGAATGAAATCAGTAAAGCTCCAAAAGAGGATATTAATGTATTGATAATGATAAACCCTACTCCATAGATACCTTGATCCTTACGCCATAAATTTCCTGTTAAAAAGGAAATAAAATCCTGCTGTCCATATTCATAGCCAGGCAGAAATGGAGAAATTCCTTTAATACTAATAAATATTATGATAACAGCGATTGCACTGGAGGAAATTAATGCTGCTAGCATAAATAAGAATTTCATAAACTTATCTTTTTTTAATTTCTTCTCATTTTTTTCCGTGCTAATACTATCACGTACATAACTTTTCATTCTTCACCAATCCTTACATTAAGAAACAGCCTGGATTCCAGACTGTTTCATATCATATTCGTCTGTTTTTATTTGATGTCTTCCCAATTAACTGTTTTTCCTGTGAAGATATCTTTTAACTGTGCCTGTGTCATATTAGTAAAAGTAGTATTGTCTTTATTTACAACTGCAACTACTGCATCAATACAGTATTGTCCAGAAAGCATCGCATTAGAGATATCTTCAGAACCATCATCTTTAAAATCACGAGAAGCAAAACCAATATCAGCTTTGTTAGGGCCATCTTTTTCAGCTCCTAGAACACGTGGTACTGCATCTCCACTACCTGACTGATTCATCACAAACTTGAAGTTACCTGCCATAGGCTGGAATGCTTCTAATGCAGCTTTTAAAGTTTTTTCTACTGAAGTAGAACCACATGTTGTAATAGTGATGCCTGAGTTATCTTTAGAAAGTATTTCTTCGTATTTCTTAGAAAGTTCTTCCCATGGAGTTCCTTTTGATTCATCAACTTCTCCACCGTTTTTCTTAACGATTGCCATACCTTCGCTTGAATTCTGTAAGAAGTCGATAAATGCAGAAACTAACATTTCTTTATCATCACTTTCATAATCGCCTTCTGCTCTAGTCACGAAATTGAAAGGACGCTGTAATTTATAACTTCCATCTAATACTGTTTCACTGCTAGCAGTAACACCTTCATACTGTAAAGCAACTACGCCGTTCTTTTCGAAATCAGTTGATAAAGAAGTATATCCGATACCATTTAAGTCAGCTCCAACTTTAGCCGCCATATCATCATTACTTGATACTTCAATTGCATTTTTTGTCAAGCTTCCTTCAAAGTCTACCCCTTTTTCAAATGCTTCTCTAGTTCCACTGGAAGAGTCACGTGTGTATACTTTAATTTCACCAGTTACACCTGCTGTCTGACCTCCTTCACTACCTGAACTACATGCTGCTAATGAGAATGTCATTAAGCATGCTAATGTTGCTGTCATACCTTTTTTCCAAATGTTCATTTTCATATTCCTCCTTGAATACGGCTATATAATACGACATCTTTGTTAATTGAAAATGAAGATATTGTTAAGCAACCGTTAATTTTTCTATTTTTTTATAATTATTTATTCTTTAATGTTAACAGTCCATTAGTATTTGGTTGCACAAATTAACAAATCACGTTAAGATACTTATGAAAGAAAGGTGAATCCAATGACTATTAAAGAATTATTTCATAAAGCAATTATCTCCGGAGCAGATCCTTTATCTATAACTGAATTAGGATTTGCTTACCTAAATGATGTAGGCACCTGGAATATTAATATTAATTCACAAAACACCGGATGCATTAATAAAACAATTACAGTAGGACAGCTGCTCGATATCTTTCAAAATCACTGTACCTGTTATAAAAATCAGACAGATTGTTTTGAAGAAAAAAGAGAAGAAATGATTCATATCCTTCAACAGCATGACCCTAATACAATAATTAACCTATAAAAACATAAGCAGAGATCTTTGATTTGATTTCTGCTTTTTATGATCTATTAATATATTTTAAAGAAGATGCACAATTCTTCTAAAAAAGTATTCCATAACTTTTTAAACAGTTCTTCTATTCTTTAAAGTAAAAATATAAAAAACGAATCTTATAGATTCGTAATTAACATATGGCATCGCGTACGGGATTTGAACCCGTGATACAGCCTTGAGAGGGCTGTGGCTTAACCGCTTGCCGAACGCGACATATCTTAGACTGCGTGGTTATTATAGCACTTTTTAAAATGAAATACAACAAAAAGAAAACATTTACAATCATTAGCGTTTTAACTTGATTGTAAATGTTGTTCCTGTATTAAATTCACTTTGTACTTCAATTACTCCATGATGTGCGTCAATAATTGATTTTACAATTGATAGACCTAAACCAGATCCACCAGTCTCACGTGAACGATCATCATCAACACGATAAAACCGTTCAAATATTTTTTCCTGATCGGATGGTTTAATACCATGACCTTCATCACAGACCTCTACAATATAATATTCATCATCTGTTTTTGTACATAATGTGATAGTTCCTGTGTCGCTATATTTAATCGCATTAGACAATAGATTTAAAATAACCTGACTCATTTTCAAGGGATCACAGAAAACTTGTTCATGCGTCTGATAATCACTGACAATCGTAAGATTTTTTCTTTCTGCTTTCTTTGATAAAGATTTTATTGCTTTATCAATTACTTGACACAAATCCGTTTTTTCTCTTTCCAATAAAACGGTAGACATACTTAATCTAGATAACTGTAATAAATCTTTAACAAGTATATCTAAACGATTGATTTCGTGCTCAATCTGACCCATAAACTCTTTACGAGTTGCATCATCATCAAAATCCTCACGGTTTAATATTTCAACCATACCTTTAATAACAGCAATCGGCGTTTTTAGCTCATGTGATGCATCCGCAATAAAACGTTTCTGCATTTTTTCACCTTCTAAGGCTTTTGAAATATCCTGAAATAATACAAGACAACCACTATATTTATTCTTTGCGGTAACAGGTACACTGATTGACTGATATTCAACACCCTTGATATTAATGATCTTATCCATGGGCTTTTCAAGAATAAATGCATCTTTAATAAATTCACTTACAGAACGTTCATAACAATCGTCCATATACGTCATATTCTCTGTTTTCTCATCTTTGATGAATAAAGAATTAATGTTATTGTGCATAACAACATTCCCATTCTGATCTAATAGCATCAAAGGGAATGGAATACTAGTTACTACGGTCAATAACTGTTTGTTTTTTAAGTGAGCATCTTTTGCTGTTGATTTGATTTCTTTCTGCAATTCAATATTTTCTTTTTGATGAATATTCATGCTATTACGATCAACGATCTCCCATAATAAGGCAAAAGCCAAGACTATCAAAACCAATAACACATATACATCAAATCGAAAAAAGTACTGCAGGAATAAAAATAATATGAATAAACCACCTAATAAAAGATACTTATTAAGCTTCATGAACTTCCTCCAACAGATAGCCAACACCTCTAGAAGATTTTATATGTACAGAAGAACCTGCAAGTTTACTTCTTAACTTAAATACATGTACATCTACAATTCTAGTATCGCCATCATAATCAAATCCCCAGATATCATTTAATATATTGTCTCGAGATAAAACAATATCTTTATTTTGAATGAAATATTCCAGCAAATCAAATTCTTTCTTTGTAAGAGTTAAAATCTGATCATCGATATAAGCCTCTCTTCTTCGCATATCCATAGACAGATTTCCAACTGATAAACGCTGTTCCTGCTTACGGTTATGTCTTTTTAAATGCGCATTTACACGTGCTAATAATTCACGAGGAGAAAATGGCTTTGTAATGTAGTCATCTACTCCCTGTTCAAAAGCATATAAGATATCTGTTTCATCATCTCGTGCTGTCAGCATCATAAAGATACTATCAATTCTTTCACTGCGAAGTTTTTTCACAACATCAATACCGCTGACATTAGGAAGCATCCAGTCAATGATCAGTACATCAAAATCTTCTTTCATTGCTAAATCAATAGCTGTTTTTCCATCTCCACATTCAACAATATCATAGTCTGCTTTTCGTAAATCATAGGCTATAATTTTTCTAATATTTTCTTCGTCTTCAATCAATAAAATCTTTGCCATATCGTTCTTCCTCCTGTTCGTAACGCTCAATAATTTTCTGAACGAGTGGATTACGAACTACATCAAGACTTGTCAATTCAACAAATGAAATACCTTCAATACCAGATAATAAATGTTTTGCATTTAATAAACCAGAATCTCTTTTTCTAATCAGGTCGATTTGGGTAATATCGCCTGTTATTACGATACGAGAATTAAATCCCATACGTGTTAAAAACATCTTCATCTGTGCTCGTGTCGTATTCTGTGCCTCATCTAAGATAATAAACGCATTATCTAAAGTACGTCCTCGCATATAAGCTAATGGGGCTATTTCTATCACTTCTTTTTCTAGTAATTTTTCAACTTGTTCTTTTCCCAAAGTATCATATAATGCATCATACAATGGGCGAAGATAAGGATCTACTTTTTCTTTTAGATCACCAGGCAAAAATCCTAGATTTTCTCCTGCTTCTACTGCTGGGCGTGTCAAGATGATTTTCTTGATTTCTCCCTTTTTCAAAAGTGAAACAGCATAAACGACAGCTAAATACGTTTTCCCCGTCCCTGCAACACCAGTCGCAAAAACAATTTCACTGTTACACATACATTTAAATAAATGACGCTGTCCAATCGTCTTAGGATAAATCAGTTTCCCATTTACAGTTTTTCCTATCGCTTTCTGATATGTTGTCGATAATTCCTGCAGACGATTTAGCTTTGCTAAACGACAGGCATACTCAATATCTCTTCCTTGAATATCAATATGCGCCTCCATCATCGAGAATAATGCTTTGATTACCTGTTCCAGCGTATGAAACACCATCGAATCATCACTCATAATACGTAATTCATTGTCTCTCATTGTAATTTCACAATGAAACGCATCTCTTAGGATATCTAAATGTTTATCATTTGCTCCACATAATTTTACAACCCATTCCATTGGGTATTCTTCTAATGCTATACGATATTGTTCACTCATAGCTGCTCCTTATCTATTACGGTGTGGTAATATCTTGAATTAAAGTATAATGAACCACCATCTTTATTTTACCCATATCTTCATGGAATTGCAAAATATTTTCGTTATATATACGATCATCTTCATGAAAGTCCTTGGAAACACTTCTTCTAGCCTCTAACAATAGTTCAAAAAACTGAAATGCTGCAGGTTCCTTTGTCTTTGGAATACTAAGTGTAAGATCTTTCCAGACATAAGCGAAAACACGACCTTCCACAAAAACATCTTGCATTTCACCTTTAGAATCCTCTAATGAATTACTCACAAGAACGTCCCCTTTATGTACAAATTCATTTACTTTGTACATCTTATTTCCATGCTGAATATCAAAACGTTCAATAACACCATCTTTTTGTGCAATTAATTCTGTATCCTTTAATTCTGATAGAGAAGCAAATTCTTTTGGTGTATAACTGATTTTATAACGACTCCCCTGTTTTTCAATCTCTAACCAGGAAATATCATTTTCTAGGCGTTTCTTCAATTCCGCTTTAAGCGTTGCCACATCCTGACTTTTACAAGGCGGTTTAACATTCATCTTCTTTAATGTTTCTTGAATCAGTTCTTTTTTAGCACTATTTTCTCCCTGAATCTGAATATCATAGATCATCATGGATAGTATCTGCCACAGTACTACCGAAAGAATTATCGATAAAACACGCTGTGGTCTTATAATACTTCTAAGTATATACCCTAATATACCTGTAGTACGAACTTTAACACAAGGATCAAAACTTTGATAAATCAAACGTCTTTGTAATATTGAGGCATAAAAACATATATAATTCTGATGTAGCGTAATATCATATACTTCTAACTGTCTTTTTTTTACCATCCACAGAAAATTTTCACTAGAGGTCATAACTTTCCATTGATCTAAACCAAAGCGTTTTCTATTTTTCATACGCAAACGATATCTTTCTAACACACCCTTGTAATAGAATTTCCTGTTTTTCTAACGCAAGGATATGAAGGCTATCTCCTTCAATAATGATTCCATAAGATTTCATTTGAAGCTCAACCTTATTCTCGCTTACCTGAACCAATTCTTTATATTTTTCAATTACTACCTGATTTTCTTCTATGGAAAGCATAAACTCACCTCTCATATAAAACTTACGTTTTTCTGTGAGTTTTTATTCCTAAAAATCAAAACCTCCTTTCTTTCATTATAAAGAATTTTTGTTAGAAAACTGTTACAATTCTGTTAAAAATACAAAATATAAAGAAAAAAGAAGCATAAGCTTCTTTCCTATTTTCCACGACGTGCTTTACGCGCAGCTTCTGACTTTAATTTACGACGAACGCCAGGTTTTACGTAAAACTCTCTTTTGCGAGCTTCAGCAAGGGTTCCATTTCTTGATACTTGACGTTTGAATCTACGTAAAGCATCATCAAGAACTTCGTTTTCTTTAAGTACTACTTTCGGCATTTTTTACCCTCCCTTCTGATGCAAGCAACAATATTATACTGAAAAACATATGAAAATGCAATACAAATATGCTATTTTATATGATTTTATACATAGAAAATTCATTACAAACTGCATATTTTATAATTTCTTTATTTCATACATAAGCATTCGACTGAAATTTATCAAATAACACAAAATTTTCAGTATGTCGTTACTTAGCAATTTTATCATCAATACCAAGGCAATATTTACGTATACAATGACGTGCTACATTGTGATCCCCTAACCAAGGCTCACGTCCAAATTCACGATACATAAATACTTCATCACCTTTACCAAGAATCAGAACTGTGTCTTTCATATTAGCACTTTCTATTGCCTGACGAATAGCAGCATATCGATCCTCAATAAATATATTATTGGTATTCACAATTCCACTTTTGATTTCATTCGCTATTTCCCTAGGATCTTCATCTCGTGGATCATCTTCTGTAAGAATGATACTATCACAATATTTACTAGCGATTTTTCCAAATACTTTTCGTTTTTTCGTATCTCGTTTACCAGCTGAACCAAAGACCGCAATAATACTATGTCCTTCTTCCGTTATGTCTTTTGCATACTCAAACACTTTCTCCATACCATCAGGAGTATGAGCAAAGTCTACAATGACATTAAACATCTGACCTTCATCAATGCTTTCCATACGCCCTTCAATCTGCTTAATGTGATCTAGATATGGAAGCTGTTCTTCTATTGATATTCCGCTTTCATTCATTGCGGAAATAGCTGCCAATAGATTGGAAACATTATATTGTGCCACTAGATTGGTGACAATTTCATAAGATTTGTCATCATGAACTAGCGTAAAGCGAGAACCGCCTTTTTCAATACGAATATTTTTAGCCTGATAATCCGCTTCATGTTCGATCCCATATGTAACAACTCTGGCTTTAGTAGCTTCCTTTAATTGTTCCATATATGCATCATCTGCGTTTAATACAGCAACACCTTCAGGTTTCAGATTCGTAAATAGTTTTTTCTTAGCTTCAAAATAATTTTCAATTGTTCCATGAAAATCTAAATGATCATAAGTTAAGTTACTAAATATAGCAACATCAAAGTCTACACTCTGAACTCGACCAAGCTCAAGACCATGTGAACTAACTTCCAGAGCAACTGCTTTCACACCTGCATCAACCATATCTTTCATTGTTTTATGCAGAAGAATTGTATCTGGAGTAGTCAAAGATGGCGGTAAGGTAACATCTTCATAACTAATAGAAATTGTTCCTATATAGCCGCAGGACTCAAAATGTGAATATACATCACGAATAATACTGGTAATGGTACTTTTTCCATTCGTTCCTGTAACTCCAAATACTTTCAATTTTCTGCTTGGGTATCCATAAAATAAAGAAGCAACTCGATTTAATGTGCGATTCACATTTTCAACCTGTATGTAAGCAACACCTTTTCTCATATTCTCAACCGGTTTGGAATGAACGATGCATTTCACACCTGCATCAATTACATCATCAATAAATGCATGACCATCATGCACCATACCTTCCATACAAAAATACATATCATTTTTCTTTGCACAGCGAGAATCGATACACAGCCCCTCTATTTCAATATCAGGGGCATTTTCAAATATTTGGGATAATTTCATTTTATACCTCCTAGCGTGCTTCAGCAATCAATCGATCATCTTCTAGTTTTTCAATTGTTACTGTTTGAATCGTATGCAGTAAATCAGCTGGAGCTTTCATTGCTACTTCCAGATATTCACTGCTATGCCCAATCAGCATTCCATCCTTTTCTTTTTCAAATATAACAGAAACTTCTCTGCCGATAAATTTTTTCTTATATGAAGTATATAACGCTTTAGAAAGTTTCGCAAGTCTAGCCGCACGTTCTTTCTTTACTTTGTTTTCTAAATGTCCGCTCATATCCGCAGCCACTGTATGATCTCTTTTGGAATACGGGAACACATGTAAGAAGCTTAGCTGCATAGCCTCTATATGCTTCATCGTATCAACAAATTCCTCTTCTGTTTCCTGCGGGAATCCACAGATAACATCAGTAGATATGGATATATCAGGAATTTGAGATCTAATGTATTCTACACGTTCCATAAACCATTCAATCGTGTAAGGACGATGCATTTTCTTCAATATTGTATTATTGGCAGATTGTATAGGAATATGCAGATGTCGAGCAATTTTAGGCTCATCTTTCATAAATGCCAATAATTCATCCGTAATTTCATTCATTTCAATAGAAGAAATACGAATTCTTTGAAGCCCTTCTACCTCTTTGATCATCCGTTTCATCAAATGACATAAATTCGTATTACGTTCTCTTCCATAACGCCCTGTATGTATACCGCTTAATACAATTTCTAAATGTCCACTGGCAACCAGGTTCTTTGCAATACTGATAGCTTCTTCCTCAGATAAGGAACGCTCTGCACCTCTAGCAAATGGAATGATACAGTAACTGCAAAACTGATTACAGCCATCCTGAATTTTCAAAAAGGCACGTGTCTGATGTTCAAAACGTCGTATCGGAAGAGCTTCAAAAACATTAACCTTTCGTACATCATGAATTACTTTCTGTGGACGCTTTTTATGAAGTCCTTCTTCAATCATATCTACTAGCTTACTTTTTCCGTCACTTCCAAGTAAAATATCAATATGCGGATCTTTTTCCAGCGTATCACTTGAAGTCTGTGCATAACATCCAACTACGGCAATTAAAGCATCAGGATTTAATGCAATTGCCGCATGTATCTTTTGTCTTGATTTACTTCCTGCAGTATTTGTAACTGCACAGGTATTAATAATATATATATCTGCCTTTTCTTTAAATGAAACCTGGGTATATCCTTTATCCAGCAAAGCTGTTTCATATCCCTGCGATTCATAGGTATTAACTTTACAGCCTAGTGTCGCAATCGCAAATGTTGTCATTTCGTCACTCCTTATTTATTCTTTTTCTCTTCTCTTTTTTTCTTTTTATATAATAATTTCTCTAATTTTTTAATTACTCTTTTTTTAACTAACTGATGTTCTTTTAAAGCAGCAACTAAATGATCTTCCTCATCTTTCAGCATATACATCGCAATCAATGTCTTCCATTCATCTTCTATTTCTTTTTTATGATCAAGCGATAATGTTTTAACCAAACCATCTTTTGTATAATGATAAAAACGATGTGCCTGGTCGTGGTAAACAATATAGCCATTTTCCTGCTCTGCCAATAGCATTAAATTTGAAAAACCATACTGAAATACTTTTGCGCCATAACGATAGCGTTCCATTTCCTTAGCACAGTCACGAATAAAACGATGATATTGTTTTAAATCTAATAACACAATTTCTGTATGATATAAGTGATTCAGCCATGGGGCGAAAGAAGGCATATAGATATCTTCTCCATCTTCTTCAAAATGCGTAAGCGTTTCAGTTAAATACTTTATATCTACATTCATTTGCTGTTTGCGCTCCTGATATGTAAGATCATACCAGTAATCATACATTTTTACATAAGTATCAAAAAAAACATCTTCAAATTGTCGTTTTATCTGTAGTGAATTATAAAAGATTTCATACTGTATTACATCATCATCTTGTTTTCCAAATTCACTAAAGCCATATTCTTCTAAAAAAGAACAGATTCTACGATATTGCTTTTTTATGTCTTTATAATCCACTAAATTTTTATCATATACTTTATTCACAATGGAATATATCGTCTTCATTTACGATCACCTTCCATATCATAGAAAAATTCCACATTGGATAATAATGATAAAGCTGCTGTTTCCGCCCGTAGAATTCTTCCACCTAAAGAAACACGATGAAATCCATCTGCCACTAATTCTTCTACTTCTTCTTTCGAAAAACCGCCTTCACAGCCGACTACCAATAATATACTTTTAATTTCTTTATGAGAAGCTAAAACATCACATAGTTTTTCACTTATCTGATCTGCATCCTCATAGGCAATAATACGTAAATCTGCATTTATCTTCTTTAAATCAGAAAATATACAGGGATTTGCCAGACTTACAAGTGTTGATCGTTTACATTGTTCACTAGCCTCTAAAAGAATCTTATTCCAACGAGATAGCTTTTTGTCCATTTTTTCATCTTTTAATCGAACAACACAGCGACTAGAGACAAATGGAACAAATTCTTGAACTCCTAGTTCAGCACTTTTCTGTAAAACATAATCCCATTTTTCACCTTTGATCATGCCCTGTGCTAAAATCATTTTTACCTTCGTAATAGAAGTATCTATAACTTCCTCTATAATATTTGCGTAAACTGCATCTTTTTCTATTTCTACACTTGCACTCATCACTCTGCCTGTTCCATCTGCCAAACGAATGATATCACCTGTTTTCATACGTAAAACACGGCGTATATGATGCGCCTGTTCATTATCTAAAAGTACCTGTTCGTTAGGATTGCCTAACTCCTTCACAAAATATTGTTGCATAAAAACCACCGCGTTAATCATACATCATTTTTAACGTTTCTTCAATATTTATCGCCATAAGAAAAGCAGGGCTGCTCCCCGCTAACGTTCTTTCATCTTTCCTTTTTGTGCAAGACTTCTTAACTGCTGAACTTCAAAAGGTTTTAGTCTGCGATATTCGCCTTGTCTCAAATCACTGCAATGTAAAAAAGCTAGTTTTTTGCGATGCAGACGACGTACTTCATATCCTAAAGCTTCCATCATACGTTTGATCTGACGGTTTTTTCCTTCCACGATCGTTAAATCAAAACTGCACTGATTCTTCGCAACATCTTTTTCCGTAATTTTGTATTTTGCAGGAAGTGTTTTGACACCATCATCTAACACGATACCTTCTTTGATTTTTTTCATATCTTCACCAGTCAGAATACCATTGATTGTAAGATTATAAACCTTTGGAATATGATATCGAGGATGAATAATTTCATTCGCAAATTCCCCATCATTTGTAAGAATAATCAGACCACTAGTATCATAATCCAATCTTCCTACGGTAAAAATACGTTTATCACAATCAACTAAATCCACTACGGTTGGACGTCCATGCTCATCCTGGTTAGTACACATGGTTCGTTTAGGCTTATTCATCAAAAAATAAACTTTATCTTCTTTTTCAATAGGTTTACCATCTACTTCCACAACATCGCCACGTTTTACTTTATATCCTAATTCTGTAATAATATTTCCATTTACCGCAACTCGACCTTCTAAAATCAAGCCTTCTGCTTTTCTTCTAGAAGTTATTCCAGCTGCGGCTATAACTTTCTGTAATCGTTCCATACTTACACCTCACAAGGGTATTGTACATGAAAGAAGCGGCTTTGAAAAGAAAAATCGTTTAATTCTGAAATTCCTGAATCTGATAACTGTCCGGAAAATAAGCATAAATTGCTTCTGACATCTCTTGAATCCATATCTGCATTGGATAGGCAACCCCTTTCATAAAGTCTTTAATACGTTGTTTATTTTCATCATCACAAGCACTCAAATCCAATAAAACAACATAGTTTTTCTTTAATGCTTCTCCAATGACTTCAACTTCCTGAAAACTATCTAAGCGAAAAACACAGACAATTGAAGTAGAATCTGAAATCTTTTTTTCTTTTTGTTCTGATGATGCTAACATTGTGATTAATTTACTTTTCACATCATTTATATCTGCCATAAGTTTCTCCTTTTTAGCCAAATGCATATAATGTTAATAAAATTGCCATGGTAATTCCTGCAACATCTGCTAATAAACCAATAGTTAAAGCATTCCTTATCTTACGTATCCCAACACTAGAGAAATATAAAGTAATAACATAAACAGTTGTATCTGTAGAGCCTTGAATAATGCTTGCCATATTTCCTGCTAAAGAATCTACCCCACTTGTCTGAAAGATATCTGCTAATACCGCCATAGAAGCATTACCAGAAATCGGACGGAAAAATACCATGGGCCAAATTTCTTTTGGAATACTTTTTATCTGCGTGGCAAACATAGAACATACGATATCCATTAATCCGCTTTCTCTTAATAATGCAATTGCGCACATCATTGCTAGTAAAGCAGGATAAATATCAGAAAACAACCCCATTCCATCTTTTACTCCCTCTATAAAAGAATGATAAGCATTAATACGCTTACATAAAGCTACTGTTACCACAACTAATACCAGTACAGGTAATATATATTCAGTATTAATCACGATAATTCCACCAGCGATCAATCGTCAATCCAACAACAGAAGCAAATATTGTAGAGACAATCGCATAAGGCATAAAACCTGTCACATTTACAGAATGATAAGACGAACGCATCGCAATTAATGTTGTGGATAATAAGGTAACTCCTGCCGTATTCAGTACTAAAAATGTAACCATAGAGCGTGAAGCTACATCCTTATCAGGATTATGTTCCTGCATACCCTTCATAGCCAAAAGTCCAACAGGTGTTGCGGCAGAGCCAAGTCCTACCATATTCACCACGACATTGGTGACTACATAACCTAATGTTTCTTCATCATTAGATAGATCCGGTAGTAATCGCTTCAATAATGGATGAAAGCATTTTTCCAATAGATGTATGATTCCAGCATCTTTCGCAATATATAAGATTCCATTCCAAAAACAGGTAACACATAATAAAGGAATCACAAAATTAAATGTTTGTTCTCCTATTGATAAAAATACATCATTGATAATTGAAACATTACCAGTAAATAGGCAATATACGGTTACTACAAAAACAATCCACAGCCAAATAAAATTCATTTAAATCCCCCCTTACTTACCTGTAAATGAGTATACCTGTACCTCATTATTTTTTATGATTTCCATCACCAGAATATTCCCCTCAAAATGTGTTTGAATGTGCATTTTATCGCTTCCATCTTTATGAAGTGTAATTCGAACATCATCATCAATATGAATTTTTTTGTTGTTTACATATATATTCCCCTTCTTCAACAATGTCACCACTTCCATTGTTTGAAATGTTTCTGTATGCTTCTGTTTATGAAATGAAAAATCATCGCTCATATTTAATGTCACTACAATACTGCTTACTCCATTATGGTCTGCAGCAGTCACAAGCGTTCTGCCTGCTTTTTTCGTGAACCCGGTTTTTCCTCCAGTCGCAAAGGGATAATCAAACAAGAGTTTATTTTTATTCTGCCATCTTAAATTCCATGAATTTGTATAGTATTTACTTGCAGTAATTATATTAAATGTCTCATTTTTCATGGCATAACTCATCAAAATAGCCATGTCGTGCGCTGTAGATAAATTACCATCATCTTCTTCATCCAATCCGCTAGGATTATGAAATACAGTATTGCTCATTCCTATCTCACTTGCTTTTTCATTCATCAGATTTACAAATGCTTCATTGGATCCTGCAACATGATTTGCAATTTCAACTGCCGCATCATTTCCGCTTCTAAGCATTAACCCATATAACAGATCCTTTAAACTTACTGTCTGTCCTTGTTTTAAATAAATACTGCTGCCATATGTTGCCAGTACTTCTTCATCTACTTTAAACTGTTCATCTAAATTCCCATATTCTATCGAAAGAATACAGGTCATAATTTTCGAAATAGATGCGACACTTTGTACCTCATCTTTATTCTTTTCTTCTATAATCGTATTATCTGCTCCACTCATTACTACATAACTTTCTGCCTGAACAGGTATAGTCATGAAATATAAACTAAGTATAATCATCATTGTTTTTCTCAATCTTATCACCTGTTTAAGTCTATGTAACAACACATAAAAAGAGAACGCAGCGCTACGTTCTCTTTTATCATATCTATGTGTATCACACCTTTTCCTGATGATTGATACACGACTATGAGTTTTTCTTTCTCTATTGAAATACTCTTCCGATTACTTTCTTCCTGACTTCCTTATTTCTATTATCCTGATAAGTCTCATCAGTTTCATCTTCCAAGATCCTCATAGCCTTTACAGGATTCTCTACTTACTGGCCATTGCACGAATTTTCGAATGATACGCTTCGTATCTATCCAGCTTTCAAGTTTTCCCTGAAGATAAGCTTTATTATTACCTTTCCCTTGGTACACTTATAGTTTAATCTACAAACTCCATTTCGTAAATATTTGTGGAAAAGTTTACCAAATTATGGAAAAATCAGTAGTTTTCCACCGTAATATTGATGTTTTTCCACACAAAAAAAGAACTATTCCTCAAATAGCTCCTCTTCCTGTTCTTTAAATTCCGGAAGTTCTGGAAGTTCTTTTAGACTTTCTAATTTAAATGTATCCATAAATTCTTCAGTAACTTCATACAGAAATGGTCTTCCTGGCGCATCACTTCTTCCGCATTCTTTGATTAAGTTCCGTGCCAAAAGCTTACGAACCATCATATCACAGCTAACACCACGTATTTCTTCAATCTCAACACGCGTGATTGGCTGTTTATAAGCGATAATGGCTAAAGTTTCCATTGCCGCATTAGAAAGTATAGCCACTTTTGTCGAGCTAAATAGCTTTTGTGCATAGGGATGAATAATTTCTTTTGATACAAACTTATAAACACCACCAAAGCATACAAGTTCGATTCCATGATGATCCTGTAGATAGTCCTGCATCATTTCATCTAATACAAGTTCGATATCTTCATTTTTCATATCAAGGCCACAACTTTTCAATTGTGTTAGCGTCAAACCTTCATCTCCACTCAAAAACAACAATCCTTCAAGGATTGGTTTCTCTTTCTCATGCATAACTTTCACCTCGCAATATCCATATCTCTTCATCTTCATCTACAAAAAACATAAGTTCTTTATGCTTGATCAAATCTAGAACGGATAAGAAAGTCACAATGATCATATGTAAACTATCACAATCATCACATAACTTTTCAAAACTCATTTTACCACCCCAATTTACTAATCGTTTTCTTATCTGCAAGATACGTTCGTCTAAAGATAATTCTTTTACAGTGATATTGGCTTTTTGCGGATGTGTAAGTGATGCACGCCGCAAAACACGATTCATTGCCTTAATCAAATCATAAGGATTTCCCACAAAATCCTCCTCTATTGTTGTATGTATCCATTTTTGAGTTTCTTCACTTATAGGTTTACTCATCAGCAGCTGACGTTCCTCATATTTTTTCTCAAATTCCTGACTTACTTCTTTATACCGCTGATATTCTAAAAGTCTTTTTACGAGCTTTTCTCTTTGATCTTCCTCGTATTCCTCTTCAATCACAACTTTTTCACGAGGAAGGAGCTTCTTGCTTTTATATTCAATCAAACCTGCTAATTCAGCTAAGTATTCACTTGCCACTTCTAAATGCATGGATTCCATGGCATTCAAATATTGCAGGTATTGATCTGTTAAAACATCCATATCCAATTCAAATAAATCGAGCTTATTGTCTTTGATTAGATGCAGCATCAAATCTAATGGTCCTTCAAATTGTTCGATTGTCACTGTAAATGCCATTGAAAGCGCCGAAAACCGACTTCTCTCCTTTCCTATATCACATACATTAAGAAATGTACACTCATTATTTAATTATAACAAAAAAATGCATGAAATTGTAGATTAATTTCATGCTTAATAAATTCATTATACTTTTTTCTTCTTATCATAACGCGATTGCCCCAAAAGGATACGTTTACATTCCTTATAGGAAAATGGAATGATAGGATATAAATATGGATATTTAATTGTTTTCGTCGATAATAATACAATAATATGAAGAAACAGACCAATACAGAAGCCGCTTACTCCAAATGCAAGCGCAAAGCATTCCATGATCATACGGAATATTTTATTCGCTAAAGATAATTCATAACTTGGTGTTAATAAATTACCTATATTCACTAAAGCTACCATAATCAGAACTTCTTCAGTATAAGCTCCAATCTGAATTGCAATATCCCCCAATAAGAATACTGCCACAAAGCTCATTATACTAGAAAGTATGGTTGGCGTATGAATTAATGACTGCCTTATCCATTCGACGATTATATCCGCAATAATAACTTGAAAACCAAATTCATACACATTGACATTATGTAAAGGCAAAGCTAACAAAGTCGGATTCTGATCAATCACTAATCCGATCCATAATGGCAATAAATATAATGAAAATAATATCCCCATAAATCGCAGCAGCCTTGTAAATACCGCAACGATTGTTGTCTGTGTATATTCTTCAATCTGTTTTGTCTGTTCAAAAAAAGTAGTAGGAAGAATAATCGCTGTTGGTGAATTATCCACTAGAATAATCATATACCCCTGTAAGATATGAATTGCACATATATCAGGACGTTCACAATAGCGTACATGAGGATATGGATTCCAGGTTTTCCCGTATAACATTTCAACTAGATTTCGTTCACTCAAAATTTCACTTTCATTTAATTGTTTCATACGCTGTTCAAAATCAGTTATGATATCTTGATCTAACAATCCATCAATATATAGAGAAACAATATCCGTTCTTGTTTTTGCCTGATTCTTACTCATAGACACAACTAAATCAGGGTTACGTATTCGCCTTCGAATTAAACCTACATTTAAGATAATATTCTCCACAAAGCCATCATGAGCTCCACGCACACTCTTTTCGACATTCGGTTCTGCTGTAGAACGAGAGGGATAATATCTTGTTTCTACACAATAATAAACATCACTATCTTCTAATAAAACTAGACATTGTCCGCTTAACATCTGTGTAATAGCCTTATCTAGCTTTTCTACTTCATCAACGGCACCTGGATAGAATGTTGTTTGTAGATGATTGCCAGCGGTTATGACAAACCCTTCTACTACAGAAGATATTAGTTTACTATCCGTTAAAGAGGACAAAAATATTAACCAGACTTCCTTATCTTGTATGTGGATATGACGATATACAATATCAAATGAAGACGATAACTGATTTTGTACCTCTATAAAACGATCCTGAAGTTTTTTCATTAATCTTTTGGGCGAAAGATGAGAGCCGCTAAAAAGGCAAAGAGAATACCGCTTGTAATACCAGCTGCTGTTAAATCAAACATTCCTAGTAATATACCAATCAATCCATCACTTTGTGCTTTTGCGATTGCCCCGTGAATCAGGGAATGCCCAAAACTAGTGATAGGAAGTGACGCCCCCATACCCGCAAATTCAATCAAACGATCATACCATCCAAATGTATCAAGAGCAGCACCTACTACAACAAAGATCGATGTAATATGTCCAGCCGTAAGTTTTGTATTATCATAAATAAGCTGTCCAACTAAACATATGGTGCCACATACAAAAAATGCAGATAATACCATCATTGCTCATCACTCCTTTCATAAACGATTGCATGCGCGATACATGGAATTGTTCCTTTCTGTGCAACAGATACCGGGGATAATAACGCTCCTGTTGCGACTACCATGATACGATTACATTCACCACTTTCTATTTTCTCTAATAAAGAAGTCATTGATACGCACATACTGCAGCCACATCCACTTCCTCCACAAAATACATCCTGATTTTCTATATCATAAATCATTAAACCACAATCCTGTAACTGCTGATCTACTTCCATCTGTTTTTGTGTCATTAAATCTTTTAAAAACGCATAGCCAATTTTTGATAAATCTCCAGTTACAATAAGATCATAATCTTTGACTTCACGTTTCATATCCTGTAAATGCTGCTGAATAGTATCAAAAGCTGCAGGAGCCATAGCTAATCCCATATCATTAGCATCTTTATGTCCCCAATCTACAATTCTTCCTGGAGTAAAGGAAGAAACTTTAATTTTAGTTTTCTTATTTGATAACAAAACAGCTCCAGCACCTGTAACCGTAGTAGTTGTTGTTGGTTTTTTTTGAATTCCATACTCATTAGGAAATCGAAACTGACGTTCTGCAGTAGCAACATGAGAACACGTAAATGCTAATGCCTGTTTTGCTAAGGATTGATTCACCCATATGGAAGCAAGTCCTATCGCAAGAGAAGATGTTGAACATGCTCCATAAACTCCAATAAAAGGTATACCTAAATCTTTTACAGCATAATGGGAACTGGTCAGCTGATTTATTAAATCTCCGCCGATCATTATATCAATATCATTAATTGTCTGATTCCCTTTACGAAGCGTATGATCAATCGCGTCTTTTACCAATACCCTCTCTGCTTTTTCAAAACTATCCTCACCGCAATATAAATCATCATAATATGAGTCATAATAATCCTTTAAAGGACCTTTTTTTTCTGTAGGTCCTACAGCAGTTCCTCTTGATTGCACATATACATTCTGAAATTTTATCGTTTTCATATTAACCACCAAAGAACAGATATCGTAACGTACCAAACACAAATGCCGAAGTAATTCCATACGTTAACACTGAACCTGCTAATTTAAACATATTACTGCCAATACCATAAATAGGCCCTTCAAAACGACCTTCCATCGCACAAGAAGTAAGGCTATTCGCAAACCCGCTAATTGGAACAAATAATCCTGCTCCACAAAACTGGGCAATCTTGTCATATACCCCTAAGCCAGTTAATAATGCAGTTAATAAAATTACACTTACTACACTAACTGATACAGCACTTTCTTTATCTAAATCAAACAAATACATACAACCTGTCATATACAGCTGCATTACTGCCGCAAGAGTTCCGCCACTTACAAATGCTGATATAGCATTACGTAGTTTATGATTTTTCGGACCATGTTTTTTGGCAGTATCCTGTATTAATTTCTTATTCATATCATCACTCCTTCTTGAGATAGTATGCTCCAATAATTTTTGCTTATAAGCAAGTTCATAAAATCTACACATAACAATCAAATTATCATCGTGAAATTATTGGATACTGTTTATGAAAAAAGACGAGGAAATGATTACATGAAACCCATCAAGATTCTAAGCTGTATCGTTTTATTACTATTTGCTGGAATTTTTACATTATGGAAGTGCTATACACCAAATTTAGAAGAAAAAGATTATATAAATAATGTACAGGCAGCATCTTATCAGAATGATAGTACTGTAATTGTATTGGATGCCGGTCATGGAGGATATGATAACGGAAGTTTAGCCTATGATGGCACAAAGGAAAAAGACATTACATTAGCCATTACCTTATTAGTTGGAGAATATTTAAACAATGCCGGTTATCAGGTTGTTTATACTCGTACAAGTGATGAGGTCATATGATCAAATGATAATTTAGATGATTTATCCACAAGAGTACAGATTGCGGAAGATGTGAATGCTGACTATTTCATCTCTATTCATTTAAATGCTGGTCAGTATGGAGATGATGCAAGAGGTTTTGAAGCTTATACAGATTTTGAAGATGAAGAAATCTTACATATGATTGAATCTATTGAAGAAAATTTAACGCAACTATCCTATACACAAAATCGTGATATTAAAAGCACCGAAGAATCTTCTTTATATGTAATAGATAAGAACTCTATTCCTGCTATGCTGCTGGAATTAGGTTTTATTACCGATTATCAGGATGTTAGTTATCTAACTAACCAAACTGGACAGGAAAATATTGCCAATGCGATAGCGAGAGGAATCTTAGCAAATCTATAGCTATTTTGTCGAGTTTCAGCTATAATAATTAGTTGAGGTGAGACAATATGCAGAAAAAACTATCTTCAAAGTCTGTTTATGAGGGTGCCATCTTTCAAATGACTAGAGATGAAGTTGAAATTAATGGACAAGTATTTCCTCGTGATGTAATTCATCATGATGGGGGTGTTGGGGTTCTAGCAATCAAAGATGGGAAAATACTGCTTGTCAAACAATACCGTTATGCTGTACAAGAAGAAACATTAGAAGTCCCTGCAGGAAAACTGGAAAAAGGAGAAGATCCTTGTACTTGTGGGCTAAGAGAATTAGAGGAAGAAAGTGGCTATACCACAGAACGTCTAGAAACACTTTGTACCCTATACTCTACTCCAGGCTTTTGCAGTGAGAAAATTTATTTATACTGGACAAAGAAATTAATTCCTGTAGAACATCCTCGAGCTATGGATGAAGATGAAGATATCGAAGTAGTATGGATTGATGTTCGAAGAGCTCAGGCTATGGTAAATGATGGAACCATTCAAGATGCTAAGACAATCATTGCCATTCAATTCGCAAATCTATATTTATTGTAATCGTGAATTCATTATTGAGTTTACGATTTTTTTAATTATTTTCTAATCAAATACCTTATAATAATATCTGCACCAAATTTAATATCATAAGTCGTTAATTGATGAATCTGAATCATTATTTCTACATTAATTCATAATACAACAACACCTAATATTGAACCCAAAATAACCTTCTTCTAACCATTGCTTATACGCTAACTCTTATCTAATTTCTTTATATTATATAATTACAATTAAAAAGCTGTATATCTCTAAAACAACTAGAAATATACAGTCAAAATTTCAAAATCATTCAATTTCTTTTTCAGAAATAATTTGATAACAATCTGCTCCATACACTCCACTCTCCTCATTGAATGGAATTTCTTCACTCTAATTACCTAACCTTTCATTCAATTATACCTATTTAAGAATATCTTCAAAAAATATTTTAAATCCCTCTTCCATTGCAGAAGTAGCTACATCCTTGTTTTTCAAATCATAATAATATTCCCCAGTTTTTATATCTTTTGATAAAGTATCTAATGGAAAGCCATCTACACGCTTTGGATGAGGTTTAGAAACTAACATAAATGGTTCTGTAGCTAAAGAAATATCCATGCTGGAATAAATTCTATTTTCACCAAGAATCAGACATATTGCATTTCTATATCGCCCTATTAATTTTCCGCCATGACTCTTTGCTAAAGATGAATAGTATGTTATCATCTCATCATCGTTCAATTCCTTTCCATGAACTCTACGTACATGAATTCCTGGCTGTTCCTCATCGTCTAATTCATCAAAATATAGACCACTATCACATGAGAAGACAGGTATATGAAATGCTTCATAATAAGCTCTTGCTTTGATTTGAGCATTCTCTAAAGGCGTTTTTCCTATTTCATCTACATTTGGAATTTTACACTCTAAGTCCTTTAAGCTTATAAGATTTATGCCTAAAGGTTTCGTAACCTTTTCCATGATAAGTATTTTAGCTTTATTCGTAGTCCCATATAACAATTTCATTTACTTTCTCCCGCTTTTTCGATTTATCCTTTTAGCCCTCTAGCTTGTCTATCCATATCTTCAATAACAATATCATAAATTTCTCCAATGCTTGAACAATACTCTAATACTTTCCATGGCTCATTTGTATGAAAATGAATTTTTATTAGTTCTTCATCTCCTACCGCCAACAAGCAATCACCTTTAAAATTATTTGTGAAATATTCACTTATTTTATTTTCATCTAGATTATTCCCTTCGATCAATAATTGTGTATCATACTTAAATTCCAACATATTTTTATTCTCCTTTTCGTGCGCCGTTGAAGGCGTTTCATATATATTTCTTTTGAAATCAATGTTCCTGTCA
>URYK01000006.1 GCA_900552125.1 uncultured Solobacterium sp. | reverse complement strand
CGCTTTAAGCGAACATTCAAACCGCCGCGACTAAAGTCACAAATATGCTTTATTTCGCTTCAGGAGTTCGTCTGCTTTGCAGTCTCACAAATCAGAACTTGCTCCGCAAGTATCCCGGATTGTAATTTCACAGGGAAGAGTCATCCTCACCGGCATATTGTAGGAAAGCTTCGTATTACTTTCTGCCAGAAGCTGAATATAATGCGCCGCAAACTGTCCCATAAAATCAGCCGGAGCATGTACCGTTGTCAGTGGCGGATTAGAAAACTTTGCCACGTTAATATCGTCAAATCCCATAACAGAAATATCCTCCGGAATGCGGTAGCCTTTCTGGTAAAGGGCGCGCATCGCCCCAATAGCGATAGGGTCGCTGGCTGCAAAAACGGCACTTGGAAGTGTTCCTGCTTCGATAAGTTCCATCATCATCTGATAACCGGCATCTGCAGAAAACTCTGTTTCTTTTAAGTAAGGTTCATAAGAAATCTGGTGTTCCTTACAATAGCGGATAAAGGTATCTTTCCTCTGTTCAAAATAAACCGTATCATCATTTAAATATTCTTTTCCACCAAGATAAGCAATGGAGGTATGTCCAAGACTGGTAAGGTAGTTGAGGGCATCTACAACTGCCTGTTCAAAATCAAGCGAAATCGTGTTACAGTTGATTTTTGAAGTCTGCATATCAACGAAAATGACGTTAGGAGTGATAGATTCAAATAGTTGAATCTGTTTATCGTTAAACTTGCCAATACAGATTAGTCCCTGCACGCCCCGAAGGGTGTTCATGTAATCAGGGTCACTCTGAAAGGCGCGGCGGATTTCGAGATTCTCTGTCATACAATACCGCTCGATTCCACTTCGAATCGCCTGATAATAAGGGTCTTCTAATTCCTGAAATAAAGTAACCCACTGAAAAATCCCGATAACCGTTTTGGAAGAGGGGGAAGATTTTTTTTTATAATTTAATTCGCGGGCGATTTCCTGTACCCGTTCTCTCGTTTGTGGAGTGACACTTAATGTCTCATCCTGATTAAGAATACGAGATACTGTGGCAGAAGATACACCAGCTCTTTTTGCAATATCTTTAAGTGTTGCCATAATAAGACTGACTCCTTTATTACTTTTGTAATTTTACAATATATTTGTAATATTTTTGATTGCAATTCATCGCATGTAAAGTATTTTAACACATTCTGGAATACTTTTTCTTCTGAATAATCATAGTATACCAAATTTTACAGAATAGTTGAAGAAAAAATTACTAAAAATAAAGTAAAATGTTTAGTAAAAATTTACCCTTGCATAATTTACTAAAATAATTTACTATATAAGCAACACGAAAACAACCACTAAAATATCAGATGGTAAGCGTGATAGCAAAGTATAGTGATAGTAAGAAACAGGAATGAAAACAGGACGGCTTTAAGAAAAGGAGTAGGAAAAGATGAAGACAACAGAATTAAAAAAAGGGTTTCAGGACGGGAAGTACGAGGAGTTATTAAGAGATATTTACATTGATGAATCTGTTTTAGACTACCAGAAAGAACGTTATATCAAAGCAATCGAGAGCTTTGAGGAATTATTTGGGGAAAAAGAAGTAGAGATTTACAGTGCACCGGGAAGAAGTGAGATTGGTGGTAACCATACGGATCATCAGTTAGGAAGAGTTCTTGCTGCATCGATTAACTTAGATGCAATTGCCATTGTAGCGAAAAAAGAGAATGGTGTTGTTTTAAAATCAGAAGGCTATCCAATGATCAATGTTTCTTTAGCAGACCTTCTTCCAAAGAAAGAAGAAGAGGGAACTTCCGAAGGACTCATTCGTGGTGTTGCTGCAAAGTTAAAAGAAGAAGGTTATGAAATCGGCGGTTTTGAAGCATACGTTACAAGCGATGTATTAAACGGAGCGGGAATGTCATCTTCTGCAGCATTTGAAGTGTTAACAGGGAACATTTTATCAGGACTTTATAATGAGGGAAAGGTTTCTCCAGTGCTTATCGCACAGGCAGGACAGTATGCGGAGAACGTATTCTTTGGAAAACCTTGTGGGCTGATGGACCAGATGGCATCTTCTGTCGGTAACCTTATTTTTATTGATTTTGCAGACGTGAAGAATCCTGTAATCAAAAAAGTAAATGTGAATTTTGAGGACTTCGACCACAGTTTATGTATCATTGATACAAAGGGCTCTCATGCGGATTTGACAGATGAGTATGCAGCAATTCCAGAAGAGATGAAAAAGGTAGCTGCTTATTTTGGTAAAGAAGTATTACATCAGATTGATAAAAATGAATTTTATATTCATATCCCAGAAATCAGAAAAGTAGCAGGTGATAGAGCAGTCCTTCGTGCAATGCATTGGTTTGAAGAGACAGACCGTGTTATTGACCAGGTAAATGCATTGGAAAAAGAAGATTTTGAAGGATTTAAGAGCCTGATTAAAGCATCTGGCGATTCTTCTTTCAAATATCTTCAGAATGTATATTCTGTAAAGAATCTTTCCAGACAGGAGATGGCAGTAGGCCTCGCATTTAGTGATGTAATCCTGAAAGGAAGAGGAGTGAGCCGTGTGCATGGGGGTGGATTTGCTGGAACAATTCAGGCATTTGTCCCAAATGACATTGTAGACATTTACAAGAAAAACATGGAAGATATTTTTGGACAGGATGCCTGCCACGTATTAAAAATTAGAAAATATGGTGGAATGAAGGTATTATAGGATAATATTAGGAGGACAGAAAAATGGGACTGACAAAGAATATCAAGAAGCTTGTCCATTATGGTATCGGAGCGAAGCTGATTCAGCCAGAAGACGAGATTTTCATGATTAACCAGTATCTTGATTTATTCGGTTTGGATGAATATGATAATCCGGATATTTTCGGAGAAAAAATGGTGCTTGCGGATATTTTAAATGAATTGACAGATATTGCATTTGAAAAGGGAATCATTCAGAGTGATGATATTGTCACAAGGGATTTGTTTGATACAAAGCTGATGGGAATTATGACTCCAAGACCAGGTACAGTAAAAAAGATTTTTGATGCCTATTATGAAAAAAATCCGAAATATGCAACAGATTATTTTTATGAACTTAGCCAGAACAGCAATTACATAAGAAAAGATCGTATCCAGAAAGATATGAAATGGACAGTGGACAGTCCCTATGGCGTTATTGATATCACGATTAATTTGTCAAAACCAGAGAAAGACCCGAAGGCAATCGCAGCAGCCAAGAATGCAAAGCAGAGTGCATATCCAAAGTGCCAGCTTTGCATAGAAAATGAAGGTTATGCGGGAAGAATGAATCATCCGGCAAGACAGAATCACCGTATTATCCCGATAACCATTCACGGAAGCCGTTGGGGATTTCAGTACTCTCCATATGTTTATTATAATGAGCATTGTATTGTCTTAAATGGACAGCATACTCCGATGAAAATAGACAGGGATACCTTTGCCAAATTATTTGACTTTATCCGTCAGTTCCCACATTATTTTGTCGGTTCCAATGCGGATTTACCAATCGTAGGAGGTTCTATCCTCACACATGACCATTTTCAGGGGGGACATTATACCTTTGCAATGGAACGGGCCGAAATGGAAAAAGAATTTAAAGTGCCCGGCTATGAAGATGTAACCGCAGGAATCGTACACTGGCCATTATCTGTTATACGAATCCGTCATAAAGACCCGGAACGCCTGATAGACCTTGCTGACCATATTCTTAAAAAATGGCGCAACTACACTGATCCAGATGCATTTATCTTTGAGCAGACAAACGGAGAACCACATAATACAATCACACCAATCGCAAGAAGAAGAGGGGAAGAATACGAACTCGACCTCACATTAAGAAATAACATCACCACAGAAGAAAGACCACTCGGAGTCTATCATCCAAGACCAGAATATCATCACATCAAGAAGGAAAATATCGGTCTTATCGAGGTTATGGGACTTGCCGTACTTCCTTCACGCCTTAAAAAAGAGATGGAAAGCCTCGCTGACTGCCTTGTAAGTGGAAAAGACGTTTCCTCTGTCGGAGGACTGGAAAAACATGCTGACTGGGTAAAAGACTTCCTTCCAAAATACGCGGAAATCACACAGGAAAATGTGTGGGATATCCTCAAAGAAGAAATTGGGGAAGTGTTTGTAAAAGTACTCGAAGATGCGGGAGTGTACAAATGTACTGAAGAAGGAAGAAAAGCCTTTGAACGCTTCATCAATACTTTATAAATTGTGATTTGCCGCAGGCAAAGAGACGTTCTCAGAGAATAAAATAACCTATATTTGTGACTTTAGTCGCAGCGGTTTGAATACTCGCTTATACACGCTCGTATCCAAACCTTGCTCCAAGGCCACAAATATAGGTTATTTTATTCTCTGAGAGCTGTCTTTGGCTGCCCATGCAAATTCAGAATTTATTTTGAGAAAGATTTGAGGGAGGCTTCAGACAATTGTGACCTTACGGGGAGTTGGTCTGTTTCGCTCTACAAATCAGGATTTTGTGTAAAATGCAGAATAGAAGCCGGTTTTTGCCCAAATACCTCAATAAGTGCGCTGGCCTTTTCATAAGCAATATCAACAGCTTTTTTCACAGCACCATAATCTCCGCTCACTCCAATGATTACTTCGTTAGTATGAGACAGATTAATGGAAGGTGTTCCGTACCACACGATATCGACTGGCGAAGACTTTACAGCAGTGTCTGCAGCAACGATAGCAATTCCGGCGGGACCGGCACAGATGAAACCGAAAGCTTTGCCAAGTGGTGCATCAAAAATCTGGTGAAGTACTGGGCCGGCATTGGCAGTTACATGCATTTCCATGTGACCAACTTCATTGATGTAAATTCGTTCCGCTTTTTCATCAATTAGTGTAAGAGCAACTTCTACGGCACGTCGGGCATCGCTCACATCATAAGCTCCAAGCACGATTAAGTTCCCGTGACCAGAGTAGCCTTCCGTATCTCTTGGTAATTCAAAGATAAGAAGTTCTACATTACAGGCTTTTGCAGCTTCATCTACGGAAAATGCCTGTGCGGCAGCTCCGGTTCTTGAAGTAAGAATTCCCAGGGAAGAATATTGCTCTGGAATCTTTAAAAGAGTCCGCACTTCTGGGTCAATATTAGGGATAACCATGCCGATAGTGTGCCCTGCGGCCGTTCCGATAAATTCATTTGTTGTGGGGGTAAATTCTGCATGACTCATAAAATAAGTGCCTTTCTCTATAGTAATAAAATGATAACGTTCTATAATAAGTGAGGTTCAAAAAATCCCACATTCTGCAAATATTGTATCGCAGAATATGGGAGAGATAAATGGAAACCTTTGCACTGAAAGGATATCTTTTTATAATGATTTTTTATAGCACTGCAGATATCTTTTCTCTTTTACTCTCTTACAGAAAGTATTTTTCAAGCACGCTTTAAATTTTTTCAATCTCTTTTCGCAACTTCAGCATTTTTTTATCAATCTTTGCAATGTCAATTGCACATTCCTTTAATTCTTTTCGAATTCGTTCAGCACCTTTTTTCTCATTTTTATAGCAAAGCTGATATTCAAGAATCGCCCAGTAGTTCATGGCAGCAGAACGAACCTGAATCTCAATATAGTTAATGTCATATGCGGTATTTGCTGGTCTTAAAATAAGATGAATACTGCGGTAACCGCTGGCTTTTGGTTTGTTAATATAATTTTTTTCTTTTACAAGCTCATAACCGGGAAGATTTTTAATTGCTCCAGCCACACGGTATACATCATCCTGAAAAGAGCAGATTACACGAATACCGGCAAGATCACGCAGAGTCTCTACAGCTTTATCAAGAGAAACCTCTCTGTTCTTGCGGTGTAATTTTTCCACAATACTTTCCGGGCTTTTAATCCGGCTTGTCGTATATTCAATAATATTTCGATGATAAGTGCCGGAAAGCGAGCGTCCAAGCCTTTTAATCTGCGGCATCATCTCATCAATAAGCAGTTGGCATTGTTCCTCTATATGATGCTGCTTCATAGCCTCTTCCATAGCAGCTACTTCTTTTTGCAACTTCGTCCCCGTAGACCCCATCTGTTTTACTGGTTTAACCTTCTTCTTTTTCACTTACGTTCATTCCCTCTTTCTTCTTAAAAAAATATGGCAGATATTCCAAAATAATTTGCAGAAATGTTTCTTAGCTCTTTTTATGTATATAGTATTTTTATAATGTAAATGCAAATTATGTAGAATTCATACTAAATGTGCTATTCACACATACAGTTTTAGTATACGCCACCTGCAGACATTTCTCTAGCAGATATTTGAGAAAACGGTGTAAAATAGGGGTAAAAAAACAAGAGAGTACATAACAGATGCACAAAATGCATTAAAACGAATTAATGAGATTCGATATGAGGCCTGTGAAGAAGGCGTGTGGAAAATGGACAGCTATGGCAATCCTACTACGGAAAAATTAACTGTATCTGATTATAACCCCATTAAATTTAATTTCCCTTTTTAACCTTTATAACTTCCATTTAAATACAAAATATCTATTCACAATAATTTCAGAGCAAGCAGAAAACTTCTGTCTTCTCCCCCAAATCTCCACAACTACTATTTAATTCAAACAAAATCCAGCCAAAGACAGCCCGAGAAGAGATACGATATCCTATATTTGTGGCCTCGGAGCAAGGTTTAGATGCGAGCGCATAAAGCGAGCATTTAAACCGCCGCGACTAAAGTCACAAATATAGGATATCGTATCTCTTCTCGGGCGTCTGTCTCTTAATGAATTAAATAGTAATATACTTGACGTAGGAAGACAGATAGTATAAACTATGTATAGCATAATGTATTAGACTAGAGTGTTAAATTGTTAAATTAAAAGAAAAAGATTTGCAAAGGAGAAGGATATGAGCAATAAAGAAATCCCTTACAAAATTTATCTTGAAGAGAATGAGATGCCTGACAGTTGGTATAATGTGCGTGCAGATATGAAGAAGAAGCCGGCACCTTTATTAAATCCAGCAACATTAGAGCCTTTAAAACCAGAGGAATTAGAGCCTGTTTTCTGTAAAGAATTAGTGAAGCAGGAGTTAAATGATACGGATGCCTATATTCCAATTCCACAGGAGATTAAAGACTTTTACAAGATGTACCGTCCATCACCATTAGTACGGGCATACTGTTTAGAGAAGAAGCTTGGAACACCTGCAAAGATTTATTATAAATTTGAAGGAAATAATACAAGTGGAAGTCACAAGCTTAATTCTGCGATTGCACAGGCTTACTATGCAAAGCAGCAGGGATTAAAGGGAGTTACTACAGAGACAGGAGCAGGTCAGTGGGGAACTGCACTTTCTATGGCATGTGCGTATTTTGATCTTGATTGTAAAGTATATATGGTTAAAGTTTCTTATGAGCAGAAACCTTTCCGTCGTGAAGTAATGCGTACTTATGGAGCAAGTGTAACACCATCCCCATCTACTACGACAGAAGTTGGAAAGAAGATTTTAGAGGAACATCCGGGAACAACAGGAAGCCTTGGCTGTGCGATTTCAGAAGCAGTTGAGACTGCAACGAAGCATGAAGGGTATCGTTATGTTTTAGGAAGTGTATTAAATCAGGTACTTCTTCACCAGTCTGTCATCGGATTAGAATCAAAGATTGCCATGGACAAATACGGAATCAAACCGGATATTATTATCGGATGTGCCGGCGGTGGTTCTAACCTTGGGGGCTTAATCTCTCCATTTATGGGAGAAAAGCTTCGTGGAGAAGCCGATTATCACTTTATTGCAGTAGAGCCGGCTTCCTGCCCAAGCTTAACTCGTGGTAAATACGTCTACGATTTCTGTGATACAGGAAAGGTATGCCCAATGGCAAAGATGTATACATTAGGAAGCGGATTCATCCCATCTGCAAATCATGCAGGAGGACTCCGTTATCATGGAATGAGCAGTATCGTATCTGAATTATACGATCAGGGCTTAATTGAGGCAAGAAGCGTAGAACAGACATCAGTATTTGAAGCAGCAGAGCAGTTTGCAAGAGTAGAAGGAATCTTACCTGCACCAGAAAGCAGTCATGCGATTCGTGTAGCCATTGATGAAGCTTTAAAATGCAAAGAAACTGGAGAAGAAAAGACAATTCTTTTCGGACTTACCGGAACCGGATACTTTGATATGGTAGCATATGAAAAATATAACAATGGTGAGATGAGCGACTATATTCCTACCGATAAGGATTTAGAAGCAGGATTTGCCGGCTTACCAAAACAACCGGAATAATAATGTAAACAGACCGTGTCTGTGTTTAATTATAAGCATTTTTCAAACACGCTCTAGAGCATGTTTGAAAAATAAAAGTTATACAAAACACAAGAGTTATTACTGCTTGTTGATACTGAAAATATCAAAAATAAATATTATTTATATCATAATTGACATATTTTAAAGACATATATGCAGTATATAATAATTGATTTTGGCAATATAAACAACTTTAAATATTTTTCAAACACGCTCTAGTGTACTGCCTCATTGATTTTCAGCGAAATATCAATAATATAGTATTCCAGTCTCTATTTCTTTTCTTTGGCTGTTTCTGCATTCGCTCTTTCAATCTGGTCTTCCCAGCAGAAAGATTCGCCACAGCAAGGAATAAACATTAATTCTGTTTTACCGATTGCAAGAATGTCGTGACTTCCGATTGCTTCTACACCAAGGACAACCTTATCATTTAAGTAGAATAATTCTCTGGATGTTCCAGGCTGAACGAGGAACATTCTGCTTCTTGGGTCATAGATTACGATTGCATGGCATTCGCGGGATACGCTCTTATCTCCTGTAAGTGCTACGTCCATCTTTCTGTCTCTTCCGATAAAGTTTTTACCGCTCTTTAACACAAAGCTGCTTCCAAAAGCATCTCCCTTAATACATACAAGCCATCCTACAACAGGATCAATCACCTTATCTTTTTCTGAAAGCGCCCCGTCATAGAAGCCGATAGTCTTTCCATCATCTGTGGAGGTTGTTGTTGCATTGGCAACCGTTTCAATTACATCTTTTAAGCTTTTTCCAGTGTCTTGTGGAATAATCGGATCAATAGTACCCTGCATCACTTTTTGAGGCTGTGTTCTTGGCGGCATAGAAGATAATGGCTCTGTTGGATCTTCTCCTGCGAAATTCTGAAAACCTGGATTTTTGGCAGGTGCAAACGGATTTGGATTAGAAATCTTCTGGAATGCTGCCTCTGTTTTTTCTTCTGTTGCATCAATTGGTTTTCCTAATCCTGTATTTACTTCATCTAATGGACTTGTCATTCCTACAGGAACTGTCACATCTCCTGCATTGCCAGAATATGGCTCTGTTGCTCCTGCTGTACCTCCAGTAAGTCCCACGGTTGCCTCTGCTGCTGCCCCAGCCCCATTATTTTTACAGTGTGGGCAGCTCTCAAACTTGTCCATATCATAAAAGTGTCCGTGATTACATCTTGTTAAATTCATATTGAATTCCTCCTTATACGTTTGGTCTGTATGATAACACCACAATGGATGTATTATCCTGTACTCTTCCGGCAGATATTTGTGCCTGCATTTGTAGTTCCTGAACAGCCGCTTCTAAGTCGTCTGCATTTTTACTAATAATTTCATAAATCTGTGCATCAGAAAGTGCCTTATATAATCCGTCGCTGCACAAAACAACAATATCACCATCCTCCAATGGCAGTGGATTTGGATTAGCATCCATAAGATTCACATTACCCATTCCAAGATAACTAATGAGTGCCGCTCCTCTTTTTACCTCTCTTGCATATTCTTCCTCATCAATGGTGCCTTCTTCTAACTGTTTATTAAGGAGCATCAGGTAATTATGTTCCTTAGTAACACAGACCATATCATCCCTGCGGATTACATAAATTTTACTGTCTCCTACAGAAATCCACTGTAAAAATCCATTTTTAATGGCAACGCCCACTAAGGTTGTTCCGGCAGAAAGAAGTTCGCCCCGCTCATCTGTAAGTCCGGCAACCATGTCATCAATCTCTATCATCTCATTGCAGAAAAAATGATAAAAGTTATTCTCTGTTTTTCGAACCTGTTCAAAGTCCTCCACAAACATACATACTGCCTGCTGGCTCGCTATTTCTCCACCTTTTAGTCCTCCCATTCCATCACAAACGATACCAATGGAATTTCCGTCAGGTTCTATATCCATATAGCAGCTATCCTGCTGATTCTCCCTTGCTCCTATTACAGAACTGATCGCACCACAAACAAGGTTCTCATTCTCTGGCTGCTGCCATACATGTCCCCTCAGCAATGTCTCGCTTTCTGCGGGAGTAAGCTCAGCAGTTCTTTCCATTGAATTATCCTCTATATTCTTCATTTACTACTCCTAACTGAAACACACAGGAATTCCCCGCTAACCGAAGATAACTTCCTGGTTTTACCGGGTATATCACTTCTGGCTCACATAATTTGTTATTAATATATGTATGATTTACGGAGTGATTGTCCATCAAAAAGAATAATCCACTATCCGTATCATAAAAAACTTCCAGATGCTTTCTTCCTATTACTCCCATATTTATAACAATATTGCTTTCCTTTGATCTGCCTACCGTCACCATTGTATTCAATGGTATATAATAGCGGTATCCATAAATCGGATCAGTCTTTCCCTCAAGATAAGGATAAATCCGCGTAATCTTTTTTGACGATTCTATCTTTTTATTGTCTCTTTTCTTTCCATCCCCTTCATCTAATACCGTCCGCTCTTCTGAATGTACAAAAGAAGAGTCAGATTTTTGTCCAGTAATAGAACTGTGAAAAGACTTCAGGCGACTCGCAAACTCCTCCATTGTCTGAATACGCTTTTTAACACTGGTTCTTAACGCATCTTTTAAAACAAGAGTCAGTCCTGCATACTGTTCGCCCAGAAAATCATAGTCTTCTAGTGGGACAAAGTCTTCATTCACTAACCGATCTGGTGCAGCCGGAATTTTCTTACCAGTTAATACATAATAAAAGGTAGATGCCAATGCGTAAACATCCGTAAATGCTCCCTGCTTTGAAGTCGTACTGTACTGCTCCGGTGGCGCATATCCTGGCTTTAATACAACCGACAATGTCTGGCTTTTTTGATTATTGATATATTTGGCTGTACCAAAATCAATAATTTTTACTTCAAGATCCGCTGTGACCATAATATTTTCCGGGCTGATATCTCTATGAAAAATATTTCCTTCCTCATGAATCTTTCCAAGACTTTCCGCTGCCTGCAAAATGATTCCATAAGCTACCGAATATTCTATTCTGCCGCCATAGGCTTTTTTAATGCCATTTAAAGTGGAGCCTGACAAAAACTCCATCACAAAATAAGCGGTTCCATTCATCTCAAAGCAGTCCCAGATTTTTACTACATCCGGGATATCCTGAAGCTGGCTTAATGTTGCAGCCTCTCCTAAAAACTTCTCCCGGCCATGTTCAAAAATCTCCTGTCTGCTCACACTTGTTGCTGTAAGTGTAAGTGAATCGCTTAAGCGAGTGGCTGAAGTAGACGGTGCATACTCTTTAATCGCACAGATCTTGCGTTCTTTTAAATCGTAACACTTATAGGTAATTCCGAATCCACCAGCACCAAGCATTCTCCCAACAACATATCGATTCTTTAAAACGACATTTACCGGGAGCGCCAGCGGATTCTTTCTATCAAACTGTTCATTTCCACAATACGGACAGGGTCTCATCGAACCAATTGCATTAAAACAGTTCGGACAATATTCTTTTTTTATTGTCACGTTTTCTGACGTCATCGTTTCACCACCTTATTACAAAGGTAACACTTCCCGCTTCAATGGTACTTCCATTGGCTACAGGTACCGTTACTTCCGGGCCTGCCTCAACGGGCTTTCCATCCACAAATGTTCCATTTGTAGAATTTAAGTCACTCAAAAAGATACCTCCATTTTGTACTAAAAGTGCAAAATGCTGTCCAGACATCTTAAGATCATCAAAATAAATGTCGCAAAAACTTGCTCTTCCGATAATAATGCTTCCATTAATCTGAACCGCCATCTCTTTTTCATCTGCGGCAATGCCACTTACAGAAAGTATAACATTTTTTGTCGTAGATTGGTCACTTTTTATATGCTTTTTTTGCTCCATTTTATCGCCGAGAACCATCTTGTCCTGTACAACCATAATTCCTCTGTGTTTTCGTATATAAAGATAGATTCCAAGAAGTACTGCAAACACGATGACTGCCAGTATAATTGCCCAGAACTTTCCAAGACTTGTATAAAAAGCTTTAAAAGCACCCTCACCATCTAATTCTCCACTCCAGGAAGTATCTAAAGGATTCTCCTCATTCGTATTATCTACAATATTGTGTGTCTCTACAGTATACTTTCCCTTTACAAGCTTATCATTAAGAACCAGTTTCGCCTGATACTTTTCATTATCTGATGTATAGGTCGCCTCTGAAACAGTATAGGTGTGTTTTCCACCTCTCAAAATAGAATAATTATTCTTATTATCCGCTGATAACACATCTTCACTAAAGGTAACCACGATTGTCTTTGCATCTTTCCCTTTTTGTTTTACCGAAGTAATCGTTGGCTTTTTTGAATCGCTCTGTGCACGATTTAAATATAAATGTTCCTTTTTTACTGTCTCCTCTCCAGCTTCTAATTCCAAAACCTTTTCTTCATCATAGGTTTTATTTGAAGAAGAATGGATGAGTAATACATTATCTTTCAAACGCTCTTTATTTAAATCCGTAAGCTGGGTATCTTTCTTTCCCTCATTAAATATCTGAAAACTTCCTCCTGTTTTTCGAAGGAACGCTCCCATATCATCCTGAAGGGTGTCTTTTGCTGTTTTTAAACAAAAGCCATATAAAGGAGTCCCTGTTTCCTGCAAGGATTTTAAAGATTCTTCCTGCGAAGTGATTCCACCGGCATCCTTAATTTCCTGCCAGTCCGTAAGGATAATTCCAATATTACGCATGGAATTCTCTGCCTTTACTTCCTTTTTTATCTCTTTATCTTTTTGTGCGTTTACCTGCTCGGTAATCGTATTGATTCCTTCGTATAAATGCGTTCCCTTTTCCTGTTTGATTTTAGATAGAACTTTGCTTAATTCCCCGTAGCTGCTGTTGCCATCTGCCGCTTCCTTTACTTCTTTTCCAAAAGTAATCACGGATAAACGGTCTTTTTTCCGAATCTTCTTCTTAAGAGCCAGAATCGACTTCTTCATCGCATCAAACTGATCCGCACGAATGGATGTCGAAATGTCTAACAGTACATGATAATAAATGCCTCTGTCTGTATCGGAAAAAATATCCGAAGATTTCACAGTAAGGCTTACACCCGTATCACTTATCTTTGCTTTTACTTCATCTTTTCCACAGGCTTTTCCATCGGCTGTCTCCATATAAACACTGATATCTGGCAGATACACATCTGCCTGAGATATCGTCATTTCCTTTGACTTTGCCCACAATTGCTGTGGCAGCAAAGAAAAACATCCAACAAAAGCTAACAGAAAAAGAAGAACCTTTATTCCTCTTCGTTTTTCCATACTCTTTCTCCTTCACAAAAGCTGATAAATATAAACTTTGTCTCTCCGATTTCTACTGCATCTCCGCTACAAAGCTGTTGTGGCTGGCGAAGCATCTCTCCTTTATAGTAAGTAAGAGTTCCATTCCCTGGTACAAGGAAAGTAAGGTTAGACTTCTCATCATATACCACGGAACAATGTTCCTCTCTTGTCACTTTCTGATCTTTTCGGATAGTAACATCCATATCAGAATCTCTTCCAATACGGTTTCTTCCCCTGATCAGACGATAATCACGACCCTTTTCCTCTCCATTTACACAGACAAGCCAGCCGACTACCGGCTCAATCCCGTTCTCAAAAACATGAACTGCAACCGTTTTATCATTATCATAATTGCGGAATATCTTCTCTCAAACCAAGAAATTTAACTTTTGTTTCAATTCCATATTCCTTTGCCATCGCCTTAATCTTTTCCTGCAATTCCCTCATTCTTTGTTCTTCTTTTGCAAGAATCTCATTCGATGGCTTTACTGTACGTCCACTTACCTTAGGAATACGGACAGATCTTCCACTTTTTATGTTACCTCTTATATTCATGGCAACGGTCTTTACATCATCAAGATCTGTTGAAATACCACCCTCCATTACAACATCTTTTTTAGGGCCGGCCCCTCTGCTGCAATTTGGACATTTCGCATATTTATCTGCATCATAAAAATGTCCATTTTCACATTTTACCAATCTGCTCATTTTTCCTCTCTGCCTCTTTTTTCCTTTATCTTAAACGCCTGCAAACACAACAATAGCTGAATAATTATCCATGTTTGTTCCACGTCCGTTTTTTACTACGATTTTCTCCATGCGCTCTAACCACTCATGGGGATTGGCGGATTTTTGAAGACAGGCTTCCATCTGTTCTTCCTCGATATTTTCCCAAAATCCATCCGAACAAAGCAAAAATGCCTGTCCCGGCTCTTCTGGCATCGGTTCGCTCACCTGATATTTTGGTTCATCCCATTCCATTCCCATTACCCGTACCAGACGGTTTCTGTCTGGATGGTGACGAATCTCTTTCTCATCAATTTCTCCTGCTGCTACTAACATCTGTGGTACACTGTGATCTAATGTTCTTTTTACGATTTTTCCATTTTTAAAATAATATAATCTGGAATCACCGACATGGCCCCACTGCACATAACCGTTTACAATTCGCAGCAATACCAGCGTTGTTTTTAAATCCTGTCTGGCATTCTCATCGGCCTGCTTTTTCATAAGGCGCTTCTGACTTTCCATAAAACAGCGCTCTAAACAGTCTTTTTGGTTATAATAATAACGGAACACTTCTTTTGAAGCTGTGGTAACAAGTGCAGAGGCATCTTCCCCCCGTCCATGTCCGCCAAGTCCGTCTGCTAAAATGACTATTCCAATATCTTTTCCCACAGGGGCAAAGCCTACGCTGTCCTCATTAATCTCACGTTCTCCTACTTCTGATAATACTGCATAAGTAAACATAAAACTTCCTGCCTTTCTCGTTTTCCATCTATCTGTCTTTTGAGACATTTCTAAGACAAATGATACTTAAAACAGCTAATACAACAATAAATGCTACTAAAATCAGCCATGTATGGGATAAATGCGGCCAATTATGTAAAAACATATCGTCTGGTTTATAATGAATCTGCTGATATTTATGTTTTAATCCATTGAGATCTACTACATTTCCTAATGCCTCTACGGACCATCTGCTGACCGTAAAGTAAGAAATAATCTCGGATGCTCCTTTTAACGGGAATAAAATCCCGGAGAAAAGAAGCTGGATAATTAACAGGAACGGACTGACTGCCATCGCTCTGTCTCCGTTTTTCATAATGGAAGATACGAGAAGTCCCAATGCAGAAGAAGAATAAATGGTAAGCCACATCGTAATAAATACTTCCGCAAAACAGGATGTCTTTACACCACTTGAAGGGAGATTTCCCATAAGCACGCTAAATAATCCTACAAAAATAAATGTCTGTGCGAGAGAAATCAAAAGCTGAATCGCATATTTCGAAAGAATATAGGTAGTCAGTCTAAGGTTTGACATATATTCTCGCTTTACAATCGCCCTCTCCTTACAAACTTCCTGTATGGTATTAAAAATACCAATCCAGATACCAGAACAGCTAAAGGTAAATAATATCTGCTGTGTTGGCTCATAAATATCAAAGACATCATCACTCGCAACGACTTTTATAAGAATTGCAATAAGAATTGGCTGTATCATTAAAAGTCCCAGTCGCGGCAAGTCATTCTTTACCAGTTCTCCATAACGCTTTGTCAGTGTAAAAAGCTGCTTTATTGCAGACTTTCGTTTTGGTTTTTCCACACTTTCTTCCTGCATCTGTGGAATTTCCGGAATTGGATTAAACCGGTCAAACTGTCCTGCCCAGCTTTCGGTATCTTCTTCTAAGAGATTATAAATCTCAATGAGACTCTCTGTTCCAAAGAACATTTTCGCTTCTTCCGGTGTTCCCATAAACGCAAGACGGCCTTTTTTACCCATAAAAATAATTTTATCACATAAATCCAGACTTTGTGTAGTATGGGTTACCATTACGATTGTTTTTCCCTGTGTTTTTGAAAGACGGTTCAAGACTCGCATCAGTTTTTGTTCCGTTCCCGGGTCAAGACCGGAAGTCGGCTCATCTAAGAAAAACATACCTGGGTCTGCCAGAAGTTCTACGGCGATACTCGCTCTCTTTTTCTGACCACCGCTCAAGTTTTTTATCATGGTATTCTGATGTTCCGTTAACTCAATCAGACGAAGTACTTCCTGAATACGATCCTCTATTTCCTGCATAGATGTATTATCCGGCATTTTCATTTTCGCAGTATAATAGAGCATCTTTTTTAATGTAAGATTCTCAAAAACAATATCTTCCTGCGGCACATATCCAATAATGTTTTTTAAGACATTATAATGACGTTTTAAGGAAATACCGTTATAAAAAACATCTCCCTCATAAAACTTGTCATATCCGCCAAGTGTTTTTAATAACGTGGACTTTCCTGCACCGGAACCACCGACAATCGCAACAAATTCATTGCTTTCTATTGTGCAGTTTACATCGGAAAGAATCGTCTTCTTTCCACCATCTACCTTTTTCACAAGGTCACACATCGTAAGCTGGATACCTTCTGTTTCTGTCTTACAGATTAACGTCTCACAACTAAACACAATAAGCTGTAATCCAATCTGAATCGTATCCTTTTCATGAATTTCTTTTGTACCTCTTACCGCAACACCGTTAACGAATACACCGTTTGTACTGTTAAGATCTTCTACAAAAAATTGATGTCCCCTCTTATAAACTCTTGCGTGGTGGTGAGATACTGCCGGATGATTAAAAACAATATCACAGTCTTTATCTTTACCAATCACATATTCCTCATCAAAGAGCGGATATTTTTTCCATGAGTTTGCATTATCGGCACTGGTCACAATAAATAAAATCGCTTCGTTTTCCGGGTCATTGTTTTTTTTGCCCTTTCCGCCAAGAAGAAACATCATTCCCTCTTTTAACGGGCCTACATAACGATTTTCCTTCATGCGGACATAACTTCCGCTACGCATAATATAGGTACCATTTGTACTTCCTAAATCTGCAAAATAAATCGCACCATTTTCTATTTTGATTTTTGCATGTACACTGGAAACAATTTTAGAATCTAAAGCAATGCCACATTTTGAAGCATCCCTTCCGACAAAAATTCTGTCTTTATGAAATTCCTCTAGCGGAATCTCTGACAATCCCTCTTTCTTACTGACTACTAACAGATTCAGATGTGTTCCGCTCCTCTTATACTGTCTTACGTCTATTGCTTGTGTGTATGTCTCTTCCATATTCCTCTCCTGCTTGTTCCCTTTTTATAATACTTTAAACTCATCTTCCTTTGTGACACGGAATGTCGTTCCATGTGGCAGATGATAAACTTTCTCTCTTTCTAAAAGCTGTCCGCCATTTAAATAGGTTCCATTGGAAGAATAGTTTACAATACTGTATTTATCTTCTTTGGCATCATAGGCGATACTGCAGTGTTTCCGGCTTGCCTTTTTATTGGATAAGACAAGATTTGACTCACTACTTCTTCCAATATAAATTTTCTCACCATTAAAGATCTGGATTTGCGCCCCATTATATTCCCCGCGGATGCCAATAATCATGCCCGAAGGCACTTGGGATTTTTGTGTAACTTCTCCCGTCATCGTCGTTGTTCTCTTCTTTGGTGTATTGGATGGCTGTGGTCCTGCCCCACCTGGAGTCTTTGTATAAATTGGATTTTTAAATGCATCTGAGTCAGACCATGTTGTAATCGGGCGTTTTGGTGTCTGTACAGATACCGAGGAACCTTGTCTTTTTTGTGCGTAAATGGCATCTTCTACAAACGGATCTGTTTTTTGCATCTGTCCTGATACGCCTTCTTTCGAAGAAAGAACCAAGTCTTCTACAACTAGTACAATAGCAATAATGACAAGTAACCAAAAGCCAATCTCTCCCTGGAACTTTATCATGGAAGAAACAGAATTACTTACAGAGTCTCCAAAGAGACTAGATAAATCCCCCGACACATCTGCCAATGTGGACATGGCATCCTTAATTTTTGACTTAATAATAGCCTGGCATAATAAGAGGCCGCCTGCACTAAAAATTAAGGCAAGTCCCGGCATGATAGCAAGTGTCTTTGTAAACTGCCCGCTTTTCATTGCCAGACCATGCATCACTGCAGAAGCAATAAATAATATTAGCGGAATCACAAAAATCACAAGTACCATCAAAATAATATATGTTTTTATCCCCGAAAAAAAGTCACTTCCTAAATAGTCTGCCAGCTCTGAGTTAGCCAGATTATTTACATTTCCCATAACTTTTAGTAAATCCATTCCTGTCAGTTGTTCCATGACTTTTCCAAGTAATGGCACAGAAATACCAAACTTTAAATAAGGAATAAATAATGTAATCAGCGGCAACAGTGAACATACAATACACTGTATAAATAATCCCTCTTTTTTATTCTTCATTTTCCCTCCATCTCCTCTTTTGCTTTCTAGTGTGCATCTCATTGACTTTCCGTCAAATAACGCAGAATATTTTTTCACATCTGATATCTGTAAAAATTTAGTTGTCTAAAACGCAGGTATCAAGATAGTTTTCAAACTGGACACGTCCATCATCTTTTTCCAGGGAAGAGGCAAGATTAATAGTCCATGTTTCTGAAAATCTTTTCAATGCTTCCTTATTTAACGGAAGCCTGTCTTCTCTTTCTTCCTTCATCAGATATTTACTTTGATTTAATGCCATATACATTACAAAATCCTCTGCTTCCATTCTTGCCTGTACATTTATCTTGCTGGAAATACTGATATATTCAGAAAAATCAACTTTCATTTTTGTAGATTTATCTGGATACAAAATATCAAGATCCATGTATTTCTTACTCTCGATAATTTTATGATAATCCGCCCAGTCTGTAATATAGTAAGCAGCCTCTCCATTCTTAAACTTTCGGATTCCCTTTTTGCTATTTACACTATTTTTTGTATCAATATGTAAGCCGGAAGATAAATCTACTACCGAATCTTTTACCTGATAAAGCTCTGTCTGTGCTTTTTTCCCCTTAGCTGATAATGCAAACTCCGAACTATCATTTATTGCTTTTTTTACCGCTTTCCCAAGATTACGATTCTCAAGAATCAATGGGACATTAAAAGATAACGGCATTCTTTTTTCATCTTGTTTTTTCTTGTAATATTGATTTAGATAATAAAAATTCTCCTCAGGATCTTCTATCGCATCTACAACATATTTTTCCATGTCCTCTGCATCCGCTAATTCTTTTTGTGAAAAATCATCACTGACAAAGATTGCCGGACTCTCCTTCGTTCCTAACTTTTCAAGTACCGTTTCCTTATACTTTTCATCCGCTACAGGAACAATGGAGATTTCCTTATCATAATCAATACTATAGTCATTGACTACTTCTCCATAATAGTCTTTTTTACTTTCTGGCACATAGAATTCAATTTTTCCGCTATATCCCATTTTTACAAGACGAGTATGATTTGTAATGCCCCAGAAAGCGCCTGCACAAAGAAGCAATGTAAGAACGACTGCAACAGCCATTTTTAAAACGCTATTTCCTTTTTTCCTTTTCTTCTTTGGTTTTTTCTTTGCTGGTGTCTTAGCAATCTGATGGCCTTTTAATGCCTTCATAAACTCTTCGGAACTCTGGAAGCGTTCATCTTCGTCCATTGCCATCGCCTTCATAATAATATCACTTAAGTACTCTGGCACTTCAGGATTTAATTCTTTTGGCGGCCTTAAATCATCGTGCATTGCCCTTGCTAAAGATTCCTGCGGCTTTTCTCCTGTCGCTGCCTGATACATGCAGGCTCCCAACGCATACAAATCTGTAAAAGGGCCCTGTCTGCTCTTGGTTCGGTACTGTTCCGCCGGTGCATAACCAGGTTTTACGATTGTTGAAAAGTTACTGCTTTCCTCCCCGCTTGAAAACCTGGCCGCTCCAAAATCAATGACCTTTACTCTGTGATTGGAACAAAGGAAAACGTTATCCGGGCTGATATCGCGGTGAATAATATGGTGGCTGTGAATCTCCTCTAAAGCGGCAAGCACATGAAGCGTAATGTCCACCACTTCTCCACTTGGAATCCGTCCGCCCCGTTCCTTTAAATATTCCTTAAAAGAAACACCATCTAAGTATTCCATTACAATATAGGCAGTATTATTTTCTTCAAAATAATCATACAGGGCAACGATATCTGGCTGGGAAAACTCTGCCATATTCCGGGCTTCCACCAAAAAGCGGTCAACACCTTTACGGAAAACCTCCCGATTCTTTCCCGAATAGACAATAACATCGTTTTGCCCCGGCACACGGCTGACAACCCCATTTGGAAAATACTCTTTGATTGCAACAACCTGCTCCATCTGTGCATCCCATGCACGATAAATAATTCCAAATCCACCACTGTCTATCGCCGTTCCGACAATATATTTATGATTTAAGATTTCTCCCGGAGCCAAATGATAGGCCTCTGCTGGCGGACTGCCATCGACATATCCACAGTGCGGACAGACCTCATATTGCTCCTCATATTCTTTCATACAATTAAAACATCGTTTTTTCATTGCTTTCCTCCACGCCCCATTTGTGGAAATGGGGCGATGTTGTTTGGATTATTTGATTTTAACCGTTTTATTTTTTCCTTTTTTTAATGCTTTTGCAAGCACCTTTTTTCCTTTTTTAGCTGCTGCTGTCTTTAACACAATCTTACAATTTCTTACTTTATAAAAGGCATATACATCACATTTTGTTATTTTTCCTTTTATAGTCACTGTTACATTAGAACAACCAAAAAAGCAAATTTCTCCTATAGACTTTAAAGTAGTGGGTAATTCTACTTTCTTCAATTTTTTACAATTTGCGAAACAAGATTTATCCATTGCAGAAACACCTTCTGCAATTACTATATTTTTTAATTTTTTACATTCTGCAAAACAAGCGAATTCCATTGTTCCCTTTCCATTTACATAGGTAACTTTTTCAAGATTTGTACATCCCCAAAAAGCTGCTGTTCCAATACTTCCCTGAATCCGCGCAGTTTTTAATTTTGGCATACAAGCAAAGGCTCCGTTTCCAATCTTTGTAACTCCCTGTTCTACAACAACATTTACTACTTTTGAAGCATATTTCTGATATATTCTATTTTTAATTTTACTCTTTATATTTTTGCTTGTAAAACTACCTGTAAAACAGTTTTTCATCGCACCTTTTCCAAATATAGTCAGTGTATTATTGGAAAAACGATAATATACATTTGTCCCACAATTATTTTGTTTGATAAGGGTTTCTGCCTTTGTTAATGTACTTACTTCTTTTTTTATGGTATCTTTCTCTTTTTTTGAAAGAACATTATATGCTTTTCTCACAGCCTGTACTTCAGAGATTTTTTTCATCGTTAAATTAGATACTTTTACATCTAATTTTTTAATCTGTGTTGCTACTTTGGTGGCTTTATCTTCTTTTTTCACTTCACCATAGCTAACTTTACATACAGAACAGATGGCTTTTTTCTGATAAGTTGCCTGACCTCCACTGTGTTTAGCCACATCTGTTTTCGCTGTACATCCTTCTGTCTGACACTCTCTCCAATGTGATGTTCCATCATGTTTCCATTCACTTCCGTAATTATGTGCTCCGAATTCTCCGTACTCTTGGTTGCATACTTCACACTCGGCTTTCTGCTGGCAGGTTGCCTGCCCTCCACTGTGTTTAGCTACATCTGTTTTGGCTGTACATCCCTCTGTCTGGCATTCTCTCCAGTGTGATGTCTCATCATGTTTCCATTCTTTTCCGTAATTATGCACTCCGAACTCGCCATATTCTTGGCTACACACTTCACATTCGGCTTTCTGTTGACAGGTTGCCTGCCCTCCACTGTGTTTAGTTACATCTGTTTTGGCTGTACATCCTTCTGTCTGGCATTCTCTCCAGTGTGATGTCTCATCATGTTTCCACTCACTTCCGTAATTATGTGCTTCAAGTTCCCCGTATTCTTGACCACACACTTCACACTCTGCCTTCTTCTGACAGCTTGCCTGCCCTCCGCTGTGATCAGTCACATCTGTTTTTAATCCACATCCTTTTACCATACATTCTTTCCAATGTGTATTTTCATCGTGCTTCCATACGGTATTAAAAAGGTGTTCACCCTGTATAACAAATGTTACGTCTTGATATCCTTCTGCTGAAATAGAAATCTTATCATTTTCTGAAAGTGCGGTTTTTATTATAATAGTTCCGCCTTCTGTATTGATTATACATTTAGACATAGGAATTATTTGCCCATTTTTTTTAATTCCTGTAATATTGGACATCCATTCCGTTGCTTCTTCTAAATTATAAGTAAAGTTACATTCTTCTTTCGTATTATTTATTTTAAAACTTTCTATTATAGCTGGAACTTGTTTATTGTCTTCCGCTTTTATAAGCATTGATGGAACCATCAGTACTATCATAAAAAGTATGAGAATCCATATCTTTCCAATGTTTATTTTGATTTTTTCCACTATCATTACACTCCTTTTCATCCAATTAATATCCTGGACCTTTTGGTGGTTTTTTTGTAGTTCCAGGAGAATTCGATTTTTTTTCCAAATCATTTGAAGGACTACTTGACTTTCTTGAACCTCCGCTACTTCCTCCACCACTCGCTGGTTGTGTCGGCCGTGGTGCCTGCGTTGTCGGTGCTGGTCCGTCACTTACTGTAACAGCAACGCTATCTCCCTCATGGATTCCACCTTGCTGGCTCTCTTCAATCTCATTTTCTTTATCTTTATATCGACAAGTATGAGATGTGCTAATAATCTTTCCTGCTGGTACAGAAGAACTATAGCTATTTGTCTGTGTAACAGTTACTCCTGCCTTTTCCAATGCCTCTTTCGCTGATTTATATTCCGAACCTAAATAAGTATTTTCTGTAAGGTATTTACCATTTATTTTAATTCGTTTTGGTCCACGGCTTAAACAAAGAAGAATTTTATCACCAGTCTTGATTTCGTCATCATCCCCCATTTCAACTTCTTTTCCATCATCCTTTAACTTTTTAATCATATAGGCATCGCCAAGAGATGCAACATTCTTTGTTGTATAATCTGCTGTTTGTGATATTCCTACATAAAATCCTTTTTTCTTTGCTTCATCAAGTGCATTTTGTATATTATTTTGAAGCAGTTCCTTTGCCACTATTCCAGCATCCTGACCTTCGGTGATATCTTTTCTTCCCGCACTATATACAAGTGTTATTTGACTATACTTTAATATTTCCGAATTCATATTCAGTGAATATTTTTGATCATCTGAAGATCCCTTACAAATCCTCAAAAGATATCCCGGAATAATATTACTTTCAATTTCGCTACTATATATATTAAACACATTGTTTAATATATTTTTATCATCTTTAGAGAGCTCATAATTCAATATCTTTACATCTGGGCCAAGTACATCATCATTATCTAACGTTATGTTAGATGCCGTAACAGTGACTCTAATTGTAGAGCCTATTTCTGCCACTGTTCCAGGTTTCGGATCCTGCTTTGTTACAATGTCCGTTTTCTCACCTTCCTGTACTTTCTCAGCATCTGTTCTTTTTAATTTAAATCCGGCATCTTGGGCCGCTTTTTTTGCCTTTTCATATGTTGTCTGATTTGATACATTTGGTACAGGAGCCGTTTTTTCTGTATTCGCTGTGACCTTTTTCTTCTGTGTCATATTTGCTGTATTTTTCCCTTTGAAATGTCCAAATGCAATAAAACCGCCTACAGCAATACATAAAACAAGAACACATGGGAGAATGATACGCAGCATACCGCCGCTGCCAGAAGAAGATTCTGCTTTTTTCTCGTGTCTTGCCCCTTCTGTCTTTCTTCTTTCTGGTGCTTTTTTCTTCTGCACAGCCGCTGGTTCTTCTACTTTTTGCACTGGCCGTATGGAGACAAAAGACTTCATCAATTTTTCTACAGAGTTTATTCGGTTTTTGCTGTGAAGAGCAAGTCCATTCATCAAAATGGTATCCTGATTGGCTGTTACTTTTACTCTTCTTGAAAGGGGTGACTTTACCGTATCTTTTGTTATGCGGGATGCGCCGTCCTCTATTTCTGTTCCAGTAATCATCTCATACATAATGGTACAAATACTGTATACGTCCACCGAACCATCTATCTTCTCATGAAGATTGCGAATTTCCGGTGCCTGATATCTGCTGTTTTCCCCTATGGTTTCCATCGGCGCATCTACAAAGCTTCGGCTGTATCTTCCGCTGTCCATAAGGATAACTTCCCCGGAATCTACTAAAAAAATATTTCCCGGATGAATGTTTAAATGGAGGATTCCCTTCTGATGGAGCCTGTCCGTAATATCCATTACCGGCATCATCAAAGCTAATGTTTCTGTTATAGAGAAGCGCTTTTTCTCTGCGATTGCCGCTTCTAATGTCTTTCCATTTAAATATGGCATTACCATGTATGCCGTTGCATTTTCTGTAAATACATCCTGTACTGGAATAAGAAATGGTACGGAAACAGAGTGAAGGTCTTTGGCTTCTTTTAAGAACTGGGTAAGCCCTCTCTCATAAAAAGTCTTTTGTTCTCCACCCGCTCTGATTCCTATACGATTGCCCCCATCTACACGGCTGCAAAGCTGGGAAGGATAGTACTCTTTTACAATAACCTTTTCCTCCCGCTGCAGGTCGTAGGCGATATATGTAATCGTATACAGTCCGATTTTAAGAGCAAATCCCACTTCATATCTTTGTGCGAGAACGGTTCCTGGTCTTATCTGTGACGGATCAGGCGCTGTTTCTGCCTTTAGTCCACAATAGGGACAGACCGTATACTGGGTTTTTTGCTCATTCATACACCCCATGCATCTCTTTCCACTCATTTTTCTACCTCCGCGCTGTTGTATTTCCACTTCTGTCTCTAACACACTCTAGTTCACATATCCCCAATCCTCTAAGGAATCTCCACTATTTTTTGACCCGGACCCAGACGGCTCATGCTCATATCCCTTTGCTGGTTGGTTAGGAGAACTATACTTTTTAGATGATTTCGACTTTGAACTACTACTTGAGCCGCTTTTCTTCTTCGAGCTGCCTCCCGAACTTTTCGAAGATCTTTCCGTTGTCTTTTTCGGTTCTTTCTTTGCTCCCTTACTTACAACAAGATCAATCGTACTTCCCTCATCCACTTTTTTTCCGGCTTTGACACTCTGTTCTAAAACAATGCCCTCGCCGTATTCATCATTGTATTCAAAAGTAACCGTATGTTTTAATTTCTGCTGTTCTAAAAGAACTTTTGCTTCTTCTAAGCCTTTTTTCACAACATCTGGCACTTTCATCTGCTCTGGTCCATCACTGATTGTCAGTAAAATCTCTGTACCACCAGAAACTTTCTTTCCCTCTTCAATGGATTGTGCGCTAATCGTATTTTTCTTATAGGAAGTGCTGTATTCATGCTTACTGATTCCTATATAAATCTGCGATTTTTCTGCCTCTTTTAATGCAGCGTCAAATGTTTTTCCAATCAATTCCGGCATCGTATGGGATTCTTTTTTCTTTATATTCTTCCGGCCTGCCGAAAGAGACAGGGTAACCGTTGCTCCTTTTGCAATCTTATTGCCGGCTTTTTCGCTCTGCTCTACAACATACTCTGGAATAATATTACTTTCCTTACTTTCTGAAGTTACGGTCCGTATATTGTCTGCCTTTTCTATCTCGGCACATTTCTTTGAAGATATTCCAACATAATCCGGCATCTTTACTTTTTCATTTCCCGCGCTGACAATCACATAAATATTTTTATTATTTTCACCAACTTCTTTTCCTGCCGCCGGATCCTGGCTGAGAATCACTCCTTCTTTTTTATCCGAATTCTCCCGGTTTGTAATGACAATCTGAAGTTCGGATTCTTTTGCCGCATTCTCCGCCTTTTCAAGATCAACGCCGACATAATTGCCAACAACATATTTTTCTTCCTGCTTTTGCTGCTGTATAACTGCTGTATCTTTCTTTGGCTGCTGCATTCGCAGAAATGCTCCAATACAGAGAACACATATTCCTGCCGCAATCACAGGGGGAATCCATTTTTTCTGTGGTTTCTTCACTGGCTGCCCGGTTTCATTATCAATTCGCGGCACTTCTTCCTCGGAAAAAAGCTGCTTTTCAAATGCGTCCATCGTCTGCGTTCTACTGCTTATTTTGGTATTTAATGCGTTAAGCAGAGCATTCTCCTGACTTTTTATTATTGTGATTCCAAGTGCCGATGGCGCTTCTAACGTATCTTTTACCATACGGGTGATGGAGTCTTCCGGCACCTTGCCTGTAATCATTTTGTAGATGGTTGCCGCAAGACTGTATACGTCAGTCCATGATCCCTGGTCTTTGTAAAGCTGGTACTGCTCTGGCGGTGCATACCCCTGCTTTACGATTACACTGATACTTTTATTCTGTGCTAAAGCAGAATATCTTGCCGAACCAAAATCTAAAACTTTTAATTCGCCAGACTTTGTAATAAATATATTATCTGGTGTAATATCCCTGTGAATGAGGTTATTTTTATGAATTTCCTGCAAAGAACGAATGACTGGGCGTATCATCTTTAACGCTTCCTCTACCGGCATTATCTTTTTTTCTTTTAACATCTGTGCCAGGGTACATCCGTCCAAATACTCCATAACAAGATAAGCAGTATTATTCTCCTCGAAAATGGCAAATACATTCACCGTTCCGATAATATCATGAAGCTTCATCAGTTTGGCCGCTTCTTCTTTAAAGGATTTTAAACCATTTCTAAACTGCTTTTTCCTGTCTCCTGTAAAAATCGTAATCTCTTCAGTCCCATTCATTCTTGAGGCACATTCTCTTGGAAAATACTCTTTAATGGCTACCTTTCTTTGAAGAACCTGATCCCATGCAATATAGGTTACTCCAAAACCGCCAAATCCAAGTACCCTACCTACTAAATACTTTTTATCAAGTACTGTTCCAGGCTCTAAATGGTACATTTCTTCCGGCATTGTTCCGTTAATATAACCACAGTATGGACAGATATCATCAAATGCTTCATAGATTTCCATACAGCCCATACATTGCGTGATTCTTTTGTTCCCCTCTACTTCTTTCTGCATTCATTCCTCACTTATTCTGCTGGTTTATTTACTTTTTCCCAGCTTAAATACGTTCTCCTCATTTCCAATAATAATGGTAGTTCCTGCATTAAGCCATGTCTGTTTTTTACGCTCTAATCTCGTTCCATCTGGCAAATATACTCCATTAGAAGAATAATCTACGACTCTGTACTGATCGCGTTTTGAATCATAATCGATAATGCAGTGATGTCTGCTTATTTTAACACTATTTAAAATAAGATCATTATTTTCCTGACTTCTTCCGATACGGATCTTCATGCCTTCTTCTAACGGTATTACCGCACCAGTGTATTCTCCACGAACACCTTCTAAATAACCTTTTTTCGGTTTAGATGCACTGGCTTTTACGGCAGAATGGATTGAAGTACCCTTTCCTGATGTAACATTTGGCTTCTTTACCGGTGGCTTTTCTCTTCTTTGTGGTTCTGGCTGTATTGTTGGCTGCTGGAACTTTGGAGAAACAGGTTTACGTCTCTGTGCATCCTGCTGTCTCTTTTCCTGCTGTCTTTGTTCTTCTGCTTTTGCTGCTGCCTTTTTCTTTAATGCAATAATGACACATAAAATAACAAGAAGAATGGCTACACCGATTCCGGCAAAAAGAATGATCTTCTTATTTGCTTCAAAGAAGCTCTTTTTTACTTCCTTTGCCGTCTGATAATAGTATACATCATTTTTATTGCCATTTTGTTTTACAACAGTAATGCCGCTATTGCAATAGCTTGCATTTAAAAGTTCGTCTTTGCTAAACTCTCCAAATTCTACAACGGTTTTCCCATCTTTATCTATCACACCATACTTGTCATCTTCGTTTTGTAAAAGGACAAAATCATTTCCAACAAACTTTACATCTTTCCATGTACCTTTTATAACATCTTCTTTTATAAGGCTGTATAATTTAAAACAATCCTTCTTTTCATTTTCAAACTTAAGAAATGAAGTCTGTCCTTCTTTTTTGATATCCTGATTCTTCTCTTTTTCAAGTTCACTTTCTGTCATAGTTCCTGACTTTAAGCTGTCGGTATTTTCCTTATAGTCTGCAACCTCAATATCGTTTTTATTGATAGCCTTTCCTGATGTGTCTATGATCTTAATGTTATTATCCATATCTACCGCAAAGGCTTTTCCATCCCTAAACTCGCCAATGCTCTTATATTTTGATGTGCTTTGTCCGTCTTCAATGTTATAAATAACTTTGAATCCATCATCCATCTGCATATCTGCTATGATATTTTTATCGGATACCGCTTTAATCAGTTTAAGACTTCCCTTTACTGTACTGTCTTTATCCTTTACCCATTCTTCCTCTGGAAGAATATCCTGTGTCTTTTCATCTTTTTCATACACTTCAATATTCTGGTCTGTCTCTAAATTACCTGTCAGCTGTGTTGTATACCTTTGTACTGCATAGTGGGTATCTCCAACCTTTACGGCAAGACTATTTTTCTTCTTATCTAAAAGACTGTTTTCTTCTAACTTTACTAAGGTATTATCCTTCTCATTACGAATGTCTTCTTTCCCCCAGAAAACAGTATCTGAAATAACAGAATAACTTCCAGAACCTGTAAGCTGTTTCTTTTGTTCCTTTCCCTTTAAATCATAGAGATATGTTGTATTTCCGTTATATCCGGCTGCAATGGTATTTCCATTACTGTATTCGGATACTTTTTCAAAATTTAAAGGAACTAATGGATTCTCATCATAATCTACAATTCCCCAGTTTTTGTTTTGCTTTACCTTTATGTACTGATACTGCATGGTATCTTTCGGAAACTCCATCTCACTGTAGTCAAAACCAACCGCTTTTTCCCCTTCACGATCAAGCAGACCGTACTCTCCTTTTTGATTTTTCGCGATAAAATATCCGTTTGCTCCGGCAACCACCTGATATTCTGTCTCAAAATCATACTTTTTCTCTGCCTGAACATTGAGCTGGCTTGTACACATCACTGCTGTAAGAAGAAATACTCCCACTTTCTTACATAAACTAAATCTTTTTCTCATATTTTTTCCCCTCGTGTCTGTTACTTTGTTTCTATTTTAAAATAATTAAAGATTATTTCAAATATTTTTATTCATATTTTTTTATCAAGTCGATATTTTTCTTTTCTATCTGGCTAAGCTCATTCTTTTCATCAAAATCAGATGGCTCAATTGTTCCTGAATACCAGCTTTTTTTATCAAAATAGATTTGGAGATCTGCACTGTCAAACTTTCTGTGATGACGGGCATAAATCTCATTCCTTGCTATCCTTAACTTACCTTTAGATAGTCCGCTAAGATCAGAATCTGTAAGTTCCCTGATACTGCTATCTGAAATAATATACCCATCATCTGTACTGGATGTTCCTGAGGATGTACTTGCTGTCAGTGTTCCATCTTCTGCTTTCTTTAAGAGCTCTACATTGGCCTTCTCATACTCATTAAAAACATCCTCATCAAAATCGGATGGTGCGACGGTTCCATGATACCACTGCTGCGAATCAAAATATGCCTGGATTTTCTGATTATCAAACTTTCTATTATGGCGGGCATAAATCTCATTCTTCGCAAGCTTTGTATCCCATGCACTTAATCTAAGTACTTCTTCTTTTGTAAGTTTCCTGGAATTACTATCTGAGAAAATAAACGTATTGTCCATTGCGGCTGTTGTCGTGTTCTGACTTTGTGTTGCAGCTGTTGTTGCTACAGTTGCCTGTGTTGTTGCGGCTGTTGTAGCCTGTGTCTCCTCTGTCGCTGCCTGCGTTGTTGCTTCTGCTACTGCCTGGGTGGAACTTTTCGTGCTGTTATTGTCCTTTTGAGAGCTACTCTTTTTTCCACTAACCACAAATAAAATAACAACAAACACAATGGCTGCTACTGCGATAAGAAGGGCAATAATTACTTCTTTTGTCAGTCCCCCACGATTTTTCCTTCCCGGATCCCCCTGATAGCCTCCGCCCATATTAGGATTCCACTGACTGTTTGGATTCATATTGTTCCAGTTTTGCTGGGAATTATCTGGATTCCAACCTGGCTGCTGACTATTTCCCGGATTCCAACCCGACTGCGAGTTATTAGGGTTCCAGCTATTTTGTGAAGAATTCCTGGCATTCCAGCCTGACTGCAGGTTATTTCCTGTGTTCCACCCACCATTTTGGCTGTTATTTCTTTCTCTGTATCCCATACTTTCTCTCCTTTTTAATTTTCTTTTTATTCGCTAAAATTGTTACTATAAAAATACCATTTTATAGTAATTTTTGCAATAGTCTGAAAAAAACCAAACAATTTTTATTAATAAAATTGAAAAGATTTTCGTACATTGCAAAAAGGGCTTAAATGCGTGCTTTTCATACTTCTATTTTTACATACAATGCCATACCGTTTCATAACTTGACCCTTTTTGCCTCTTAAAATAAAAAAACTCTACCAACGACTACTATTATTTGTGAGGAAATATGCTGCTATATAACCTTTCCTTACTCTAATATATCGTATGGTAGAGTTTTCTTTTTTATTTAGTTAGACTTCCTATCCCCCAAACGGAATATACATCTATGAGGGTAGAAAATTTTAATCATATTGCCTTGTTGAATTACATTTAAAAAGGCAATCCTACCAATATGATGAATAATTAGATAAGTCCAAAAAGACTATCCCTTACTCCGCCTCCCAAAATTGCAAGAATAATTGCATATGTAATAATGTATAAAATCACAAACACAAAATAAGAATACATTTTCTTATCGGGTGACAAATGCACAACTTCTCCATAACTGAAAATACCAATTAAAAATGTATGGAGAATACTTATCCAAAAAACAAACAGACATAACATGATGCTTCCCTCTGTTCCAATCATAAGTAGGAAACTCTCTACAAGAAGATACGCTGTGCTCCATATAGCCTGTACTCCATAGAATGACAAAAGCTGTGCATATGTTATCTCCGCTCTGAAAAATACTCTTGCAGAAAGAAGCATTAAAGCTGCAAGTCCAAAATAGCTAAATGCTGCCATAAGTTCTACACCAATGATGATTCTTCCCCACGGCACATAGGCACCAAAACCAAATAGCTTATCTTTTGCAATCGCCATAACAATAACCGCTAATACAAGTAAAACAGCCATATTAATTAATATCATTGTCGTTCCGAGTATTGCGCTATTCATCTTGCCAAATTCTATCGCAGTATGTACTGGACGAATAAATATATCCCTGATTCTTGGAACGACAAACTGAAAAGAAGAAGCAAAATCGTTCCCAAGATTCTGTCCATTGAAACTTCTATTGTAGTGGTTGTCCATATTGTCAGCTATATAATCCGGTGAAACTGTTCCACGTTCTTCTTCTATAATACGAATCTGAAATACTGCTGTTCTTCCACCGGAACCTACACCAATAAATGCACCATCTCTGACCGGGCACTGTCCTCCCTGACCTTTCTTACCGATAAGCTGACCATTCACATAAGTTCCATGTGTACTTCCTGCATCAGAAACATAAACATTCGGCGGCACGACATCTATCACACACTGATGCCTTGAAATACTGTTATCTTCGGGTGCAGTTGTAACCATGCTGCCCTTTTCCCTTCCTAATGTAATCTGTCCGCTTCCATTAAATCGCCATTCCTTGCCGGTCATGATTCCGTCCGTACATTTGATAATAATCTTCATATTTTCCTTCCTGTATCGACAAATTATACACCTAATTCCTCAAGAAATGCCTCACATCCCTGAACAATATCATCATAAGTCACATCAAAATTACCAGTATACCACGGGTCTGCAATATCCCTCTTAACCCCTGCATATTCTAATAGCAGATGTACCTTGTGCTTTGGATCATGACCAATGATCCTCTTTACATTATTGATATTCCACTGATCCATACACAACAGATAATCATAGGTAGTATAATCTTCTTTGGTAAGCTGTACCGCCGCACGCTTTTTATGAGGTATCCCCATCTCATCAAGCTTCGCTCTTGCACCCGGATGCAGAGAATTACCAATTTCCTCCCTGCTCGTTGCACAGGAAGCAATAAGGAACGAATCCTCCATTCCCTTTTTTTTCACCATATCCTTTAAAATAAATTCCGCCATTGGTGATCTGCAGATATTGCCATGGCATATCATCAAGACTTTAATCATATGCTCCACCCCTCTTTCTTTTTAAATCTATTTTACCATAAATTCTGGGGTTTTTGTAATTTTTTCAAAGATTCTATTTCTGATGGAGATTAATTTATTCAATTAGATATGAAAATGTATTTCTTCTGTTTCCATTATATTTTTTAAGACTCATATTTCGGAGCTATCTGTGTTGTCCATTCAAATATCTTATTTAACACCTTATCCACAAGAACCGTATAAATAGAAGCAAATACATTGGCTCCAATACGAAGCACAACCGCTCCTGTCATTCCAAATAACCCAGAAGCAATGGACAACGCACCAAAGGTATTAAACACGGTCTGCCACGCGTAACCTGCAGAATATCCCACTCCAATTCCACCAATAATTCCGATATATGGGTACATTGATTTTGGAAGAACAATATAAAGTACCACAAAAATGAGGGAACCTAAGATATTATAAGGCCCTCTTAATTTAGCCCTTGCAACTAAATCACTGGAAAATGGCAGACATACAGACATACAGGCAATTCCTGCCCACATCGCTCTTGGTAATCCTAATAAAGACATAATGAGTAATGCGGTAGAAACCATTACTGTCAGTCGAATATACCACCAGTTTCTTGCAGAATGAAGATTAAATTCTCTGAACAAATCAAGAAATGTCCGGCGATATGGCCGATTCCTCTGATTCTTATAAAATACTGCCATGCAGATAGCCATTCCAATGAGTAAACTTATTACTCGCATACTATACTCTTCTCCAGTAACATCATATCCCTGTAATAATAAATATCCTAATACAAATGTTGAATGATTAGACATGATCACATTATGGCAGCCTAAAATCATCAGTAACATAATACAAACAAGATTTACAAAAAATGCAGGTATCGGGGCTAAAGTGTTTGTAAATCTCGGCCCTATGATAAGAATCCCGAAAATTCCTGCAATACACAAAAGACCATGTGTTGTTTTAATTCCGAAATCCGCCTGTCTTAATACAAGCAATGCTAAGAGAACAACAACTCCTGCAACACTGTTTCCAGAACCAAATACTGCGCTAAACAGCGTTACTAAAGCAAAGCAGAAAGCCACAACAAGGTATACCTTAACATTATAAATTAGGATGTGCCTTCTCTTTTCCTTCGGGTCTGTTGTCTTTTTGATCAATTCTTTTGAACCAGTTGAGCTAAGTTGCAGCTCTTGATAAAATGTCATAAATTTCCCACCTTTTCTCTTTTCATAAAATGAATTTATCGTCAAAGTGGAATACAATATACCTCAAGCTACTCTAATTGTCAAGCATATTAAATCAAAGAATTTTGGCATAACCATCATAAATTCTCATATCTTTGTCTGAATTGGGTTATAAATATAGCTAAATTGAACTAAATAAATTTACATAATTATACAATTCTATTCGTAGGTAGTAGGTAGTCCTAGTATCTTTTTAGTACTTCTCAGAAAAAGAAAAAAGCCCTAGAGCCACTATTTAAGCGGCTTTAGGGCTTTTAAAATATGTTCAAAAATTAGTTGTTGATTAACTGGTCTTCATCACTCCAGCTGTACAGCTTACGGATATCTGCACCAACTTTTTCTGATGGATGCTCAGAAGCAAGTTTTCTCATAGCTTTGAAGTGTACCTGACGTCCTGCCGGAGACATGTCTAATAAGAATTCTTTTGCAAATGTTCCGTCCTGGATGTCTGTCAGAATCTGTTTCATAGCTTTCTTTGTCTCAGCTGTAACGATCTTAGGTCCTGTTACATAGTCACCATATTCAGCTGTGTTAGAGATAGAGTATCTCATTCCGGCGAATCCTGACTGATAGATCAGGTCTACGATCAGTTTCATCTCATGGATACACTCGAAGTAAGCGTTTCTTGGATCATATCCAGCTTCGCAAAGTGTCTCGAAACCAGCCTGCATAAGTGCACAAACACCACCGCAAAGTACTGCCTGCTCACCGAAGAGGTCTGTCTCTGTCTCTGTTCTGAATGTTGTCTCAAGAAGACCAGCTCTTGCTCCACCGATTGCAAGACCATATGCAAGTGCACGATCCCAAGCTTTTCCTGTAGCATCCTGCTCTACAGCGATAAGGCAAGGTGTTCCTTTTCCAGCCTGATACTCACTTCTTACTGTGTGTCCCGGTGCCTTAGGAGCGATCATTGTTACATCTACATTCTTTGGTGGGTTGATGCATCCAAAGTGAATGTTGAAACCATGAGCGAACATTAACATGTTACCTTCTTCAAGGTTTGGTTCGATATCTTTCTTGTACATATCTGCCTGTAACTCATCGTTGATCAGGATCATGATGATGTCAGCCTGTTTTGCTGCTTCAGCTGCTGTGAATACTTTGAATCCCTGAGCTTCAGCTTTTGCCCATGATTTACTTCCTTCATAAAGACCAACGATAACATCGCATCCGGACTCTTTTAAGTTCAGAGCATGTGCATGTCCCTGGCTACCATAACCGATGATAGCGATCTTCTGTCCCTCTAATACTGATAAATTACAATCTTCCTGATAAAAAATTCTTGCTGCCATTATAGCATACCTCCTAAAAAATAAATGATTTTTTATTTTCTTAAACAAGGGGTCGCCCTTCCACCGGGCTCGTCTCTGTTTAATGTCTGATTAAAATGTGTTACTGTTTGTCCATTATAATATATCAATTATAATGTGTTGATGTTTCCTTCCTGATCAATGACTGTTACATCCTTGATTCCTCTCTGTAATCCGGTAATACCTGTTCTTGCAAGTTCAAGAATTTCGTAACCTTCCAGAAGTTCCAGAAACGCATCTACTTTTGAACCATTTCCTGTCAGTTCCACCATCAGGGAATCCTTCTCTACATCAACAATCTTCGCGCGGAATATATCCGCCACAGATATGATCTCCGTTCTCTCCGTCTTATTCGCCCGAACCTTCACCATGATCAGTTCACGATATACCGAATCTTCCGGCTGAAGTACTTTGATCTCAATGACATCTTCCAGCTTTCTGACCTGCTTTTCGATTTGCGATAAGATCAGCTCATCTCCGCTGGCCACAATGGTAATTCTGGTAAATCTCGGATCTGCCGTAACTCCGGCAGTTATACTGTCGATACTGTATCCTCGTCTGCTGAACAGTCCGGATACACGGCTTAATACACCGGGATTATTGTCTACCAATAATGAAAATACTCTTTGCATATTGCACCTCTTTTCTATCATTTATAAAAAACAGAGTGCGTTCTGTTTTTTTATAATAACAACTACTTCTTCTTTTGTCAAGTATTGGCACCCATATTTTTACATTTTTCACAAAATGCAGGATTACCGCATTATTTCAGGATGATCCCGGCAATGTCTTCCGGCGTCCCGGCAACGTATACTGCGCCTGCTTTTTCCAGTTCTTCACGGTTGCCGAATCCGTATAATACCCCCATACAATCAAGCCCTTCCTGCTTTGCCCCAAGCACATCATGTTCACGGTCACCGATCATCAGTATCCTCTTCTTATCCTGCATCCGGCAGGTATCGATCAGATATCCGATCACCTCTGCCTTACTGCCTCTGCCTCCGTCCAGTTCCATACCTGCCACATATTCAAAATATTGATCCAGGTCAAAATGTTCAATGATCCTTCTCGCATATACTTCCGGTTTGGACGTCGCAACAAAAAGTCTTTTTCCTGCTGCCTTCAATGCCTTTAATGATTTTTCAAATCCGGAATACACCGAACACTCAAAAATCCCCGTATCCTGATAATATTCCCTGTAATACTCCACCGCCTTCCAGCTTTTCTCATCGTCAAATCCATAGAATCTGGCGAACGAATCGGTAAGCGGCGGACCGATGAATTTATATATTTTTTCCCGTTCGGTCTCTTCGATTCCGAATTTCTCCAGCGCATACATCACCGAATTCGTAATTCCCGGTGAAGAATCAATGATCGTGCCATCCAGATCAAAGAAACAGATATCATACATTTTATCAAGCTTTTCTTTTCCCATATTCTCTACCTGCCTGCTTCAAAAAAATACCGGAGCCATCCTTCTGCGTTTTTTCCGCATCCGCCACACCCCGGTATTATTATAACCGTTCCATCTATACTTTTGCAAACTGTATCATCCAGAGAAGCAGAAGATGCACCGGATAAAATCCGTAGAAAAACCATTTTTCCCAGCCGTGTGCTGTTTTGTCTTCTTTGTTATACATACACTGTATAACCACTCCTGATGCTGCCGGCCCGATACAGGCGCATGCAGAATGTATGAGCGCACTCTCCAGCCCGCAGTCCGCCCTGTATGACAACACATTCAGCAGAAAGAAGAGTCCCGCTGCTTTTCCATATGCCAGTGATACTTTTTTCCTGTCCCCATATGCATTTGCAAACAGCATCGTAAATACCGGTGCCAGAAGTGCCCAGTCCGTCCAGAGCGAACAGATTACCAGCACGCACAGCCATAGCATTTTCTCCCCTTTATGTTTTACATGATCTGCAACCCACACCACTCCCAGACATAGAAGAAGGCTGAACATCATGTTCAGGTTCGTCTGTTTCAATGCCAGCATGAAGGGAATCTGTGAAAGGATCCCGAATACAAGCAGCCGCAGTGCATAGTTCTTTACAGATCTTGTGTAATGATATCCTTCCACAAGGAAATAGCACATAGTAATGGCTGTAAAATACCCGATATCAACCATAACTTCCTGCCCTGTACTGCCTTCTTTTAAAAATATATAGGCAAAATGATTACAGAACATAGCTGCCATTGCCAGATATTTTATTGCATTTCTACTCATACTTCCCTCTCCATTTTCATTCTTCGATATTTCTGATAAATCCGACATAGGTCGCTCCAAAATAAACTACATATACGCCAAAGAACAGGGCGAATGAAATTGCAAAATACTGTAACACCGGTGTACTGACTCCTGTATAGAAGTTAAATCTGGCACCCATATACACCGCTATGATCCCGCTGATCACTGCCGAAAGGATTGCCGGACACAGATAATACCCGGACAGCTGACGGAATACGGTCTGTTGGATCTCGCGTCTTCCAAGGCCGATTTTCGAAAGCACCTGGTAGCGGAACCTATATTTTGCCGAATCACTCAGCTGCTGTACCGATAACACCGTCAATGCAATACACAAAAATACCAGCCCGATATACATACATGGGAATGTGATACAACTCATCATATATCTGACCTCAGCCGATGCATTTTCCCGCACAAGATTCACCGCAGCATATGTGACAATGGTATCCGTACCATAACATACATTATCATCGTCTTCTTCCATGTATGTATGACCGGCATAATCATGTTTATCTGACAGATCATCCAGCTTATTCTGCAGGTTATCCGGCACTTTTTTCTTCACACTTACCGCAAGTTCCGAATAGTACGGTGTCATCTGCTGTATCCGTTCATCCGGCACAACGATGATATAATCACCGCCATTATGTCCGTCCTGCGAAAATGATTCGGTGCAGATCTTCCTGCAGGTCAGTGTCTCTCCTCGGTCCTGAAGCTTCACGTCATCCGTAAAATCTCCGGTTTCCTTATACACTCTTTGCTTCATCTGAAGGATATATTCATTTTTTCCAAGCGTTTCCGTGGAATATCCCAGCATTTTTCTCAGATGATTGTAATCACTCAGCCCCATATATGTATCATATCTGCAATATGCATCATCATCGGAACCTTTACGTATCTTTTTCTCATCCGGTGTTCCGTCTTCTCTGCGGTACTCATCTCCAAAATACCGCAGATGCGTATACAGCCATGTATTCATTACGTTCGTATGATTTTCATAAATACGGTACACGCACGAATCCTTTACACCTGCTTCTTCTCCGACAATATCCAATTCCTTTTCAAAATCATATTCCGGATTCTGACTGTTCACCTGTACATCAAATGGAAATTTCATCTCTAAAACCTGATTCTGCCAGTCCGTAAACATTAATGCAACCGAGCACCCCAGAAATGCGACCATAAAAAGCACCGTAAGTGTTCCCATGGTAAACCGCATCGTTTTCAATTTAGATGCAAACTGACGCAGCAGGAACAGATTCTGCCCCCGGTAGACCGCATTTCCTTTTTTCTTCACATAGCAGATGATCCATGCGGAAAGCCCTGTATAAAACACATACATTGTAATAAACAGACCCGTCAGAAATACTGCTGCCCCTCCCGGCGACTGTATATTTCCGCTCAGTATCCAGACACCGAACGCAAAGATGAAAAGAATGGAAAACGGCAGTAATAACCGCTTTATTTTTTCATTCTTTTCTTTTAATTCCTCATTCTTCTGATTTTCTCTCATCAGATCATGAATGTTCATCTTGCGGAATTTCCGGCTGCACCGGAACAGTGCCAGCAGATAACATCCTGCAAAGCAGCACACAGTCATAAGGAAACAATATCCATTGAATTCCAGATGGGGTCTTAGTTCCACCTGTATGACACTATAAAGGACAACGAGCAGCACCTGCTGAAGCAGCATTCCAAGGCCCAGTCCTATCACAAAGGAACACACACCGAGCAGCAGATTTTCTTTCATATAAAGCCCGGACACTTCCTTTTTATTCATTCCGATCAACAGATAGATACCGAATTCACGGCTCCTTTTTTCCAGCATGAACCGTACCATATAATTGATCAGCCATGCAACGATCAGTACAATAAAGAATGTGGCAATACCGATCATCGCTGCCATTATCGCTGCCATTTCATACATTTTCTGAAGATCCTTCGAAAAAATGATACTGTTAAATGCAAACATCAATGATACCACAAATGTCATCGTCAGCACATACACCAGATAATCTCTGGCGGAACGTCTGACATTGCGCAGTGCAAGCTTACCGAACATCTGACAGTTCACCTCCTGTCAGAGATAATACATCCAGGATCTTATTCAGAAATTCCCGCCTTTCTTCCACTCCTCTTACCAGTTCATGGAATATCTTTCCATCTTTCAGGAAAAGAATACGGCTGCAGTAGCTGGCTGAAAACGCATCATGTGTAACCATGAGGATCGTAGAGTGCATATCACGATTCATCTTGCGGAATGTTTCGAGCAGCATCTGTGCCGCTCTGGAATCCAGCGCACCGGTCGGCTCATCTGCGAGGATCAGTTTCGGACGATGAATCATCGCTCTGGCACAGGCACAACGCTGCTTCTGGCCCCCGGATACCTGATAGGGGAATTTATCCCGGATTTCTTCGATATCAAGCAGCTTCAATATGTGATCACATTTCTCTTGGATCTCTCTTTTACTCTTGCTGTGCAGCGTCATTGCCAGCACAATATTCTCTTCTATCGTAAGTGTATCTAACAAGTTGTAATCCTGAAATATGAATCCAAGATTGTCTTTCCGAAATTCCGCCAGTGCCTCATCACTCAACTCTGTAATATCCGTTTCTCCGTAGTATATATGCCCTGCAGTCACACGGTCAATCGTAGACAGCATATTCAAAAGTGTTGTCTTTCCGGAACCCGATGCTCCCATGATTCCCACAAATTCTCCTTTTTGGACGCAAAAGCTTACCCTGTCTACCGCTTTGGTGATGTTCGTATCACTTCCGTAATATTTTTCCACATCACACACCCGGATCTCTCCATCCGGGATTCTGCCTCCTGCCAGGATTCTGTCTGTTTTTTTCTCTGTTGTCTTGCCATGCTTTCTTATTCTTCTCATCCATATCATCCTTTCCGGTCTTTTTGTAATACTCTTTTTCATCTCTACTTTACCCGTCCGGACCAGAAAGATGTATCGATGTATCTTTCAGTTATCTTACATTTTTGAAAGATAACTGCTGACCGGAAATGTAAGGATCATCTTCGTGCCTTCACCACGGACAGATTCCGCCTCGATGGCAATTCCAAGCTTTTCACACAGCCGTCTGCACAGATAAAGACCCATCCCCGTAGATTTCTTACCATTTCTTCCATTGGAACCGGTAAAACCTTTTTCAAAGATTCTGGACATCTCTTCTTCCCGTATTCCGGTTCCGTTATCTTCTACGATCAGCCGGACACCATGACCGTACCTTTCCGTGTAAATATGAATATACGGATGGACCTTTGGATTCTCACTTTTATATTTCACACTGTTCAGCATAAGCTGGTTCAGTATAAAAAGGATCCACTTTTTATCGGTATACGCAAGATCAGGGCACTCCACTTCCCCGCGCACTCCGTTACTAATTAGATAATACTTATTTTTTATCAAAATTTCAGAAGCCGCCTTCCCAAGGTCTGTCTCTTCAATCATATAGTCTTTGTATACCTTTTCCATTCTGGCATAATACAGAACCATATCTACGTCATTTTCAATCCGTTGATTCTCAAGACCGATCTGTCTGGTCACTTCGTCTTTATGATTCTCACACGCAAGCTGGATACTGGTAATCGGTGCTTTGATCTCATGCACCCAGCTTTCGATATAATCCCGATAATCATTCTGTTCATCTTCAAGCATACGGATCCGTTCGATCACAGATTTATTCGATCGTCTGATCAACTCCCGGTAGATCCGATCTTCCAGATATGGTGAAGCTGGCAGCAATTCTCCAAGCAGATATCTCTGATCTACATTTTCCAGAATATGTTCTGCCCTGTCAAAATATTTCTTCCTGCGATAATATCCTGTCACAATCCATATCCCAAGGATGATCCACCAGAAAATGAGAATCAGTGCAGCTGCGTTTCTGTTATACCCTGTAATATAGAAGAACCCCATCAGTAATATCATACACAGGAGGTGCAGCAGACATATCAGAATCTTATCTTTTATATATTCCGAAAATTTCATATGCGGTACCCCATTCCCCGTTTTGTCTCAATGAAATCCGTCACTCCGATGTCAGCCAGTTTTCCTCTGAGTCTTGTAACATTCACACTTAATGTATTGTCATCTATGAAGACTTCATTGTCCCACAGGTATTCGATCATATCCAGTCTCGGAACAATCTCACCCTTTTTCTGATATAGAAGGTGCAGGATCTTCAACTCATTTTTCGTAAGATCTGTCTTTTTTCCTTCATGCTCTATGCAGCCTCCCACAACATTTAGGATTACACCTTTATATTCCATGTTCAAGGCATTACCCCTTGATTTCTCTGCATTTTTACCAGTAGTTCTTTTTAGTACTACGCCTATTCTTGCCAGCAGAATCGGGGGATTGAACGGTTTTGTGATATAATCATCTGCCCCTTTCAAGATTCCGGTCAGTTCATCCATGGAATCTGTCCGGCTGGTCAGAAATATGATTGGAATATCTGAATGTTCTTTCAGCTTCGTACAGATGTCAAAGCCGCTTTCCCCCGGAAGATTCCAATCCAGGAGTACCAGATCCGGTGCCGGTATCATGCTGCATATCTGCTCTGCCGTATCTTTAAATTCTTCGATTATCTCTGCTTCATAAAAAGCATTTTCCAGGAGCTGTTTTAATTCCTTTCGGATACCCGGATCATCTTCTACAATAACAATCTTCATGTCGTTCTCCTCATGATGTTCCTTTTATAATTATACTGATAAATACAGAACAGATTGTAGAAAATACGCTTTTGCATTTTCCACAATCTGTTCATTATAGCATATAACATACGTTGAATATGTTTGTATTATTTCACAAGAAGTGATGTTCCAGTCATCTCAGCCGGCTGTTCCATACCCATCAGTTCGATCAGTGTAGGAGCAATATCTGCCAGGCATCCGTCTTCTTTCAACTTGTATGCAGGATCTGCGTTTACAAGGATGAATGGTACAGGATTGGTTGTATGTGCTGTAAATGGCTCTTTTGTCTCTTCATCGATCATGTACTCTGCATTACCGTGATCCGCACAGATGAACATCTGTCCGTCAGCTTCTTTTAATGCTTCGTAAGCCATTCCTACACACTCGTCAACTGCTTCAATCGCCTTTACAGCAGCTTCGATCACACCTGTATGGCCTACCATATCAGGGTTCGCAAAGTTGATCACGATCACATCATATTCGTCTGATTTGATTGCTGCAACCAGTTTGTCACATACTTCATATGCGCTCATCTCCGGTTTCAGATCATAAGTAGCAACCTTAGGAGATTTTACAAGGATTCTGTCTTCCCCTTCATTCGGTTCCTCTACACCGCCGTTAAAGAAGAATGTTACATGTGCATACTTCTCTGTCTCAGCGATACGCGCCTGTTTTTTGCCATTCTTTGCGAGGAATTCACCAAATGTATTGGTGATCTCTTCTTTTACGAATGCAACCTTTTTATTCTCGATTGTAGCGTCATATTCTGTAAAGCATACAAATGTTGTCTTGATTCTGTTTCCTCTTTCAAATCCGTCAAAGTTGTCGTCACAGAAGGTTCTTGTAAGCTCTCTTGCTCTGTCCGGACGGAAGTTGAAGAATACTACCGAATCATTTTCTTTGATCGTTGCAACCGGTGCGCCGTCCTTTGTTACTACAAATGGTACAACGAACTCATCCGTTACATCTGCGTCATAAGAAGCCTGGATTCCCTCTGTAGCAGAAGCAGCTGTCTCGCCTTCGCCTGCTGAAAGTGCCTTGTAGGCCTTTTCTACACGATCCCAGCGGTTATCACGGTCCATTGCATAATAACGTCCGGAAACACTTGCAACCTCTCCTACGCCGATTTCTTTCATCTTAGCTTCTAACTGCTCTACATACTCTTTTCCTGAAGCCGGTGGTGTATCACGACCGTCAAGGAAGCAGTGTACGTATACTTTCTCAAGTCCCTGTCTCTTAGCCAGTTCCAGAAGGCCGAAAATATGTCCGATGTGGCTGTGAACACCACCGTCAGATACCAGCCCCATCAGGTGCAGTGCAGAATCATTCTTCTTGGCATTCTCACATGCAGCCAGAAGTGCTTTATTCTCAAAGAATACACCATCTTCAATTGCCTTTGTGATCTTTGTCAGTTCCTGATAAATGATACGTCCGGCACCCATATTCATATGGCCAACTTCTGAGTTACCCATCTGTCCGTCCGGAAGTCCTACTGCAAGTCCGCTGGCATTTCCTTTTACACATGGATATTCTGACATCAGTTTATCCATAACAGGTGTTTTTGCCATAGCAATTGCATTACCTTCTGTCTTTTCATTCAGTCCATAACCGTCTAAGATCATAAGTACTGTTGGTTTCTTACTCATTTTTAATATCACCTTTCGTCTTAAATATCACTTTTACAGCATAAAACCGCAGGAAGCAGTCAAACGAAAGCCTCCTGCGGCTGATTTTCTAAATCTTATTTGTAGTTTACGACTATAAGTACAACCATAGGATTTTCCCGTTTTTTACTGCATTCTACAGTTATTTGATTATTATGGTGATATTTATGAGTGATATCTAAAACATTACGAAACGACACAAAATGTTATATATACACTTCCTTTCCTGCCATTTTCTTCATAAAATTTTGATACGCTTCATAAGTGATATAATATTCTTTCCCGATTTTATTGCCATATCCCATCTGGAACATCACTTTCAAAATCTTTAAAGCTTTATTACTTTCACATTTATATAAACTCATAATATCACTTTTATTTATAATTTCTAATTGATTATGTTTTAATTCTTCTATAGCCGTGTCTTTGTTAAAACATTGTTCAATTAGTTCTTCCTTGGTCATTCTATCATATAATCTTGTATTGTTCAAACATATTCCTCCGTAAAACAAAATGCAAATAGGGTGATTTTAGTATCACCCAAATTTTTATGTTATTTACTTAATAGTTTAGTCTGTAGTACTTCCAAATCCACCATTCCTTACGCCATCACAATTATCATCTGCTGTAATTCCATACTGCATAAACACCCCTTGTGCAAATCCTTTCCCGGCAGGAATATTAATTTCTTTATCTCCACGATTTACAAGCTTAATCATAATATGCCCTTCATTATCAGAATAAAAATAATCAGAATCTATTAGGGCTAAAGTATTTGACAGCATCATCTGATATTTAAAACCAAGTCCACTTCTAGGCAAAATAAACAATGCATAATCTGGATTCATTTCGCAACAAATGCCTGTAGGGATTGTAACTGATTTGCCCGGTTTGAGTCTAATATTCATTGGAGCAAAGAAATCATAACCGGCTGATCCTGTTGTAGCTCTTTTTGGCAATTCTAATTTATCATAAGCACTTTCAGCGAGATACCAATGATTGTCTGCACAGTCACTAAAAAACTGATCTTTACTTACTTTGTGAAATTTTGCCACTCTTCTTGCTGTGCTTGTCATGTTTACTTTTTCTGTTGTTTTTGTATTTTCCATATTTTTTAACCTCCAAAATTTCTTCTTTTACCATTTCATTAATTACTTCATTTATGATCTTATCGATCTTTTCAACGACTTCGTTAATACCATATTCTCTGTCATAATATTGAGCATATATATTGTTGTCTTTGTCCACCACTTGATAAGACCAGTCGTTATTATCTGCATCAATTATCATTAAAAAATAAAACATATCCTTGTAGACATTGCATCTATACGTACCATTTTTGAATCCATTTTTGTGGAGTTTTAGTGCAGTAAGATTTTTCGATAATTTATACCTTTCTCGTTTAAGCATTTGGAATCTCCTTCTTTAAATATTTTAAATAATCATTCCAGTGTCCTTCAGAATGAATAAATTCTTTTCCTTTTAGCATCTTTTTACGCATATAGGATTTCATATCAACTCCTCTATACAAACGTTTTTTACTCAATAATTTGATGTAATTTTGAGTCAGTTTTGATAAGGTAAGCAATTTACCATCTTCTTTTAAAGGATTGATTATATCTTCATATTCTCTTAACTCGTCCTTTGGTATGAGGTATTCTATCTTAGGAAGATTTTTAGGACTGAATGGAGAAATATCAGCACCGGATGTCTTTGGTTTTAATAATGGAATGATTTTATCTGAGTTTTTCTCATAGAATTTAAACATTACTTCTGAATTTGTTTCCAGAATATCAAAAATAAATTTTGAGTTTTTGATATCAGAATTGAATTGTTTGTGATCGATTATTTTATATGTAGTACCTTTTCCGGACTTTAAAATAGATACGTTTTCCGGATTAATATTCTCTGCATATAACTTACGAATAATATTTCTACCTCGTTGAAGAGATGGAATATACGATTGCAAAATTCCTTTGCCATAATAAAATATTTTATTCCCGAAGCTGCAATCAATATAAACATCTGCATCCTCATACGTATCTTTCAATGTTTTTGGAAAATCATTTGTCACTTTATCAACTTCACATTTCAGACGGTATTTCCCCTTATATTTTGTTGTAAGGTATTCCAATTATTTATCACTTCTTTCTAATCTTCTTCATAGAATCTTTCGTTGCTAACTTTTGGTTTATCTTTTTCTGCATCCGTTACGAGAGTTAATGCTTCCAATCTATTCGCAAAAAGAATTTTGTCGATATCGGAATAATTAAATAAATATCTTTTCTTTTCACGCTTATCCATGCAAGCAAAATAATCTTCGTATAAAGTACAGACTATCATTTCACAAACATTATATATGCCAACATTGGGAAGGATTTGAGCATAATATAGGATGTCTTTCTTCTTTATTCCTTGTTCATTTGTCAATTTATTATTCTCTTTTCTTTTATTTTTAGGAGTGCTATAGAAATATAACACTCCTATTTTTTACGATTTTAGATGGATCTTAATCGCAATATAGAATTACTTTATTCTGTTTTAATGTTTCTGGGATATTGATGACTCTTTGATTTGACGAGCCACGAAATTTTAGACTTGGATTTTTTAAAGTTTCATCATAACGTCCATCGACAAGAACATCTACGAAAAATAAAACTTTAAATTGTTCCCTACTTAATGATTCATATTGATATCCAGAATATAACCAAATCTTTTTCTCTGGAAACTTATCTTTGATTTCTTTACAGAGTTTACAAATGTCTTGCATATTTTGTTTGGCTAAAGGTTCTCCACCTAACACACTAAATCGTGAAATGTATGGTTTATTTAATAATTCTAATAACATATTTTTCTTTTCTTCAGTCCATTCTTTACCACCATTAAAATCCCATGCCTCTGAATTAAAGCATCCTTTGCAATGGATTGGACATCCTTGTACAAAAATGGAGACTCCAACTCCTTCTCCATTCGAAATGTCCATTGATCTGATTTGTGCATAATTCATTTTTATTCCTCATATTCCGTATCATCTAAATGATATACTCTATCATGAATATCCCCATATCTTCCTTGATTTCCACCATTTTTTGCAGTACCGATGTATCCACAAACTCTAAATGCAATATCCATTGTTGTGTTATCTGTATTGCCACAATTCGGACACTTCCATTTAAGAATACCGTCTTCATCCTCAACCAATGGAATATCTCCATCGAATCCGCATTTTTCACAATAACAATTTTTTGTATTAATCTCTGCATACATAATGTTATTATAAATAAATTTAATTACTTCTAAAATTGCCGGAATATTATGCGTCATACTTGGAATTTCTATATATGAAATTGCTCCGCCAGGACTTAACTTCTGGAATTTTGATTCGATTCTAAGTTTCTCAAAAGCAGTAATTGGTTCAAAGACTGGAATGTGATAAGAATTTGTTATATAATTTCTATCCTTGCCATCAATTTTTACAAACACATCTTTTCCGAATCTATTCTTTAAACTTTTGGCAAATTTATAAGTTGTCGATTCTAATGGTGTCCCATAAAGGCTATAATCAATGTTTTCTTCTTCTTTCCATTGATTACACTTGTCATTTAGGGCTTGCATAACTTTTAAACCAAATTCTTCTCCTACACCTTCATCAGAATGAGAATGACCTGTCATAAATTTTACACACTCATATAATCCTGCATATCCAAGTGAAATGGTAGAATATCCATCATAAAGAAGTCGACTAATTTTTTCATGTTTTTTCAAACGTGCCAATGCACCATATTGCCAAAGAATTGGAGCTACATCCGAAGAAGTTCCAAGCAAGCGGTTGTGTCTAAATTTTAATGCTTTATGGCATAACTCAGTTCGTTCGTCAAAAATCTCCCAAAATTTATTAATATCACCGTCCGAAGATAAAGCAATGTCGGGTAAGGAAATTGTTACAACCCCCTGATTGAAACGTCCATAATATTTATGCTTTGTTTTGTCAAAGTTTTTTGCATTAGAAATATTGCCAACTTTATCAGAGAACCTATCTACTGTAAGGAAGGAGCGACAATTATGACTATAAATTCCACTTACTTCAAAATGTGCGCTAGATGTCGTAACATCGTAACTATACATTTTTTTATGTACAGGGATAATTTTAATGATTTCTGATTCGATTGTATATCCAGAAACACTTGATTCAATATAGTTGTCACATTTCTTTTTGCAAACAATGTGATTAACCAGTTCATCATTTGGATAGAATTCAACCCTATATCTGATCAATTCAGGATTTTTCTTTGTGTAATGGTTATGATAAATTCTTGCTGGCATTCCAAGAGATTGAGCCAAAGCCATCTGTCCCAAAGCAAGCTCTTTGTTAGTTGAGCCAATCTGAACAGTCGAATAACTCAACTTCCTTATCACATAAAGGACAATTACAATGCGCTCCATCGCTCCAATAATCCGTCTTAAAATCCACATCAGAAAATGGAACTTCTACATCATTAAAGCAATGAGGACATATAAAATTTATGAAAGCAGGTTTACTTACAATTGTATAATCTATTGGATTATTCTCATTATTTTTCATATTCTTCTACCACCTCTAACTTCTTCAAATTCTCAATAAGCCACGGTTCGTCATCTTCCCATTTGACCATCGGAAAGTCAACATTGAAACGCACATACAAATTTAAACAACCATCACCAAACCAATTACAATACGCTTCAGCTTTTCTTGGTTGTGCTTTATATGCAAACAACCCACCATTTGAATCTTTCACAATATATTTCAATTTCTTGTCAAGATAATCTAAAAATGTTTTATCTCTCTTGCTTATCACCAGCTTTTCGGCGTACTCCGATTCAGCCCATTCTCTTCTTAATTTGTCACAATTCATGTCGTCATTAAATACGCAATTGTGACATGTAATATAATCGCATGAATTAATATCGCCTGTACGCTTATCAACAGCAATACTTCTACATTCTTCATTAATATATCTAAATTATTAGTTTCTATCTTCAAAATATTCCTCCTTATGAAACAACGGTTTACTTGTTGTCTCTCATGAATTTCTCTAAATTTAAATTTACATTTTCTGCTTTTTCAAAATCACTACGATTCATAATATAGAAACTAATATATCCTCTTGGAAAATCATCGTCGTCATTTTCCTTAGTTAGGAATAAATCTACACACTCATCCTTATCGCTATAAACACGATAATTGTTGTATTTAATCTCTATGTTTCCACCAATGTTCGCTAAAGAAAAGTCAAAACCAGATTCATCATTGCTATAAATTATTCTTTCTATAAGCTCATCACCATTATTATAATTGCATTTAATATTTTTACAGTCATTCTTTTTCGCATAAGCAACTATCTCATCATAATCTTCCTGAGATATTTTTACTGTTCTCTTATAGATATTAAATCGTCCAAATTCTTCATATGTGGTATTATTTACGAAGAATACTTCCATCACTGGGAATTTTTCTTCTTCTGTTTCTACAAAAATCTCATTGGATAATTTAATACCGTCTTTCCTCGCTTCTTCAATTAAATCTAGAAGTTTTTGATTATAATAACTTGGAGTCGTTTCTATTGCCATTCTTATATCTCCTTCCGATCAATCGTACATTTCTTACGGTACTAATCTTTCTTCAAAAGTCATTTCTCTAAAATCTTCCAACTGGACATATTTATATATCGGATAACATCTTGTATAATACTCAACATTTCCACATTTATTACATCTGTGTTTATATCGTGCTGGAGAAATCATCATTCCATGATCAAATAACATTTCTCCATCTTTCAACATATATCCTTCCCCACATCCATCACATTTCATATGTATGGTTATCACTTTCGTATCTGCTGCAACTTCCATATGTTTATTCTCCTTACTCAACTTTTTTATCAGAAACAGTAATATCCCATGATCCATATGAACCACTCATAATAAACGATCCCATTCTGAATGAGTCATCAAGTACAGTTCCTACATTTACAGAATCATAAAACTCTTTACTAACAGGAATATCAATATCCACATCATTCATATTATCTTTAATATTCGAGCCAATGTCCCAAAACGGATGTGACTGAGCCACATTAATTGTGACTACATATACGGCAGTGCCATTCTCAATCTTTTTGTCAACAACTTCTGTTTCAAGTTTATCTTTTTGATGATTTAAGTCATCAATCTGATTTTGCAATTGTAATATTTCATTGCTCATATCTTCGCTTTTATTACCACAACCAGTGAATAATGCTACCAAACATGTGATAACAGTTAACATACTAATTAATTTCTTTCTCATTTATCTCTCCTTCGAAAGCGCAGTTTCATCTACTCAAAATATCCACCAAGATACGTTTCGTTGCACTCATTTAGACTTATTTCATTTACTTCAAAATAGTAATCGTATTCTTTTTCCAATTCTTCTAGTGCATCGTATACATGTTCTTCGTCAAATACACCAAACATACTAATCCGAGAACCCCATGAACCGTTGTATGTATCTGCGCTTATGACATATAATTTCATTCTTCTATTAATCCTTTCTTTCATTTAATTTTCTACCACACCACGGGCAATAGTTAATATATTCTATATGATGTACAAATCCATCATCATACTCATCCCATTCTGAAGTTTCGATGTCTAAGTAATAATCATTAGATAATGGATCAATGTAAATGCAGCATTCAGGAGAATTTTCTTCACAGTAGTTACACATATCATTACCAAACCTTTCTATCTAATTCTTTGTCACTAATTCGTATTCTTGTATAACAAGTACCATCCTTATTTATAAAACCGTAACAATTATCACCATCCTGTTGATAATAAAGAATTTCATTTTCCGGTTTTAAATCACTTATAAGAGTTAGCGCAAACTTTTTAATAGCTCGTTTTTGAAGAATTTTTGAATATTCACGTAGTTTTGTATTTGACCACATACATCCATATCCCATTCCTTCGATATCTATCCATATGTTATTTTCTGGATTAAAAATATCATACCAATACTCATATACATCGATATATTTGGCTTTCTTAATAAAGTAATCGAGATGGCTTTTCGGAATAAAAATATACGTGTCTATATTAAAATCTTTAATAATTCCTTCTATCGTCATATTCTCTACTCCTTGATTATTTCATTACGTTTTTTAACAACGTGACTCTTGTAAGCAATCCCACCCCTCCAGGCACAGGTGTTACATAACAACAATTACCAAAATAAGCTTCAACATCTTTTTGATCAATATCTCCACATAACTTTCCGTTTTCATCTCTGTTTATACCAACATCTATGATAATAGTATCGATGCCGAAATAAGATGAATCAAACTTCTTAGGCTTGCCAATTGCAGAAATAACAATGTCTGACATTTTCATAAAATTCTCCATGTGATATTTTTGTGTCTTGCTATTGCAACTAATAACTGTTGCGCCTTTATCAATAAGCATATTTACAAGTGGTTTTCCTACTATCTCGCTTCTTCCTAATACAGTTACTAATTTACCTCTTAGATCAATGTCATTAACTTCAAGCCAGTCAACAATTCCCTGTGGTGTACATGGATTATAAAGTGAATCTTTTCTAAATCCGTCAACATCTTTTTCTGGACTAATAAACTGTTGTAATATTTTTATGTTGTATTTATCCGGAATGGGAAGTTGAATAATGATTCCGTCAACTTCTTTAGAATTGTCTAGACCTTTAATAATTTGACATAAATCTGATTCATCAAGATTTTCATAAGCTTCTGTAATTTTTACTTTGAATGTTTTCATATTTATCCTTTCTTATATTGAAATACGATTTTCATTTTGATACATATTTTTGATGCTGATATAACAATTCTTCTAAAATATTTTCCGGAACAATATTTTCAAGAATATCAACGTTCACTTTTATAAATTCAAAGTCATGTTTTAAATAGTTATAACCACATTCAATGCATGTACCACAATTAAATCCGATTGTATTTTTACACATTGGACATTCCATTTTATTTCCTCCAATCAAATACTGTTTTCATTACTTTTTTGATCTTCTGTCTTTCATAAATTCCATTACTTTTTCATATGTTTCCGGTGTACGTGGCAATTTGTTTTTTCGCATGTAATTTGTAATTGCGTCCCAGTCTTCACATGTTAACATATAATCACAACATCCAATGCCACAACTCATACACATTGCTCCGCCTGTATGGACGAAACATCTTCTTCCTAATTGTTTACACCACTGCTCATATTCTTCGTTTTTATTTTTTAATTCTATTATTTCTCTTAAGCGAGCATTCCATAACTTCTACAACAACTGCATCTTTCTTTGCCTTAAAAGCTCCGTAAATTCTATGCTGACCATCAATACAAAGAAGAATTCCCTTGTAAAGCAGAACTTTCGGCTCATCCCATTTGTATGAGTTATAATTATTACCGATTGAATAAGCCCGTTCAAGTTTGATTCTTCTCTGCCAATCAGGAATATGGATTTCCATTGGATCAATGACCATGAGAAGTTTATCTCCAATCCGTGAGTTGTTTTTTGCAGATTTTACAAGATTTTCGATCAACAGCTTTTCATTTTTTCCTGTAAACTCTTTGCTTTCTCTTGCTTCCTGCATTTCCTTTTCTGCTTCTTTCGCTTTTAAATATACTCTTCTCATTTTTATACCTCTTTCTTCCTATTAAAATGTATTTGTTTTGCCTTTTATTTTTTACATAAAAATAACACCCTACTTATTTGTAAGGTGTTATTAGATATGATACTACATTATTTTCTATAAGTTTGCTTTCTTTTTCTCAATGCGCAATTCATAACCTAAAGCATTTAATATATTGTTAAATACTTTTAAAGTTGGAACATTTTGCATTGTCTCAATCCGTGATATTACTTGCTGTGAATTGCCTGTTATCCGTGCTAATTCTTTTTGTGTTATTTTTTCTTTCTTTCTTAAAGAAATCATTTCACCAATTAATTTATACTCAGCACGGGAATCATCCCATGCCTTTCTAAACTCTGGATCGTTTTGCCTTTTTTCTTCAATTTGTCTTTTTACATTTACTTCTACAAATGGCATATGGCATTCTCCTTTCTAAACGAACTTCTTCCCCAATAGATTTTCTAACTCTTTTGCACGTTTGATTACTATTTTGGAGTCTTTCTTTTCCGTTTTATTCTTCTGTTTTCTGCAAGCGTGGATACAATATATATTTTCTCCATCTGGTATTATATAAAATATACGATTGTGTTTGTAAAAATACACTTCATATATTTTCTTTTTCCATCTTTTGTAAAATATCTTTTCAAACTCTCCGTTTTCCATATATTCTCTTACAGAATAACCATCAATTGTTTCATCTTCAGTCAGCCCATCAATGTAATCGGTTATAAGATTTCTCCCTGAACTGCTTTCATAATCATGTAGTATCATTTGCGTTTCCTCCTTTGTTTTACAACATGATTATACAACTTATAAGTTGTTTTTGTCAAGATAGTTATACACATATTAGAACAATAACCCATGATATTTCCTGTTTCCGTTCCGGCTGCTTTTTGATATACTGTTCACAGAAGTTTGTAGCATCCATCAGATCAATGTCATTTGCTAAAAAATGATACCGTGTGAATGTATCAAATACCTCTACTTCTGTGATAGTAATTTCGCTTGTCATACAGAAAAACTCAAACAATTCTGCCTTTGCGTTTCCAATGTCAAATACTCTTTCTTTTCTCATTTCATCTACCTCTTTTCTTTTTGATTTTATCTTACACTGTCAGGATATATGGCATTAACAACCGTCTGCCATATTCATACCGGAAAGTTGGCTCTTTCCGTGACTTTGGTACTTTTACTTCTTTTGCCTTTTTAATGGCATTTTCCGTAACTTTATATTCTACACAGAAATCATCTGCAAGAATGCGAAGTTCTATCTCCCAACGTCTCATTTAAGCACCCTCCTTTTTTGCTTTGCCTTATTCGCAAACTTACAGAATGAATATTTTCAGAAAAATCATTCCGTAGATGAACAATTCGGCACATAACATACCGAATCCCGCACCGAGTTCTGCCTTTCTGTCTTCTGTCTTTTTTCGTCTTCTGATCTCCATTTCTCTTTCCCTTGTCATTTTTACTCCTCCGGAAGTCTGCCTTGTACGAACAGACTTGCCTTTTGTACGGGCATCTGTTAAGATTTATGTACAACCCGTTACTGTAATAGTTGCGTTGCGTGTTGAATGTATTGTAAGTGTGCATTTAGCCGAGCAAATATTAATGCACACTAAAAAAGACAGGAGGTTTTATTTGCCTTCTGTCTTTTGTACTATGCATTTTAATTTTGGGTATAAAAATAGCACCTAACAATTTGCCTTTCTTTGTTGGGTGCTCTGTTGGTTAATTATTTCTAATTCCCGTAATATAGATTTCCTTCTGAATCCTCAAATTCATTCCAGAATAAAGGTAATCCAATTGGAGTTTTCTCTTCATCGAACTGAACTGCATAGCCAGTCGCATGGCAGAGTTCGTTTCCATTTGGAGTTTCAAATTCCCGATCATATGGCATGTGATCGAGTTGGATTCTGTTTTCTGACATGGTGTGTACTCCTTTCTGTATTCGCCTTATAGATTCGCTTTCTCTTTCTCAAGCTGTTCTAACTGTGCCTGCAAAGCTTGAATTTGATTGTTTATTTCCATTTTTTTTTCGTATGATTTTGTATACTCTTTATCCGGGATCCACTCCATAATATCCCCTGGCTGAACTTTTAAAAATTCGCACAACCGATTTATAGTTTCCGTTTTAAATCCCTCGTTCTTTGAGATTTTAGAAATAATATTTGTGCTAAGTCCAGTTTCTTCTCCGAGTTTTTTCTTTGTAATATGCCTTTCTTCTAAAAGGCTATCCAATTTATAATATACTATCATTCATATTTGCCTTTCTACAGTTTTTTTAACTGCTCCTGAAGTTCATCGATCTGTGCCTGAACTTCTGCCTTTGCCTTTTGTTTATCTTCGTAATCTGCATCCGGAATCCATTCCATGATTTCTTCCGGTAAACACTGGAAATAATCACAGATACGACAGATTATCTCCGTTGTAACGTTTCCATTGTGTAACAGTTTATTCAACGTTGAAGAATTAATGTTTGCATTTTTTTTGAAAACAGCTTGTGTCATTCCTTCTGCCTTTATTTTTTCAAACAGTTTATTATAATCAACTTTCATCTTATATGCCTCCATAGTTTTATCACCTCCAATTTTAGCATATAGATTTGTGTTTTTCAATTGAAAGGGCAAGACTTCCCTTGCCCAATTTGCAGAATTACTTTGCATTTTCAAAACCGGAAAGTGTATACTTTTCCAGAGTGCACACCATATAACAAAAGATTGCGTTTTGATAGAGTTCATCATCTTCTGCTATTCGTTTCCAATTTGCATTTGTTTCTTCTGCATTTGCCTTTAGTCCACCGCCATAAGATTGCCAAATAGTATAACGAGATCCTACTTCCATTTCAGACAACATTCTATCCATTTGCCTTAATGATTCTATTCTGCGTTTGGTAGACCATTCGCTGATTTTTTGCACGGAGTTCAGCCACCTCCTTTCTAGTACATTCCTATGCACTATACAATAATATATATTATATTGCTCTATAGTACATAGGAATGATTTGCGTTTGGGATTTATTTTACCTGAGTTCCCTGCTCAGTTGCCTTTACAGACGGATTTACAGTATATGAATTTCCGTCTGTAGTTTCGATGGTAATTGTTCCGTCGTCTGCCTTTGATATATTTTGGATTTCGTCAAAGGCTACGAAACTCTTAAACTTCGGAGCATAAACAGATTTCTCTTTTGTGGCATAAAGTTCCGTGCCATCTGATAACTGAAATGCCATCTCATTACCACTAACATTCCAGTCTACAATTGTGATATCTGAATTACAGTAATCACACCACCAATTATTTGGGTCGTGTGACTCTGCTACGGCTTTTTCGTTTACCTTTTTAATTTCTTTTACAGTTGCCTTTGCAGACTGGTTTGTAAGATGTGACATCATTACATATTCACATCCTATTCCAATAATAATACATGCTACTGTAAGAATAATAATTTCCATTTTTTTCTTCATTTTTATTTTCCTCCTTTAATTAAAATGTCCATTTGTATTTTACATTTTGCCTATGCTATTTGCTACAACTGAAGCCGGTCTTCCAACCCAATGCCCCAGTTCTGTTACTTCACGCCAACGCAAAGGATTGTTAATTTGATTCGTATTTATCCGTGAACCACTTCCCTTTTTATGACGTGCATTTGCCTTCATAAGTTGCTGGCAATTCTCGAAAGTTATAGTTTCTCTTTGTACTTTAGGAATGTAGCCAAGCTTTTGTAAAGACACAACGACCCACTTATAGCATGGATGATTTGCGTTTATGATTTCATTTTTCCAGTATTTGCCATTGAAAATGTGAATTTGCATTTTGTCACGGGTGAAATGATAATTGTCACATACCCAGAAAATGCTCTTTCCGTTCTCTTCAAAACGTCCATAGATAGAGCCTGGGAATACTTTAAAGTTATCCGGGAAAATTACTGGTTCTGCGTTTCTAGGAACTATGCGCACGTAGAATTTAGGTGCATGGTTGTGATTATACTTTTTACTCATATTGATACCTCCAACATTATATTTATTAATATATTAAATGACATAATTGTAGTGTCATTGTTTAATAGGTGTGGGCGGAGTCGAACCGCCCATTGAACCGTTCACCTTATTTTGTTGATGTTTTCTTCTCGGCTTTTTTGTCGGTATTTTCTTCTTCTGGTTTGACAACAATGTGTTTATCAGCGTTGTCCAGAACTACTGCGCAAAATTCTGTAAAAGCACGTCTCTGGGTCTCACGGTCAGTCTTTGTTCTATACTTAAAATCTGACCATGTGACAGTTTTATCCTTTTTTGACGTAATTTTATTTTTTCTCGCACGGGCAGAGAATCGTGACAGAAAGTGGATAATATCAGACTTTTCAAAGTCGGATTTTTTAGGTTTAATACCATAGAAATAATCCCCGTCTTCACCTAGAATAAGTTTGAAAACTAAACAGAGCTTATTCTTTAATTCAGCATTGACAGTAGCTTTTTTGAAATAGTAATCAATGCTACTGCTAAAATCAGTGCCACCCTGTTCCGGATCAAACAAAGTTTCAGACAGGAGACATCCTGAATATACAGTATGTGCCATTAAAACAATGTGCACTTTATCTGTCTGGTGCAGACTTGTAACCCGTTCAATTGGGATACAATTCTTTTCACATTCTTCTTTAAGGTCAAAATATTCTTTACGATTTTTAATAAAATCGTCAGTATCTTCTTTAAGTGTCTGCCGTGCTGTCTCGGCATCAATCGTCAGATAATCAACGCCAGCGTGGGCCTCTTCCAGTGCCTGTTTAGCGTCAGAAAGTTTGTCAAGTGCTTTATTCATCTCAGTGTGACGAACTAAAGTTTTAACATAGTCATAAATTGAGAATGATTTGTCCTTTAAGCAGTTTGTTCTGATTGAATTAAATTTTTCAGCGTTTAACATAACGTACCTCTTTCTCCCATTTATCGCATGGGTGCGAATATTTTTATTTTTAAAGTTGTGGGATTAATCCCGATAGCTGTAATCAGATTCGAACTGATTCTTAGGAGTGGTTAAGCCACTGCCCCTGGAAAAGGGTAGACTACGCCTGTCGTAATACAGCTAAAATCTTCACCAGTTTTGCTGGATACTTATATGTGCCAGTCTTTTTCGTATATTAACGGCTTTCTTATATTTTTACATGGCGCATACATACAAACCGCCATAGAAAAGAATCATCTAGTTGTTATTGCAACGCTGTTGCATGAATGATATAATCAAACCTGTAATTAATATTTATTGTTTGTTATATTTATGTAATGCGATTATGTAGCCCACATATTCGCAACAACTAAACAATCCTGTATACCCGTTCTTAATTTGGTTGTGCGTACCCTTGCACCAAGGTTAGTATCTTCACTAACCGCTTTCTGACTTGTATCGAACGAACTTGCTAACTTTTATTAGCAGTATTCATTCTATCACTCTTACGAGTGTGTCCACTTGGTTGTCACTATATCGTTGTGACCTTAATACGCTTTCGTATGGTGATTAGATACCTGTTCTGCTATAGTGCAACTTGACTGATAACTTTCTTTCTGGTTTGTTATCAACCCCCTGTCAACTTCTAACAGGTGAACACGTTGCTATTACTTCCTAACGTGCTAGGATACGTTTGTACTTTTCAGCGGAGTACCTACCGTTTCGGCTCGACGATGATTTTATCACCCGTGGGAACTACCCACATTAAATAGTTATTCATGCTAGTATCTCGGTCGAATGAGACCATATCCAAAACGGCGGTTCAAATGAAAACCCGTAACCCGTTCGGGATAGCTATACCTTAAACCTTTTTCGTAACTTTTGCAAGTCGTTTTCGCAACTTTTATTATCTTTGTGAAATATGCACAATTTACAGCTATAGTTTTTGTGCAATTTGTACAGATATATGGATTATTATATTTATCAAGATAGTTAATTGATTATTATTTTATTATATGATTAAATTGAACGTGTTTCTTCTATATAATGCAAAAATAAAGTTGTTAGCGCACTGGATAGATAGTTATAGTATATATTTATATAGTTATATGTATAACATGTATTATTGTTATAATAGTAAGAATATAGATAATATTGTATGATGTTAGTATATTGATATATGTATATGATATATATGATGTATATGTTATAGCATATTATTATATGGTATTATAGTATTATTGTATATTGTATGGTATATGTTGTATAGTTGATAGTGTAGTCGTGTGTTGTGATAGGTTGATTGGCTGGGCGGACAAGTTGGGAACTGATTGAGATAGATTAATGTTAGTTATTGATTAATATTTATGGTTGTATTGTTAATGTATTAGTGTATGTTAGACTATGGATTGAGCGCAGATCTGAAAAAGTGTATTTTTATGTGGTAGTGTAGTATTGTTTAGTATGTAGTGTATGTTATCATACTGTATATTAATTAGTGTATTACAGTATATTATTTTTTAGCTATTATCTATCGAATTGACAGCAAGTGGTGAATGAATGATAGTTTTTCGGTTCGTTGTGATGTAAAGTGGTGGATTGTGTTTATTATTTGTTGTATTTTGTCTATAAAGTGGTGACTGTTCCCATTTTATATCAGTTATAATAATATAAAAATAAAAAGTGGCTCGATAAAATAATATTTTTTGTTATTTCCGACCAGTCCAGTGTACAGAACCTTAAAATTAATTTCCAATGAAAGAAAATTTTCATTTAGGTATCGCTAAAATAAAAAGCCGTTCTTTTTCAGTGTAGACCATGAAAAAATTTTTATATCTATTAGAATATTTTATTTTACTAAATTTTCCCGTACTTTTCCCATTTTTACGGGTTTTTTTAGTATAGAAATTTATACTTTCACTATAAATAAAGGTAGGGGGTACTTAAAACTCGAACGGGTGTTCGCAGTTTGCCAGGACTCACTAGCTGATCAATCTACACACCAACTCAAAAATTTCACATCCAAAATTCTTCTCCACTCATCTCCACCAGTCTCCAAAACACCAAAAATCACCATTCAATCCTAATCCTCAAAATATCCCCATTTTAAGCCAAAAATTACACTTTTCTCCTTTCCAACCCTTTATCGTACCCCATATCGTAAAAACCCCCATTTTAAGCCAAAAATCACGTCTCAAACCTCAAAAATTGATCACACACTTATTCGAAAATCACTTCCACAACTAACTTTCTTCCTATTATATAAGGATTTTTTCGATATCACTTTTCTCGTTCAAAAATCACATTATATATCACATCCAATCTCGCAATCTCATTCAGAGAATATATAATAATCATCCTTTAGGCAATATCCAGCAAGTACCTTATGGAGATATACCAGATTGCCAATATACACAAGGCTCATATAATCGCTATCAATCAGAAACAGACAGACACACATTAAACATTGGATGTGCAAATGCATATATCTATTCAAATTACGGGACATATGACATTTATAAAACAATATCGGGAGATATTTACATACAAACATCTACGCAGCAAATATTACACGGTTCCATTAACATTCCATATAGGAATAAACCAATTACAATCCATGTCAATCTTATGTACGGACTAAAAGCATTATCCATTCTATCTCTTTGTGGAACCGGAAAAGTAAAAGGATTTTGTAACAAAGATGGACAAGGATCTCCAGCGAATCAACTGCATACAGAAGAATTGTAGCCAGATACAATAAAGAAAATACTCTCCAATCCAATGTCAGATTATGGATATGGGGGTACATAAATTCTTACAAGCAGCCAGAGAACTCTATAATGAAGAACCATATAACTATATCATGCAAAAGACATTTGATTTGTAATTCGTAAAACACATTCAATTAACAATTCACTCAGAGAATATATAAGAGACGCTTACAAAACTACAGATTTATGATTCATAAAAGAAACGGGGAAATAAATATGCGAAAAACAAACACAACAGAAATAGCAATGGCTGAAACACCAGAAACTAAAGCAACATCAACACAGACTCCAATCGAAATCGCACTTAAGATTGATGAAAATGGAATGACAACTGCAAGTCAGTTATATTCATTCTTAGAATTAAATCCATCAAATTTCTCAAAATGGTGTAACCGTAATATTAAGAACAATAAATTCGCTACAGAAAATATTGATTATTTCAGATTCGTCCTTGAGTACGAGTCTGCCAATAATATTAAAACAAAAACAAGAACTGACTATCATCTCACATCAGAATTTGCAAAGAAATTATCTATGACAGGCAATTCAGAAAGACACGAACAAGCCAGGGATTATTTTATTGCATGTGAACAAGGATTAAAAATAGCCACAACCAAATTAAAATCACAACAGTACAATTTAGAACCACTTTTTGATGCTATCACTACTCTTACACAAACAATTACATCCATGCAGCAAGATATTTCTTCCATTAAAGAATCATCTCAAAAGAAGAAACTTCCAGAGAAGAAATACTCTCGCTGGAAAACAAATTCATTCTCAAAGCTAAATACTCTTACGCAATATGCAAATGAAAATTCAGACCAGACATTACAACTGAAATGTGATGTTATTTCTAATCATGGATAGAGAATAGATAAGAAGACAGATTGTTTGATTTATTAATCTTCAATCCAACCATAAACAATTGAATAAAAAATTACGGAGTAAATGGACGACAGTTCATTTACGGAGTATTAGTCTGTCTTCTTAAATAGTTATATATCTTGTTTCGGTTCGGCAGACGTACCCAAAGGTGACGTCAAAATTCCGATTTTTAGAAATCCGACGTACCCAAAAGTGACGTTTGCCGAACTCACGTAAAAAATGAAGGAGGCTTGCATTGCAAAAAACAGAATACTTTACTAGATTCCCAAATGAATACATCAAGGGGGATATTAAAACGAAATTTGGAGTTAGTAGGAAATTTTATATTACTTACATTCTAATTGACAAATATAGATCTTACGAGGACTATAGTTGGATTACTATCAGAAAGGTTCTTGAATTTTATGGTTATAAAACCACAAAAAGAAAACCAAAAGCGTTCCAAGAAATATTAGACGTTCTTGAATACATGATAAATAACAAGATGATTGTAGTAAAACAAGATTTAGACTCTATCGGCTATGATACTGGAATAGAAATAAAAGTTATTCCAGATAATTTCGAAGCAAGAGAAAATTTTTCTAAAATTACATCGTCTCAATTAGATTTCATTATGATGAATGAATCTAGTATCAATAAAGAGAACATATTAATGACATTTCTCTATATCAATTCTTACATATTCTTCAGACCAAAAATTAACAATGAAGAGGTGTTATATAACCCAGAAGAAAAACCGGAAGCTTTTTTCAGAAGCTTAAAAACAATGGCTGAAGATTTAAAGACATCAAAAGACAGTATAACACAATGTATTAAATATCTAACTTCTCAATTTGGAGATATCAATCCACTTCTTATAAAAAAAGAAGTTGGAAGCATCCAACAAGATCCAAATAAGCCACCTAAAAATTTACCAAACATTTATGTCTTGAATCAGGAGGGATACGAAAAAGAAATAGAATGGGCACTTAAAAAGATGCTGAAAGCATATAATATAGATTCTTTTGGGAAATTGAAAGGTAGAAATACAAAAACAAAATAAATATATGGGGAATATATAAGTAGAGAGATGTCATTATAAAACAACACCTCTCATTTGGATGGCGTATGAATACATATTATCACATTGGCAAACAGAAGCAGATATGATTATGTGTAAAAAGCTTGGACGTACATACAAAGCTACACAGGCTAGACGATTGGCTCTTGGCTTGTTACATTTCAATAAAGACGGATCTGGATATGAAGGTCTTTCAAAATTTCTTAGAGGTCATCTACAATCGTGGAAAACAAAATCAATGGAAAATTGTAATTATCAATGTGTATTAACCGGAAGCAAAAATTTTGCTATTCATCATATGTATGGATTTGCAAATATTTTAAACGAAACTATTGAAGAATATAATATTGAATTAAAAGAGTATTCTGAATACACTATTGAAGAACTTGAAGATATTTTAGAAAAGTTTTTAGAAGTACATGACAAATATCCTCTTGGAGTTTGTGTAAGAAAAGATATTCATACCTTGTATCATTCAGTTTATAGCAAATGTGTAAATAATGAAGAACAATGGAATCAATTTGTTAAAGAGTTTAAAGATGGAGTCTATGATGATAGACTTAAAATAGCATAAATTAGTTTGTATTAATATATAATTATCAGAATATTTTGCGTATATTCTGAACAATTTGAAGAATCAAGGCAACATAATGAGTGCAATGATGTCCCAATGGGACGTAGCCAAAAAAACACTCAATACTGCCCTTAATGAATCAGATGGTTCTGCTGAAAAAGAACTTGATTCATGGAACAAAGGAATTGAAGCTTCTATAGAACACTTCAAAGCCTCATTCCAATCTTTCTCATCATCCTTAGTATCATCTGACTTTGTAAAAGGAATCGTTGATAGTGGATCATCGGCACTTGATGTCATTACGCAACTCATAGATAAAGTAGGCTTATTGAAAACTGCCTTCGCTACATTCGCTGGCGTAAAACTTTTCAAAAACTTAGATTTGTTTTATCTAAACTGGTCACTTCATACACAAGAATATAACGAAAATGGTGTTGTAAACAAGTGTGTGTTGTTAACGTTTTAAAATTAGAAGATTAATTGCTGGGAAGCCTAATGCTTAATGAGCTACAACATAGTCGGAAACGGCAAGTGTGAATGCGACGAAAGTAGAAAAAATCATTAAGATGACATATGGTGAAATAAAAGGCATCTGGAAGATGCTCCTAAGTGTCTAGTATAAGGGCAAAGGTTATAATAACCAACTAACTGATCAGCAACGCACTGTTATAGAGAATATATAATTGTATAGCAGGACGCTCAGAGACTACCGATCTTCGAAGCCAATATGACCTTACAATATTGACTTACAATGTATAGTCCAAGAAACAATATATGTTTTGTTATTACATATTCAAATAAAATAACACGATGTCTTCTATCCCATCGTTATTGGCAATGGATAGAGAATAAATAACTGTAAAAATAATGGAGATCAGAAAAATATCTAATCTCCAAGATATAATATCGTGTCTCAGACCAGTTATAGTTTGAGATAAAGTAATTATAATGTATTTTTGTCTATGTGTAAATACTTTGGTTAAAATGCAGAATATATCTATACATGAATTTTTGTTTGTGTGGATAATATAAGATTAAATATTACAGAAAGAAAAATCCCCTCAGAACTTTTGAAGGTTCCGAGGGTTAGTTTACTCTTAAAAAGGAACGAAAGGAAAACAATACAAGTCTATTCGATTATTAAAGAATATTACTCTTTTTGTTTGAAAATAATCGTGGTTGGAGATGCTATTTTGGAAATCGCTTCTGCTCTCATGCTGCTCATATTCTTTTTGAATGCAATAAGAATAATTGCAATGAGTTTGTTTATTTCATGAAGAAACATTAAAACTATAATTGGGATCAAAATAAATATCACAATATAGCCATATTCCATAAGAAATTTAACAATTTCTTCTTTCAACACTACCCTTCTTTCTGTAAGATATATTTCATCTCATGGAAAATTAGGCAGAATAGCCCATATAGATTTTCCCGCACCATTGTCTTACTCTGGTGCTCCCACATAAAAAGATATGGTTACGAAAATCCGTGGAACTAGGTGTATTGTGGTTATACTACCGATTTTATGTAACTGATTACATTATACTACTTTGTCAAAATTTGGAAATCCAGAACATACATTCAGAAAAAATTAAACGGCTAATTGTATAAATTTCGGATTTTATCTTTATATGCAAAAGCAAGCGCATCTAGAAATTGTGCATTTGATGGACATTTGTTTGGAATATAACCGAATATTGGTTTTAGAATATCTTTTTGTTCATTAAAAAGATGTCGCACGACTGTACGAATGTTTGATTCTACGACCATTGTAGATGTATGGAATTTCTTTGCAATGGAAGGATATATGTCTTTTGTGATAAGATATATATCATCATCTTCCACTTCGTTAATTAATTCAATCGCATATTTGATATATCGGTATCCTTTGTACCTCCGACTTATGCGACAGATGAATAAAAAGTCATCAATTTTCATATAAATCACCTCATAAGTAAAAGATGCATTAATAATATACCATATTTAGCATACATTTCAAGATGTGACGTGCTAAGATTGTGTTAAGATATTAGTGTTAAATGTGTCGAATGGCAAAAATCACAATAAAACTATTATATTTTTGTGTATTATTTGTGTAGCATTTTCTCAATAGAACGGGTATAATTAAATCAAACAAATAAGAAATATATGTTTGTTTTAAATTTAAAATTTTTATGATGTTTAAGTATGGCGCTAACTGTTATGCGCATTATTAAGTAGACAGTGTATCAGTTTCTCGCTAATTGTCATGCGTGTAATTAAATAGGCAATGTTTAAGTATATAGCCTTCTTCTTATGAAGAGGGCTATATTATTCTAAAGAGGAAAATTAATTATGGAATTTGTTGATGGACGGATGTACTTTATAAAAGATGCTTTCTTTGATTTTATAGGAGACAAGTATTTAAAAGCTAATAAAGCGGATACCCAAAGACCACATTATTATGCATTTAAAGATAGTAAAACGAATTTGTTATGGGTAATACCATGTAGTAGTAAGATAGATAAATATAAAGATATTATTCAGCAGAAAATAAATAAAAATAAAAAGCATGATCATATTCAAATAATTAAAGTGAATGGTATTGAACAGGCTTTTTTGTTTCAAGATATGTTTCCTATTACGGAAAAATATATTATGAATCCATATATAAAGCAAAATACTTTTATGCAAATAAAGGATAAGAAAAAGTTATTATTTATTGAATCTAATGCAATGAAAATAATTAATCTTATGAGACATGGTGTTAAATTTACTCCAACTCAACCAGATGTTATTCGTATAGAGCAAATGTTGATAGAGGAATTACAAGAACAAAAGTAACAATCTGAGCAGTAATCACATTGCTCTTTTATTATGTGCAAAAAGAAAGAGTAGAGAAAATTTTACCCTCTACTCTTCTCTCCTTACATATGATCAACCCATTGTTCTTCATATAATGTCCAAACATAAAAGTTTGTATCATATTTTATTTGTTCTTCCAGAGATATCCATTTACTTGTGGTTGTTCCTATCATTCTTTTTATAAAATATTTCACTTTATCTTCATCAAAGAACATATAATCTTTATATGAATTCATAAAAGGATAAGGTTTGAAATTGCGGATTGCTTTATCATTTTTTCGATATAATATTAACATATTCTTTCGGTAATCTATTAATAGAGCATATCCAGATTTCTTCATTATTTTATATAAGTGATTAACTATTGATTGTAAATTGTCTATTAAATCTTCCATTTTAGCGATCGAAATTAAATCATCATCTGAAAATGTAAAATTCTTGTCAAACAAAGCTTTTGCACCAATCCTTACCATGAAGTCGGATATCAAAATATTCATTCTTAAATAATCATCATATCCCTGCTTATCGTATGTTATATGGATAGATGCTTCAGTTATTTTTGCAATGTAACTATGAAGTAATTTTCCTTGTTTTAAAATGGTATTAATATTATCCTTTATGAAATCAGCACTGCAAACAGCTTGAATGGTATCTTGCTTATAGATTCCGTTATTGTCTTGTATTTGTTTTAATATCTTCGAATTGTTCATTTTTAACCATTCGACTTCTCTTCTATTACAAACAAAAGGATTGCTTCTGTTATTTTCGATGTGCTCTTTTATAAGTAGTTTTAACTTATTGTAATGATCATAATTAATTTTAAACAGTTCAAAGACAGAATATTCTGTGGTATACAGTTTCTTTCCTGTGTCAACATATGTTGTATATATTTTGCGAATACGTACAATCGTCTCATCTAAATCTTCCTGTAATTTGGTTGATAACGCAATAGGAATTGAAGCTTTATATTCATCTAATTCAGAAAGGATATTATCTATATCAGGAATTTGATCATGAAATTCATTTCTTCTAGCAATTATTTTATGGTTGTTCTTAATTCCTGATAATTGTTTGTGCTGTTCTATATATCCAGCCATTCCTGGGAATTTTGTTATACAATGAGATCCAACGTTTAACACTTCATTATTTAAACGATTCCGAATAAAGTAAATATACTTATTTGGTGTATTGCATAATTCGCATCTTGTAACTTTATCCGGATCGCTCTCACTGACATTTTCAGCATACCATTCTTTAATTACGGTATCAATAAGTGTCTTCTTGTTATATGTTAGAGCTGCTTCGCCTTTGCTGTTTAGATGTAAATTTTCTAAAGTAATTGCTTTTGGATTTTTTAGTTCACAAAGAATTTTATACAAATTTCCATATAAATCTTCTTTCTTTGGTTCTTCGCTATGTTTCAGAAGGTTTATCTCATCTAATGTTAATATTGTTTTTGACATAAATTTTACCTTTAAAAATCGCTACCACAATTATTACAATGCCACTCTTTTCCCAATTTCTTAGAGAACAATCCAAATCCAAGGATTGACCCTGCTCTACTTACTGCTGATATTTTCTTAGTGTTTGTAGATTTGCAGTATGGGCAAGTTGCCTGAGTTATGTGTTGTTGGGTTGAAGTAGATTGATTAGGATTAATATTTAGTGTTTTTGTTTTTTTAATTAAGTTATAACCACATATTGTGCATTCAAAGTTGCTATTTATTTTTTCTTTCGGAGAATGACATATAGGACAATAGTCTGGTAACAATCTTCTTTTTTGCTGATAATCGGTTAATTCCTCTTTTGTTTTATTGTATAAATATCCACAAACAGGACATCTCATTTCTTGATTTATCCTATTGCTTGATGTCCCACATATAGGACATTTATCTGGCAAATTATTTTTTATATTATTTTCTTTCTCGGTTTTTTTGTTTTTTATAACGCTTATTGGACATCCGCAGTTGGGACATGTATCAGCGTATTCCGATACATCATGATTACATTCTGGGCATTTTAGTAAAGACATTTTTATTCCTCCGAACAATCTTATAAATTTATTTAAGTATATCATGGATTATAAAAGTATGCCAATAATTTTATATTCATTACGCAGTTTAAAGACTTAGGAAATTTATTTGATAGTTTTGGAGAATTTAATTTTAAACATGCAAATAAAGCTTCTTCTTTTGCAGATTTAGATGGAATAGATAAAAATGCTATTAAAGGTTTATTTAAAATAAACGATAATGATATTAGCGATTTTACAATGGCTCAAACTCAAGCTAAAGCAAGTACAATAGGACTAACAGAATCATTGACAGATGAGCTGGTAGCTATGTCAAAAGATGCTGATTTCACTGCAAAAGCAAAAGTTGGAAAGGTAACATGGGGAGAAGCATTAAAAGAACCAACTGTCACTGCTGAAAAATTAGGTAAAGCAATGATAGATAGTGCTGATGTTACAGACAAAACAAAAGGAATACTCCAAAATTGTGCGAAAGAATTTGGCACAACTAGTGACGAATATGAAGTACTCGTAAAAAATATAATTGAAGGAAACTATTCATTTGATGATATTTCTGGTAAATTTACAACTCTTGGGGCTGATGTCCAAAAATCTACTGGAATGTTCGAATCCGCTGGTAATATTATCAAAGGATTCTTTGCATCAATAAAAGGGTATATTCCTATTCTTGCTGTTGCCGGAACAGCTTTCGCAGCGTTTAAACTCTGGGACTATTCCCAGACCGGATATACTAGAGCGAAAGAAAAAGCAGAGGCTTCAGCTTCTACTTATTCAAAAGATAAATCTAATCTCCAATCTCTTCAACAAGAACTCGATACAACAAAGAGTAAAATTGAAGAACTCAACGCCACAAAAGAGCAGAACGGTGGATTATCTCTCACTGATGAGGCAGAATTATCTAGACTTGAACAAGAAAATGCCCAGTTGGAGCGTAAGGTTGCAATTCAGAAACAGCTCACAGAAATTTCCGCACAGGCTGCTTCAAGTGACGCTCAAAAAGCTGCCAATACTGCCCAAACATATTGGGATCATCTTAAAGAACAATATGGAACTCTTAAAGGTGGACTAATGTATGTAATGGATTTCTTTTCTAATGGGAAGACTGATATAAATGGAAATCCAGTTGAATCACAAGGGTCTAAGTGGGAAAAAGAGAATGGTGGAAAAGGGAAAACAACCCTTGAAAATCAGACCAAAGCTAATATTAAAGTATTAAAAAAATATCAAAAAGATTTAGACGATATAGAATCTCAGCTTGCAGACAAAAATATCATGAAGGGAAAGACGAAAGCTGAGAAAAATCAACTTCGGATTCAACAAAAACAACTTGAGGATAATATAGCCAATACAAAACAAACATTGTCTACTCAGACAGATCAACTTCAGCAATGGATTGACAACTCATATGGGGCAGATGGGAAACTAGAATCTGGTGCTGCAAAATATGTAGATAGATGGAATAAACTTATCAATGATGCTGGTAATATTGGGAAAACCAAAACACAAATTGACGCAAGTAATTTAGACACTTACTTCAACTCTTCTTCCGGTTCTGCTATGAAAGAATATTTGGAGAATATTGTTGAGGTAGGTGGTTCTGCTCAAGATGCACTTGACGCATTTAGAGAGTCCGGAATGCGTCTCAAAGATATTGATGTTTCAGAAAATGGATTTCTTACATATTTTGAAGATGTAAAACATCAGGCAGAGGAAGCAAAGCAAGCTGCGGAAGATTATTCCGCTTCTGTTTCAGATGTAGAATCTGCAACTGAATCTGCAAATCAGGACAAAGATTGGTCTACTATCCAAAGTGCTTATAAGTCTGCAAAGGAATCATTGAAAGAAGGTAAAACTGGAACTGATGATTTTCAGACTATGGCAAAATTCCTTAACTCCAATGCGGTAAAGAAATATGCAGAGCAAGGCGGTAAATATACTGCTGATGCTTATCAGAAAGCTTTCCAAGAGGCAATGGGAACAGCCGATAGATGGTTTGGTGATGATGAAGCCACTAGTATGAAGAATTTCGTCAATGACTTCAAAAATAACTCTATCTATTCTCTCAGAATCAAAAATCTTGAAGATGCCATCAAAGGCTACGATGATTTAGAAACTGAGTTGAAAGGATTCAGAGATCTTTTAAATGACGATGCTTTCTTAGATAAAAAGGGTGGAATCACAGATGAAGGATTGGCTCAGATTAATGAGAGTGATTACACATTATTAGAGAACGGTAAAATATCTGTTGCAAGTGATGATGTCTTTAATACCATTATTGATAAGGCTGAAAATTATGCGAAGTTGAATGGATACGATTTAGAATATACAGGCAAAGGTGCTTTTAATATTGTTTCTATTTGTAATGATACAGGAGTTCAATTTAAACTCATTGATAATTATGGTTGCGAAACATTGTGTACTGTTTTTTATAACACCGATACAAAAGAATACAAAATAATTTCTGGTGGATTTATGTATATGAAAGTATACAAAGATTTGGATGTGGTTATTGACTGTAAAAATATGACCATTGAAGATTCTATTGGACGCATGGTTACATATGATAAACTTGGAATTTCAGATATTGGATATATGTATTGGTTGAGATTAATGAATGGGAATAATTCTATCATGTTTCACGGAAATTGTGAATTTACAATTGAACATATTGAGGCTCGGAAGGTTGGTGAATAATATTGAATACTAAATTTAATAAATACAATCAGCCTGAAAAACCAAATATCTATCTTGGTACACCAAATAATAAAAAGATATGTGCTCTTACTGGTATTGATGAATCTACATTTAAAATGACAGAAAAACTGTCAAATACATATGAACTTTCTTTTGATATTTCTAGAACACTTAATTATACAAGTCCTATTACAAACGAAACCGTAGAAAAGGAAAATCGTGCTTTTAGATTAATCTCATTGTTCATGCGCCTCTATGTTGATGGATATGGATGGTTTATTATCAATCCGCCGGAGGAGGATAATGATAGTTATACTGACAAATATTCTATTACAGCACAGTCAGCAGAAATTGAATTTCAGCAACATAATCTTCACAATTTTAAGGTAAATCAAGGCACTACTGATTCTTATGAGATGCTAGTAGATGGCAATGTCCAGATGGTTGGCGATGTTGAATTTGCTAAAGAACAAATTAAATTTTACAATGCTTCAAATCCTGAATTAAGTTTTCTTGATATATGTCTAAAGGTTGCTGGTGTAACTGGTTGGACTATTGGATATGTAGATACCGTCCCAAAATCATATGAATATTTCGATGAGGGTATACGAAAAGAAAAGCAGACATTACTTGCTGATGAGATTGGCGTGTTTGATATCGATAGTAAGGATTTATATTCTTTCTTAACACAAGATGCTGCAAAGTTTTTCAAATGTATCTTTGAATTTGATTTTGATAACATGCAGATTAATGCTTATCACCCAGAGAATTACGGAAAAGATACGAATGTAAATATCAGTTTTAGGAATTTTCAGAAATCAAATAATATTAAAATTGATGATACAAATATCTTCACTAGATACCATGTTCAAGGTTCAGATGAATTGGGCATTGAATACGTCAATTTTGGTCACAATTATATTGAAAATTTAGAGAACTATCTGAATGAAAGGTATCTTTCAAAAGAAGTCATAGCAAAGTATAAATTATGGTCACAGGACGTTGAAAACAATCGAAATGATTACATAGAGAATACACGGCTGTATAACAAACAATACGCTAAAATCTCTGAATTAACAGATAATAGAAGGAATTACTTCTACTGTATCAGACGTACAATCTAAAGTTGAGAAAAAAGCAGATGGATCTACAGTTCAAGAATTATCTGAAAGGGTTTCTACAAATGAACAAACTGCGGAAGGATTTAGGCAAGAGGTCATTAAGAATTATGTAACCAATGACAAATTGAAAGATTATCCTACGAATGGTCAAATGAAAACCGCTATTTCGGAAAGTGCTAAAGAAATTAATCTTTCTGCAAGTAAAACATATGCAACAAAATCTGAAAGTGCAACCGGTTCTGAAGTTCAGTACTATGTATCAACATCTTCTACTTCATTAATTGGCGGAGAATGGAGTTCTGGAACGCCTACATGGGAATCCGGAAAATATATTTGGAGTAAAACAGTAACCACAAAAGCAGATGGGACAAAATCCGAATCAAGTCCAGTCTGTATACAAGGTGCAAAAGGAGAAAATGGTATTGGCGAAAAGGGTGAAACAGGTACAGGCATTGTATCTATTACGCCTCAATACTATCTCTCTTCTTCTAAAACAACTCAAACCGATGGATCATGGATTGATAATACTGCCCCATCTTGGGAAGATGGAAAATATATGTGGACAAGGAATAAAATTGTCTATAGTAATCCATCTAGTACTGTATATACAGAACCATATTGTGATACGTCTTGGGAAGCTGCGAATGAAGTACGAACAGAATTATCTGTACGTGCCGAAGAAATTGAAGGTAAAGTTGCTGACAACGAAAAGAATATCACAGAAGTTATTCAGACAAATAAACAGATTCAACAATCTGTTACAGATGCAAATAACAATATTACAAAGCTGCAACAAGATTCCTCTTCTTTTAAACAGGAAGTAGAAAAAACTTATATGACAAAAAATGGGTTAAATTCATTAAAAATTGGTGGAAGGAATTTACTTAGAAATTCTAATACGCTTGAATTTGAAGACTACTATTTTGTTGGAGGAACTACAAGTTATGTGGTTGATTCAGATGGGAATTATGTTGTAGATGAAGAAAATAATATGATTATCACAATCTAAAGGAGGTATGTTATGTCAGAAAAGATGTTCAATTCATATGATGATAAACCTTCTCCTGGAGCAGATGATTTATTTCTGCTCTGGGATAATCAAGAATCAAAAATTAAGAATTTAAAAATTAATAATTTATCAAAATATGTTGAAAATAAATTTCCAAAAATCCTTCCCAACCCACAAGCTCTAACCATAAAATACGGCAACAAAACTCATACCTATGATGGCAGTGAAGCAATTGCAATCACAATCGAAACAGGTGGTATAGAGCGTATGTATGTTTTGTATCAGATGGTTATTTATGGAAAACAAAAACTTTTACGATCACAGTTGATCAATCATTCGATGTGGGTGATTCAGAACCTACTCAGAATTGGTTTGTAAATATAGAAAGTAAACTTACGAAAATTGAGAAGACGATTGATGAAGCCGTTGGAAAACTTTCGAAACAGATTCCTACTAAGGTTTCTGATCTTGAGAATGATTTGGCGGTCTCCTATTCTGCTCAGGAATTAACTTCGGAACAGAAACAGCAGGTTAGGGAGAATATTAATATTGGTGTAAGTAAGAAAGTTGTTACATATAATGGGGCAAAAAGATCGTTTACGGTTGGAGTAATCGAAGGAACTATTGCTGATCTTCCAGAAGATAGTGCCTCCGAGTATCTTGAAGCGTATAAAAATTTCTGGCATGTATGTGAATATATGAGGATATTCAAATTGACGACATGGCAATTTGCAAAGAATGCACTTAAATGGTTATCTTCAGCTCATAAGAATAATATCATTTCTGATTCTTTGACATTCTATGTAACAAAACCATCTAAATATATCAAATATTCATATAATGTAAATACTCAAGGAAGAGCATATGACTTAATGGAGTATTATGATGAAGGGGCTACTCTTAAATTATCCTATTATCCAGACACGGACGAATTCGAAGATAACCAAATGGATGCTAAATGGAGTAAGCCAATTACAATGAATTCTTATGGCTTAGACAATAATACCCCTTTAGTAGAAACTACACAAATGACGATCGATCAATTTTGTGGATTATATCATGGAGAAAAAGTATTCTGGATAGATAAAGATACAACGAAAACACGAAGGTTACTGTGTGAAAAAGGATGGGATACTGATTATATCAAAATGACAACAAATGCTTATAAATATGCTAATGGAACAATTGTAAAAGGAGTTGCATTTGTAAAATCCGGAGGCACAAGTTAATTTTATGAGAGGTTTAATTACCTCTCTTTTTTAATTCAGAAAGATGAGGTGATTGAATGGCAAGTGGCTCATGGACATTTGGAACAAGAAATAGTTATATTCAAGGGTTGGTAAATTGGTCTTCTTCAAGTAATGGATCTTCTGCTAATAGTTCAAATATTAGTGTAGCTGTATATTTTAGAAGAACAAATTACGGATATACAAGTTACGGAAAAGTTAACACATATTGTGTAATCAATGGTGGCAGCCAGAAAAACGAAACTGGTTTTTCGGTGTCGATGTCTGATCCAAACAAATGGACATTGGTATATGCAAAAAATTGGACGGTTGGACACAATTCAGATGGTTCTAAGCAAATTAATATTCGTGTTTGGGGAAATGGTAACTTCTCTATCGGTTCATATGATACGAATAAAACTGTGACATTAGACAAAATTCCAAGATATACATCTATCAAAACTTGGTCTGTTGCTGAAGTTGGAAAAACATACGCTAAAATAAATTGGGGAACAGCGGATACGGTAGATTGGGTAAGAGTATATCTTAACGACTCTTCTCAATGGACTGATAATCCTGGTTCTGTTAATGGGACTTCTGGTTCATTTGTTTATACTGGAGCTGCATCTTCGGGTGCAAGTATACCAAGCGTAAGTACATTAAAACCGGGAACGACATATAAACTTAAATGTTGGGTAAAAAGAAAAGATTCTCAATTATCTACTACTTCTTCTAACATTGAATTTACTACAAAATCTGTAGCTTCAATTTCTAACTTGAATGAAGGATTTTCTTATAATATAGGAGACGATCTTAATTTAACATTTGAAAATTCTTCTGAAAACAAATCATGGTTAGCTTTTTATATAAAAGATGAATCTGATAACTGGGAAGAAATTTTAAAAACAGACGAAGTTATTCAAGCGAATTCGTATACATGGCAGTTGTCAAATTATGCTTCTATCTTCTATTCTAAACTTCCAAACGATAATTCTAAGAAATGTAAAATTGAATGTGGAACAACAATTACAGAAAATAAACAAACTATAAGTTGTATCTCAAGTAAAATAGTAGGTATTATCAAGGTAAAGAATTCTAATCCAGTATTCACTGATTTTGATTATGGTGACGAAGATACTTCTACACAAGCTGTGTTAGGCAATAAAACATACATGATAAAAAACTATGGCTCAATGAAAGTAAGAATCCCAGTTGCTAAAAAAGCAGTTGCTAAAAATGGAGCCACGATAATTAAATATATAATATCTGTTGATGGAGTTGCTATTGATTCGTATGAGAAAAAGTATAGCGATAGTTCAGAAATTTTGTGCGAGCTTGGTAAATATAACACAGATGGAATTGGAACAATTAGTATTTATGCTATTGATTCAAGAGGTAATGTTTCTGATACAGTTAAAAATTCTTTTACTGTATTACCATATTCTCTTCCTCGATTTTCTGTAATTAATTTAAAACGTCTTAATGATTATGAATCAGAAATCGTCTTAGACTTTCAAGGAGTTATTTCAAAACTTTCGGTTAACAATGTTGAAAAGAATACAATAAAAACTGTTGGATATAGATATGCAGAAGAGGGGAGTTCGTATCCTACTAATTTTTCTGTAATTAATGGAGTTACTATATCTTCTACTTCTTCAGAATATATTTTATCTTTTGTTCAAAACACAAGTGATGATACTTTTGGGATTACTGGTTCTGGATCAAGCAAATTAGTTTTGGATAATAACAAGTCTTATAATTTTCAATTTTATATTAGAGATTCTTTTTCAAATGAAGACCATTATGAGTTAAATATTGAGCAAGGCGTTCCAACTATGTTTATTGGAGACAATAAACAAGTATCAGTTGGAATGATTCCTGATATTGCAAGAACTGAAAAACTTCAAGTTGCTACAGATATCCTTGCTACAAATGCGAATGGTGAACTGGTCGGAATTTTGGATTTAATAAGTAAGATGATTATTCCTAGTGATACTGAGCCGGAGAGTCAACCAAATGGAGGGTTCTGGTTAAAGACAAGTACTATAGGAGAGGAGAATATAGTTGGATAGATATTTAAGATTGCCAAATGGTAAAAAAATAAAATATTATAATTTTGCAATTACTAATGCACTGATTGTAAAATTTATTGACGCAGATATAAAAGAATTAAAATCATTCTTCGGGACGGATATCATTGATTATATTGATATTGTAGATGAAACTGATAACATATTAGAAAATCATAATCTCTATATGAAAAGGACTTCTATTTTAACAGAGTCATCTTTCGTTATTGAATACGAAGATCGTGTTGTAAAAGAAGCATGGACGGATGAAGACGGAATTGAGCATCCGGCAGAAACAGAAAAAATATCAAAAGAAGTTCCTTGTGATATTACTACTGTTATTTTAGAGAAACCTTCTGTATCGGAAGAATTAGATAATGTAAAATCAATTGTTGGAATTGTAAATCCAAACAATATGACATTAGACGAGTTTAAGGATTATTATAAAACGCAAATTGGGAAAGAATGTACTGCTGCGATTGAAAATGGTGTTGATGTAGAAACAACGCTTGGTAAGAAACATTTTTCTTATACAATTGAAGATCAAAGCAATGTAAAAGATTTGATTATAACTGCTATTTTTACTGATTTTACTCTTCCACTTCCGTATCATGCTGATGGCGAATTGTGTACTTTATATCAGCCAAACGACATTCAGAATATCTACATGTCTTTATGTTCAAATAAAACTTATCATACAACTTATTGCAATGTTTTAAATGCCATGATTAATGAAGCAAAAGATCTTATGTCTGTAAAAGCAATTACATATGGCATGGAAATTACAGATGAAAAGTATCTTGAAGTAATGACAAAGATTAATGAATCTAAAGATGCATTGCTTGCATATGTTGAAAAGAAATTTAATACAAGTGGTGAATAAATATGAATAAAATAAAATATTATTTAAAACGAATTTTTTGTCATGTATTTATATTCTTATTCTCTGGTACGGTTTATTACTTAATGGAAGTTTTATTTAAAGATACTCATAGTTCTCATTGGACAATGTTCTTATTAGCTGGATTCTCAGCATTATTTTTCATTGATGGATTAAATGATTTATTCGGATATGATATGGATTATTTATTGCAATGCATTATTTGTGCTACCGCAATAACAATTGGAGAATTATGCATTGGTTTAATCTGGAATTTTGATTATGGAATATGGGACTATCGTAATATGCCATTAAATTTTAAAGGGCAAATATGTTTGCCATTTTATTTTTTATGGATGTTATTATCTGCAATTTTTATTCCTGTACTGGATTATATCGAATGGAAATGGTTTAACTATGAAGTCGATAATCCTCCATATTATAAAATTTTCGGAAAAGTTATATTTAGATTTGGTGGTGATAAATAAATGGCAATATTAGCTCAAAAGAAGAGAATAAAACTTTTATTTAAAATTGCAACAGGTTATGTAAAATATCTTTTATCATCAGAGTATGTTGTTATGAATGATGATACTAATTTGGAGACAACGATAACCAACATTAAAAATGATATAGGTAGTAAATACAAATGGACAAAACTTTGTGAATTAGCTGGTAATAGTGCAACATCTAAAACATTTACAGTAAAAAATTTACGTAATTATTCTGAAATATTGTTGACATGTGGTCCCGCCGTTGCTTATCAAACGGGTAGAATTTTATCTTCAACAGTTATTCCAATAGCAAATTGGAATTGGTCAACAAGTGACCATAATAGCGGTGCATTCCAAGCAGTATATGATGGAAAAACATATGTTGCTGGTGTTTCTAGGATGTCTGATACATCCGTAAAATTATATGCAAATACAAAAACAGTTGCTGGTTTATTTGTTCGATAATTACGATAATTATTTTTTTGATCACTCTAAGAGTCAAGTTTAAAAGCTTGGCTCTTTTTATTTTGCAATTTTTTACAATGAAAGGAGAATTTTATATGGTATCAATCACAAAAAATATTACTACTGTTAATAGAACTAAAGGCGTGAATACGAAAAAATATATTGTAATTCACTACACAGGTAATCGGACAGATAGTGCATCAGCTAATGCTAACTATTTTAAATCAGTAAACCGTGGCGCATCTGCTCATTATTTTGTAGACAAAACAAGCATTTATCAGTGCGTTGAAGATAATGATGCATCATGGGCTGTTGGTGTAAATTATGGAAAAAATAATTTGTTTAATACTGTTAAAAATAGAAATAGTATTTCTATTGAGATGTGTTCTAATGGTGGAAAAATTGCAGATGAAACTTATAAGAACACTGTAGAACTTACAAGATATCTGATGAAAAAATATAGAATTCCTGCAAGCAATGTTGTAAGACATTGGGATGTATGTTCGAAAGTTTGCCCTGGGTGGAATGGATGGGGAGCTAATGGATGCAATGCTTCTATTTGGAATCAGTTTAAAAAAGATATTGCAAATGGAACGGTTAGTACGCCTAATGTAGTAAACCCTAGCTCATCGACAGCAAACAAATCTACTTCATCTTCTACTCTTTTAAAGGTTGGAAGTCGTGGAGCTGCCGTACAGGATGTTCAGAAAAAATTAGTTGCTTTAGGATATAATGTTGGATCAACTGGAGCCGATGGTATTTTTGGTAATGCCACAAAAAATGCTGTTATTAAGTTCCAAGGCTCTGTTAGAATTTCAAAAGATGGCATCGTTGGTTCACAAACTCTTGCGAAATTAAATGAAGCATATAATAACAGAAATAAAGGACAGTCTGTTACTTCTACTACTTCTTATACAGGCAAAGATTATGTAAGAAAAGCTCAGGTACATATGAATAATTTTGCCGGAGCTGGTTTAGCAACTGACGGATTATGGGGAGCAAGCAGTAGAAAAGGTCTTGTTAAATGTTTGCAGAGAGCACTGAATAAAGATTATGGCGCAAAATTAGTTGAGGATGGTATTCGTGGATCTGCTACTAATGTAGCACTTGGAAGTCATTATGTAAAGCGTGCCGAAACTCAGTATCTTGTAACATTTGTTGAGATTGGATTGATGGCTCTTGGTTATTATAATAGTTCTGTAGAATCTCCGGGAGTATTTGGTGGTGGATTAGAGACTGCTGTTAGAAACTTCCAGTCAGCTCATGGATTAGTTTGCGATGGAATTGCTGGCAAAGGTACTATCTTAAAAATTTTTGTATGTCTTGGATGCTAAAAATAAATATAATTATAGGGAATGGCTTGATTGTCATTCCCTATTTTTTACGATTTTTTATTCAAATATTTCTTTAAGTTTTAAATATGCTTCATACAATTCTTGATTTTCTTTTGTTACGTTTTTTGGAAGTTTTTCATCTTCTTTTTTATAATCTGCGAGGATAGCTTGAGAAGGAGTCGTCACAGAACTAAGTCCCTCTTCTGTTGCATGTGTGTAAATGTTTTCTACACTGATGGCATTATGACCCATCATTAATGCGGTATTAATTACATTTGCTCCTTTTGATGAATTGGCAATTGTATCCATAGTATGTCTAAGAGAATGAATGCCTAATCCTCTCATTCCATTTCTTGTCATATGAACATCTCTGTCTACGCCAAGTTTGTCACAAAGAGTTTTAAATCCAACTTCTATCGTTTCATGAGTTCTTCTTTTGCCAGTGCTAAATACAGGATAAAGTAAGTTGTCTGGATTATTTTTACAATAGATTTTCGTTTGTTCCATCATATATTGAGCACATTCTTTGGCTAAAGAAGACATGATAATAAATCTTGGTTTAGTATTTTTAGGAACCTTTGTATATCTTTCCAATCCTTTTGTTTTATCATTATCTATATATCTTGTTGCTTGAGATTCTACAACATATATTTTATTATTCTCGAAATCTATGTTGTCATTTCTAAGAGATGAAAATTCTCCAGATCTCAATCCTGTTTCAAGAATGAACATAACGACTACTGCATATTGCCCCATGTTATTTTTATATGCATAATAAAATTTTTCGATGTCCTCTGGAGTAAATACTTCTTTTCTGTTTTTAACTTCTTCGTCTAATTTTTTGTCATATTCATCAATAATTTCTTTTTTTACTCTTGCTTGTTCTGCATAATTTTCTTTCAGAAGACTTCTATTGACTAACCATTTACAGCATCTTCGTGTTAATTGAATTGGGAAGCTGCAAGTTTTTCTGCTTTTTAATCCTAAAATAGTATCATAATAACTTTCAAATTCTACTGCACTCAACATATGAAGTTGATATTTTGCTATTGGGAAATTATCAAAATTTGCCCTCATTGTATTAACATAGGAATGATACGTACTTCCAGCAACAGTTGGTTTTACTTCTGTTTCTATATACTCATCCATATACTCACCGAAAGTTTTCTTTTTATCTACTTTGACATCTTTTCCCCTCTCGTATTCCTTTTCCCAAGCATCTCTAGCCATTATAGATAATCGTCTTGCTTCTTTTTCTGTCTTGGCTGTTCGTTTAAATCTTTTTGGGTTTGCTGTTTTTGGATTAAGATACTTTGCTTGGGTGATACATTCCCAAGAACCATTTTTTAATTGTCTGGTACTTCCTTCTCTGTTATCATTTTTATCCATTTTCATCCCTCCGATATCACCATATCACTTTTTGAAAATTTAGTGATATCCTTCGCAAAAAGTGATATCACTTAGTGATATTGGAGTAATTATAAAACACCTCCAAACATATTTCAATACAGAATTTATTTCCATATTTACTATATTTGGAGGTGTTTTGATGTGTTTTATTTGTTTATGTTATACAAGATTAATGACTTATTTGTAGTTTACGATCTTTCCGAAATCAGCTTTCAGAGATGCTCCACCTACAAGTCCGCCGTCGATATCAGCCTGAGCGAATAACTCTGCTGCATTTCCAGCGTTTACAGATCCGCCGTACTGGATACGGATAGCTTCTGCTGTAGCTTCATCATATACTTCAGCGATGCATGCACGAATACCAGCGCAAACTTCTTCAGCCTGCTCTGTAGTAGCTGTCTTACCTGTTCCGATAGCCCAGATTGGCTCGTAAGCGATCACTGCTGTCTTAGCCTGATCAGCTGTTACATTCTGGAATCCAACTTTCACCTGCTGACGGATGAAGTCCATTGTTACACCCTGTTCTCTCTGCTCCAGAGTCTCTCCACAGCACATGATTGGTGTAATACCATGCTCGAAAGCTTTCAGCATTTTCTTATTTACTGTCTCGTTTGTCTCTGCAAAGTATTCTCTTCTTTCAGAGTGTCCAAGAACAACGTATTTTACTCCTGCATCTGTAAGCATAGCCGGAGAGATTTCTCCTGTATATGCTCCGCTTTCTTCAAAATACATATTCTCAGCACCAACCTGGATATTTGTTCCCTTTACAGCCTCTGCTACAGGGATAATGTCGATTGCAGGTACGCAGAATACTACGTCTACATCTTCATTAGCTACTAATGGTTTTAATTCTTCAACTAAAGCTACTGCTTCACTTGGAGTTTTGTTCATTTTCCAGTTTCCGGCTACGATTTTCTTTCTTGCCATCTTTCCAAATCTCCTTATTCTATTTATCGTTAGCTGCTGCTACACCCGGGAGTTCTTTTCCTTCAAGGAATTCAAGAGAAGCTCCACCACCTGTTGAAATGTGTGTCATCTTATCTCCATATCCCAGCTGGTTAACTGCTGCTGCAGAATCTCCTCCGCCGATGATTGTTACAGCGTCTGTGTCTGCAAGTGCTTTTGCAACCGTTTCTGTTCCTTTTGCAAATTTAGGCATCTCGAAGCATCCCATTGGTCCGTTCCATACAACTGTCTTAGCATCTTTTACTGCATCGCTGAAGATCTTAGCTGTCTCTGGTCCGATGTCGAGTCCTTCCCATCCTTCTGGGATCTCTCCAGCTTTTACTACCTGAGTATTTGCATCATTAGAGAAATCATCTCCGACAACGTTATCTACAGGAAGAAGAAGTTTTACACCTTTGGCTTTTGCTTTTTCGATCATGTCAAGTGCATACTGGCAGTAATCTTCTTCCAGAAGGGATTTTCCGACTGTTCCGCCCTGTGCTTTTGCGAATGTATATGCCATTCCTCCACCGATGATCAGAGTATCTACTTTGTCAAGAAGGTTCTCAATTACAGAAATCTTGCTTGAAACTTTTGCTCCGCCAAGGATTGCTACGAATGGTCTTTCCGGATTGTTGACTGCATTTCCAAGGAAATCAATTTCTTTCTGCATAAGGTATCCAACAACTGCTGTATCTACGTATTTTGTAACTCCTACGTTAGAGCAGTGTGCACGGTGTGCTGTTCCGAATGCATCGTTAACAAATACGTCGCAAAGAGAAGCGAGATCTTTACTGAATGCATCTTCATTCTTTGTCTCTTCTGCTCTGTAACGTGTGTTTTCAAGGAGGATAACATCTCCATCTTTCATCTCAGCTACTGCTGCTTTCGCATTTGGTCCAACAACTTCCGGATCAGCTGCAAATTTTACTTCCTGTCCAAGGAGTTCTGAAAGGCGAACTGCTACAGGAGCAAGAGATAATTCTGGAACCGGCTGTCCCTTTGGCTTTCCAAGATGAGAGCAAAGGATAACCTTTCCGCCATCAGCGATTAATTTTTTGATTGTAGGAAGTGCTGCAACAAGACGATTCTCGTCTGTAATCTTTCCATCGATAAGTGGAACGTTGAAGTCACATCTTACAAGTACTTTTTTCCCTTTTACGTTAATGTCATCTACAGATTTTTTATTAAGCATAGTACTGCCTCCTGGTTATATATTTTATAACTGCAAAAAGGGTCCGGTCCAATAAGACCGGACCCTTTGTGAGTCTTAATTCATGCTCTAAATTATGCTAATTCAGAGAAGTATTTGATTGTTCTTACCATCTGGCTTGTGTATGAGTTCTCATTGTCATACCAAGAAACAACCTGAACTTCTGTAGTTCCGTTTTCCAGTGGAAGTACCATTGTCTGAGTAGCATCGAATAATGAACCATATCTCATTCCAACGATATCGCTAGATACGATTTCATCTGTGTTGTATCCGAAGGACTCTGTAGAAGCTGCTTTCATAGCTGCGTTGATTTCATCAACTGTTACATGTCCTTTTACAACTGCTGTAAGGATTGTTGTAGATCCTGTAGGTGTTGGTACACGCTGAGCAGATCCGATTAACTTTCCGTTCAGTTCTGGGATAACAAGTCCGATTGCTTTTGCAGCACCTGTGCTGTTAGGTACGATGTTAACTGCAGCTGCACGAGATCTTCTGAGGTCACCTTTTCTCTGTGGTCCGTCAAGAGTCATCTGATCTCCTGTGTAAGCGTGAATTGTGCACATGATACCAGACTCGATTGGTGCAAGATCGTTAAGAGCTTTTGCCATTGGAGCCAGGCAGTTTGTTGTACAAGAAGCTGCAGAAATTACTGTATCTTCTGGTTTCAGTGTTTCGTGGTTTACGTTATATACGATAGTTGGCAGGTCGTTTCCAGCTGGTGCGGAAATAACAACTTTTCTTGCTCCTGCTTTGATATGAGCAGATGCTTTTTCTTTAGATGTATAGAATCCTGTACACTCCAGAACTACGTCTACACCAATCTCTCCCCAAGGAAGTTCTTCAGCGTTAGCTTTAGCATAGATTTTGATTTCTTTTCCATCAACGATGATAGAATCATCTGTTGCTTTTACAGTATCAGCTAAAGCGTATTTTCCCTGTGAAGAATCATATTTTAACAGGTGTGCAAGCATCTTAGGAGATGTTAAGTCGTTGATTGCTACAACTTCATATCCTTCTGCTCCGAACATCTGTCTGAATGCAAGACGTCCAATACGTCCAAATCCATTAATTGCTACTTTAACTGCCATCTCAAATTCCTCCTAAGTCTTGATTAATTAAATTTTGATGGATTTGCCAATCTGTTAATCTATTGACAAACTTCCTTTTTATTTTAAACAATACTGACAAAAAATTCAAGTGAAATTTAGTATTTTTATCATGTATACAATAAAACGATTTTGTACAATTCTACCAAATTTTATCCCGTTTCTTCGGCACAATGAATAAAAAACTTTTCCTTATTCTTCTTCATCATTCTGACTTAAAATGTATCTTGCAATTGTAAATGCATATCCTGCGATTCTTTCCATACTGGAAATGATATCAAGGAAATATACACCAATATCTGGAGAACAAGCTCCATCTTTCATTCTCTGAATATGTCTCTTTCTGATGATCTTTCTTGTACAATATACATCTTCTGCATAAGATAATGCTTCTTTTGCTTCTTTGGTATCGTCAAATTCAATCGCACGGATTGCTGACTCAAATGCAGCTCTTACAATATTATTCATATTTCTAAGCTCTTCAATCGCATCTTCTGAAATATTTTCATTCATATCCTTGATATGCTGCAGATATCCTGCCATATTCTCTACATGATCTCCTGAACGCTCAATATCTGTGATCGAATCAAACAGATTGTTGACAACTTTCATCTCTTTTTCTGTGATCGCCAAATGACTGATCTTTACAAGATATTCTGTGATCATTGGTTCTAAATGGTTGATCACCTGTTCATCATTATGAACTTTATCGATCTTACTCTGTCTTGGTTCTCCACTCATTGCTTCTTTTGTTACACGATTTAAATTCTTTAATACGATCTCACCCATACGTACCACTTCTTTCACTGCATTCTCAACTGCAAATGCAGGTGTTTCAAGAATACGTGGATCTAAGTGACGTAATGCCTTCTCTTCTGGTTCTTCTTCTTCGTCTTCTACTGGCTCTTCACGAATGATAAGTCCAGATAATTTTACCAATGCATTCGCAAATGGGAATAACAGTATCGTCACAGATATGTTAAAGATTGAGTGGAAAATGGAAATCTGTGTACTGGATATATGCTGCATTGCAAGATCTGGGAAGATTCCAAAGAAAATCGTCATGATCACCCCATAAATAGCTGCACCTAATACATTAAAACTTAAATGGATCACAGCTGCTCTTTTTGCTGTTTTATTCGCTCCTGCACTTGATAAGATTGCAGTGATACAAGTACCAATATTCTGCCCTAACGTAATAAAGATCGCTGATCTCCAGTTTACGATTCCTCTCATCGCTAATGTCTGTAAAATACCGACAGATGCAGATGAACTCTGAATGATCGCTGTAACAACAGCGCCGACAAAAATACCAAGGATCGGATTTCCTCCTAATACCTGAAATGCTTTGTAGAATACCGGACTATCCTGATATACTCCAATGGATGATGACATAGATGATAATCCAATAAATAAAATACCAAATCCGACGGCAATCTCCGCTTTCTGTGTCATCTTCTGCTTATTAGAGAATGTGATGATGAAAGCTCCGATTCCTAAAATAAATGGTGCAAAAAAATCTGGTTTTAACGCTCCCGCCCATTCATTAGCTGATACCAGCCATGCCGTGATCGTTGTACCTACATTGGCTCCCATGATAACACCGGCTGCCTGTGTAAGATTCATAATCCCTGCATTTACAAAACCTACAACCATAACAGTGGTTGCTGATGAACTCTGAATAATTGCTGTAACCAGTGCTCCTACAAGTACACCTAAAATACGATTATTTGTTAAATAGCCAAGCAGGTCTTTCATCTTATTTCCTGCTGTCTTTTGAAGTCCTGATGCCATGATATCCATTCCATACAGGAACATTCCAAGTCCGCCGATAAACGCAAACAGATTACCGACATGTGTTAGTGTATTCATTTTTTACGATTCCTCCTGTGTTTTTACAGACCCTCTTATTGGATCTCCCACATATATTTCATTTGTCGTTATTCCGACATAAATAATTTTAACAAACCTACTCTTATATTTAAAGAACTTTTTACATAGATTTTATTTTTTCTTTACCTTTCTGTCATAATGTATATAATAAAAGTATTATATTAACTATTTACAAAGGAGTTTTTTATGATTCTTGCAGATTATCATTTACATACCAGTTTTTCTTCCGATTCTGAATCTCCTATGGAAGAAATGATCCGACATGCTGTTTCACTTGGTCTTAAAACTATTTGTTTTACAGAGCATCACGATATTGATTATCCTGTTAATCCTGATGGATTTGATTTCCTTCTAGATCTTCCTTCCTATAAAGAAGAAATATTTAAAATGAAAGAACACTATCAGGATCAGATTGAAATCAATTATGGAGTGGAACTTGGATTAATGCCAACAACCCTAGATCAATGTGCTGCATTCGTCAAGGATGAGCCTTTTGATTTTATCATTGGTTCTACTCATATTGTTGATTTTATGGATCCATATGATGCGATTTATTTTGAAACATATCCTGCCCGTCTGGGACTTGCTCATTATTTTGAAGATATCTTAAAAAATATTTCTTCTTTTAATCATTATTGTGTCTATGGACATCTTGATTATGCTGCACGTTATATCAAGGATCCTTCTTTTGAATTCCATTATAGAGATTATTCTGATCTTTTAGATGCCATTTTAAGGATGATCATTGAAAATGGCAAAGGTATTGAAGTGAATACTGCTGGACTTAAATACGGAATGAGTGATCCAAATCCTCATCATGAGATCATAAAAAGATATATGGAACTTGGTGGTGAAATTATTACGATCGGATCTGATGGGCATTGTCCAAAACATATGGCTTATGATTTTTATAAATTACCTGATTTTCTGTCTAATCTTGGAATTCGTTATTATACCGTCTTTCGAGATAAGAAACCTGAATTCATTAAGTTATGAGTTTCTCTGCATAAAAAGGAACGAGACAATAGGCTCATAATATTCCTATTGTCTCGTTCCTTGATTCTAGCTATATTAGAATCCCCTCATCCACTCTGATTTCAAATGAACATTTCCTTTGATTGCCTCGTCTAACAGATTGATCATTGCTTCCTTATCCTGATTTAATGTTCCTCTTAAATTCACATAATTAGATGCATGATTCGATCTGAAAATACAATCTGGGCAATCCATATATTTTAACATTTCTTTTGTCTCGATCAAAATATCATATGGATTTAACATTTCAAATTCTCCGCTTCTGATCTTATCTGCTAACGGAAGATCTTCTTCTATCATTAATGTAAGCAATCCTATATAATCTGGCTTCATCTGGGATAAAACAAGTCCTGTATCTTTTGCATGTTCCTTCCATAGCCGTCTTCCACCTAACCCTGATATAGCTGTCACAGATAAACGGATCTTTGCCTGTTTTACTTTCTGTGCTGCCTCTATCATCTCTTGTGATGTTACACCTTTTTTCATATATGTAAGGACTTCATCATTTCCTGATTCCAATCCCATATAGATCATAGATATTCCAAGTTCTCTTAATTTGTCCAAATCTTCTTGTTGTTTCATCAAAATGCTTCTTGGCGATCCGTATAAAGTTACTTGTTTACATTCTGAAAATTGATCTTTGATAAAATGAAGGATTGCTTCAAGATCTGTCATCTTACAAATCAATGCATCTCCATCTGCCAAAAAAATCTTCTCTACATATCGATACTTATTTCTTGCATCTTGTAAATCTTCTAAGACTTCTTCTACTTTTCTGATCCTAAATCGTTTTTCTTTAAACATGCTGCAAAAAATACAACGATTCTGACTACATCCGATCGTTACCTGTACGATTAGACTGTATGCTTCACTTGGCGGCCGATAGATCATTCCTTCATATCTCATATTTTCTCCTGATTTTTTTATTTTACAATTCTTCTTACTGAAAGTACTTTTCGATAATTAGCCTTTGGTGAAATCTTAATTCCTGTTTTTCTTGAACTTGCATGAACAATCTTTCCATTGCCTATATAAATAGCAATATGCCCACTATAACAAATCAGATCTCCTGGCTGTTTATTACTGTAAGAAACCTTACGTCCTGCACTTCTTTGTGAGGATGAACTTCTTGGAAGATTATATCCAAATGACTTATAGACGCTTTTTACGAATCCTGAACAATCCGCTCCCGTATTCAAGTTTGTTCCTCCCCATACATATGGATTCCCAACAAATCGTTGTGCAAAACTTGCAACGGTTCGTCCTTTGTTATACGTACTTCCCGTAAGTTTTGGTGCATTTGTACTGATATAAACATACTTTTTTAATGCATATCCAGTTTTGTTACCAACTTTAATTTTTCTCCAGCTTCCACTTGTTGATAATACTGTAACTTTTGTTCCTACACTTAGTTTCTTGATCGTTTTAGAACGTTTAGACTTTGCTGTTCTTAATTTGCACCAGTGTTTATAAATCTTTCCACTGTACCCTGATGCTGCCTGAACGATTGTCGACGATGCTTGATCAGCTATCGTAACTGTCGATATCATTATTACGACTGTCATTATTATAACAGCTACTTTCTTTATTGTCTTTATCATAATTCTGCCTCAATTCTACTCTTTGATATTTTGTTACATTTCTGTTACATTTATTAAATCTAACATATTATTCTTCTTTTGTAAAGTGGTTTTGTAGTATTCTGTAATATTTTTGTAACATTTCACAAAGTAATCTTGCTAAAATTCAAAGGGTAAAATCTGACATACGCTTTCTTTTCCTATAAAAGAAAAAACAGACTAAATAAAATTTAATCTGTTTTCGTAACAGGGGCAGAGAGACTCGAACTCCCAACTGCGGTTTTGGAGACCGATGTTTTACCATTGAAACTATGCCCCTTTATTAAATTATAAAGGATATACCTTCAAAACAACATACAAGAATCTTTCTACATCTCCTACACTTCAGCCTTCTTTGGTTAAAGCCTCGACCGATTAGTAACAGTCAGCTCCATACGTTACCGTACTTCCACCTCTGCCCTATCTACCTCGTCGTCTTCAAGGGGTCTTACTACCTTATGGTATGGGAAATCTTATCTTTAGGGGGGCTTCACGCTTAGATGCCTTCAGCGTTTATCCCTTCCAGACTTGGCTACTCTGCCATGCCGTTGGTCGACAACAGATACACCAGTGGTCCGTCCATCCCGGTCCTCTCGTACTAAGGACAGCTCCTCTCAAATATCCTCCGCCCGCGCCGGATAGGGACCGAACTGTCTCACGACGTTCTGAACCCAGCTCGCGTACCGCTTTAATGGGCGAACAGCCCAACCCTTGGAACCTGCTCCAGCTCCAGGATGCGATGAGCCGACATCGAGGTGCCAAACCACTCCGTCGATGTGAACTCTTGGGAGTGATAAGCCTGTTATCCCCAGGGTAGCTTTTATCCGTTGAGCGATGGCAATCCCACTTTATACCACCGGATCACTAAGTCCTACTTTCGTACCTGCTCCACCCGTCGGTGTCGCAGTCAAGCTCCCTTCTGCCTTTGCACTCTTCGAATGGTTTCCAACCATTCTGAGGGAACCTTTGAGCGCCTCCGATACCCTTTCGGAGGCGACCGCCCCAGTCAAACTCCCCGCCTGACATTGTCCCCCGCCCGGGTCACGGGCGCAGGTTAGAAACCCAGTACTGCAGGGGTGGTATCCCAACACCGGCTCCCTCACGGCTGGCGCCATAAGTTCTTAGCCTCCCACCTATCCTGTACATGCAATACCGAATCCCAGTATCAGGCTGGAGTAAAGCTCCATGGGGTCTTTCCGTCCTGGCGCGGGTAACCAGCATCTTCACTGGTATTTCAATTTCACCGGGTGTGTTGTTGAGACAGTGCCCAAATCATTACGCCTTTCGTGCGGGTCGGAACTTACCCGACAAGGAATTTCGCTACCTTAGGACCGTTATAGTTACGGCCGCCGTTTACTGGGGCTTAAGTTCAAAGCTTCGCTTGCGCTAACCTCTCCCCTTAACCTTCCAGCACCGGGCAGGCGTCAGCCCATATACCTCACCTTTCGGTTTCGCATAGACCTGTGTTTTTGCTAAACAGTTGCTTGGGCCATTTCTCTGCGGCTGCTTGCGCAGCACTCCTTCTCCCGAAGTTACGGAGTCATTTTGCCGAGTTCCTTAACAACACTTCTCCCGCCGGCCTTAGGATCCTCTCCTCATCCACCTGTGTCGGTTTACGGTACGGGCCCTTGCTACACGATAGCGGCTTTTCTCGACAGGAAGGGGCCGCAGCTTCACTACTTCATTTCGCTCCGCATCACGCCTTCGTCTTATGCAGGGCGGATTTTCCAACCCTGCGACTCCTTCGCTTGCACCGGGCTTTCCATTCCCGGCTCTGCTTCCCTTCCCGTGTCCCCGCAGTTCTGATAACAAGGGGTGCAGGAATCTTAAACCTGCTGTCCATCGGATACGCATCTCTGCCTCTCCTTAGGCCCCGACTTACCCAGAGCAGATCAGCTTTACTCTGGAAACCTTGGATATTCGGCCGCAAGGATTCCCACCTTGCTCTCGCTACTCATTCCGGCATTCTCTCTTCTTAGCGGTCCACATCCCCTTCCGGTAATGCTTCGCTCCCCTAAGAATGCTCCTCTACCAACCCTTACGGGTTCCGCGGCTTCGGTGTGGTGTTTCAGCCCCGGACATTTTCGGCGCAGGACCTCTCGACCAGTGAGCTGTTACGCACTCTTTTAATGAATGGCTGCTTCTGAGCCAACATCCTGGTTGTCTTAGAGATCCCACATCCTTTTCCACTTAACACCCACTTTGGGACCTTAGCCGGCGGTCTGGGCTCTTTCCCTTTTGACTGTCCAACTTATCTCGTACAGTCTGACTCCCATACAACATCTACACGGCATTCGGAGTTTGATATTCTTCGGTAAGCTTTGACGCCCCCTAGGAAATTCAGTGCTCTACCTCCGCAAGACTTGTATGAGGCTAGCCCTAAAGCTATTTCGAGGAGAACCAGCTATCTCCGGGTTCGATT